>NZ_JBSFYW010000001.1:0-335990 GCF_053599975.1 Streptomyces sp. NPDC005141 | reverse complement strand
ATCCGTCACACATCAAGGCTGAGACCTGATGCCGAGCCGATTGTGGTGAAGTGGATGATCCTATGCTGTCGAGAAAAGCCTCTAGCGAGTTTCATGGCGGCCCGTACCCTAAACCGACTCAGGTGGTCAGGTAGAGAATACCGAGGCGTTCGGGTGAACTATGGTTAAGGAACTCGGCAAAATGCCCCCGTAACTTCGGGAGAAGGGGGGCCATCACTGGTGATCCGATTTACTCGGTGAGCTGGGGGTGGCCGCAGAGACCAGCGAGAAGCGACTGTTTACTAAAAACACAGGTCCGTGCGAAGCCGTAAGGCGATGTATACGGACTGACGCCTGCCCGGTGCTGGAACGTTAAGGGGACCGGTTAGTCACATTTCGGTGTGGCGAAGCTGAGAACTTAAGCGCCAGTAAACGGCGGTGGTAACTATAACCATCCTAAGGTAGCGAAATTCCTTGTCGGGTAAGTTCCGACCTGCACGAATGGCGTAACGACTTCTCGACTGTCTCAACCATAGGCCCGGTGAAATTGCACTACGAGTAAAGATGCTCGTTTCGCGCAGCAGGACGGAAAGACCCCGGGACCTTTACTACAGTTTGATATTGGTGTTCGGTTCGGCTTGTGTAGGATAGGTGGGAGACTGTGAAGTGCGGGCGCCAGCCCGTGTGGAGTCGCCGTTGAAATACCACTCTGGTCGTGCTGGATGTCTAACCTGGGTCCGTGATCCGGATCAGGGACAGTGTCTGATGGGTAGTTTAACTGGGGCGGTTGCCTCCTAAAGAGTAACGGAGGCGCCCAAAGGTTCCCTCAGCCTGGTTGGTAATCAGGTGTTGAGTGTAAGTGCACAAGGGAGCTTGACTGTGAGACCGACGGGTCGAGCAGGGACGAAAGTCGGGACTAGTGATCCGGCGGTGGCTTGTGGAAGCGCCGTCGCTCAACGGATAAAAGGTACCCCGGGGATAACAGGCTGATCTTCCCCAAGAGTCCATATCGACGGGATGGTTTGGCACCTCGATGTCGGCTCGTCGCATCCTGGGGCTGGAGTCGGTCCCAAGGGTTGGGCTGTTCGCCCATTAAAGCGGTACGCGAGCTGGGTTTAGAACGTCGTGAGACAGTTCGGTCCCTATCCGCTGTGCGCGTAGGAATATTGAGAAGGGCTGTCCCTAGTACGAGAGGACCGGGACGGACGAACCTCTGGTGTGCCAGTTGTCCTGCCAAGGGCATGGCTGGTTGGCTACGTTCGGGAGGGATAACCGCTGAAAGCATCTAAGCGGGAAGCCTGCTTCGAGATGAGTATTCCCACCCCCTTGAGGGGTTAAGGCTCCCAGTAGACGACTGGGTTGATAGGCCAGATCTGGAAGGCGGGCAACCGCTGGAGGTGACTGGTACTAATAGGCCGAGGGCTTGTCCTCAGTTGCTCGCGTCCACTGTGTTGGTTCTGAAACCACGAACAACCGTCGTAGCCATGCCACGGCTCCGGTTGACAGTTTCATAGTGTTTCGGTGGTCATAGCGTGAGGGAAACGCCCGGTTACATTCCGAACCCGGAAGCTAAGCCTCACAGCGCCGATGGTACTGCAGGGGGGACCCTGTGGGAGAGTAGGACGCCGCCGAACTAAAATTAGAGAGCTGGTCCCTGAACTTCGGTTCAGGGACCAGCTCTTTTTTGTTTTGCGTCACTTGCAGTTCACGTTGCGCGACAAATATCCACAGCATGAGTACTGCTGCAATGCTCAGGGCCGCGGGCGTCGGAGCCGGTGACGAGGTCATCGTGCCGGCCTTCGGGAACGTGGAGGTCGCCGACGCCGTGACCCAGGCCGGCGCCACGGCCGTCTTCGCCGACATAGACCCGCTGACGTACTGCCTCGACCCTCGTGCGATCGAGGCCGCCGTGACGCCCCGGTCGGCGGCGGTCGTTGTCGTGCACCGCTTCGGGCGGACGGCCGGCATGGTGCGGCTGCGGGAACTCGGACAGCGGCATGGGCTGCTGGTGCTGGAACAGGGCGAGTCCGAAGCGCCGTACGACGAGATCGCGCAGCGCAGGCAGCGGGCCGCCTATCTCGACGCACGGCTGAGCGGCGTGCGGACACCCGACAGCGGCGACGGGCACACCTACCAGCAGTACGTCGTGCGCGTGCCGGGCAACGGGCGGCCGGACCGGGACGCGTTCGCACGGGCCGTGCGGGCCAGGGGAGTTGAGTGCCGGGTGCCGGTGAAGACGCCGGTCCACCGTGTGCCCGGGTTCCGACGGGACGTACACCTTCCCGAGACCGAGCGGGCCGCGGACGAGACGCTTTCGCTGCCTGTGGACGGGACGTTGACGAAGCGGGAGATGCAGCGGATCGTCTCCGCGTGCAACGCGCTCGGCGGATTGCTGCAGCCGGCCTTCTGATCCGGCCGAATCGGTCGGTGCCGGACTGGTTGGGAGCACGGTTCGGTTCGGGGTATGATCTATTTCGTTGCCGCGAGGGAAACCTCGAAGGTGACAGGCCCCCCTAGCTCAGTCGGCAGAGCGTCTCCATGGTAAGGAGAAGGTCAACGGTTCGATTCCGTTGGGGGGCTCCAGCAGAAAAGGCCTCCGCCCTTGTGGGCGGGGGCCTTTCGCATGTCCGGGGCCGACGGGACCTCAGTCCGTCTGGAGGCCCGGAACCCGCATCGCCAGGATCGCCATGTCGTCCGACGGGGCGTCGGAGGCGAAGCGTTCCACAGCGCGCATGATGCGCGCGGCGACGGCGCCGGCCGTCAGGCCCGTACACGTGGTGAGGACGTCCGCGAGGCCGTCGTCACCGAGCATGCGGGTGCCCTCGCGGCGCTCCGTGACGCCGTCCGTGACGCAGAGCAGGACATCGCCCGGATCCAGCGTGACCGTCTGCTCGTACAGCTCCAGGTCCTCCATGACACCGAGCAGCGGCTGCGGCTCGGCCGCCGGTTCGACCGTGCCGTCCTGGCGCAGGCGCAGCGGCAGCGGGTGGCCGGCGCAGACGACCTTCAGGACGGCACTGCCGTCCTCCTGGGGCCACAACTCGCCGTAGAGGAGGGTCAGGAAGCGGCTGCGGGCGCCCTCGTCGAGGATCGCGGAGTTCAGCCGCTCCAGGACCGCGGGGCCGCCGTAGCCCTCGCGGGCCAGCAGGCGCAGTGCGTGCCGGGCCAGGCCGGTGACCGCCGCCGCCTCCGGGCCCGTGCCGCAGACGTCGCCGATGGCGAAGCCGTACGCGCCGTCGCGGATCGGGAAGAGGTCGTAGAAGTCGCCGCCGACTTCGTTGCCCTCGCCGGCCGCGCGGTAGATGACCTCGACCTCGACGCCCTCGATGTGGGGGAGTTCCGGGGGCAGGAGGCTGCGCTGGAGGGACTGGCTGATGGCCGTGCGCTCCGAGTACAGGCGGGCGTTGTCCAGCGCGAGGGCCGCTCGCCGGGAGAGGTCCTCGGCCAGCTCCAGGATCTCCTGGCGGAAGTGTTCGTCCGACGGCTTGCCGAGGGTCAGCATGCCGATGACACGGTTGCGGGCCACCAGGGGGAGGACGACGGTCTCGCCGCCGACCGCCGCGGCCGTCGCCAGCGTCGTACCGATGCCAGAGGTCATCGAGGCCTGCTCGCCGAGGCTCAGGCTGCGGATGGAGGTCCGCAGGGCCGCCTCGTGGGCCGCCGCGGCGGGGGCCGACCAGACGCGGGCGCCCGGGGTCGTCACCGGATCCGGCGGGGCGATCTTCGAGAGCAACGCCTTGAGGCCGTCGATGCGTTCCTCGTCCTCGTGCAGGACGTACGAGAGGTACGGCTCGGAGGCCTGGTCGGCGATCGTGTAGACGGCGCACCAGGTGGCCAGGGTCGGAACCGTCATCTGGGCCATGAGGGCGAGGGTCTGGTCGCGGTCCAGTGTGCCGGCGAGCAGGTCGGAAGCCTCGACGAGGAAGGACAGCGAGCCGCGGCGCAGGCGTTCCAGCTCGCCGAGGCGGGCCGATTCCACCGCCAGGGCGATGCGGTCGGCGGCGAACTGGAGGCGCAGGGCCTCCTCGTTCGAGTAGCGGCCGGGCGATTCGGCCGCGACGCCGAGGGAGCCGGTGAGGCGGCCTTCCACCTTCAGCGGGACCGTGACGACCGAGCGCATGCCGGTACCGCCGAGGAGCGGTACGGCGCCGGGGACGACCGTCAGGTCCTCGTGGACGGCGGGCATCCTGGCCGAGCCGTAGCGTCCGGGGCCCGCTTCGACGGGGACGCGGGCGAAGCGCTGGCGCGCGGAGGGCAGGCCCGTGGAGGCGCGTACCTCCAACTCCGTTTCGTCGTCGGTCGCGAGGAGCAGGAAGGCGGAGTCGCCGTCGAGCATGTCGCGGGCGCGCTCCACCGTGCGCTGGAGCAGGCCGTCGAGGTCGTCCGGGGCCGGTGAACCGATGAAGACCTCGAACGGGTCCGTGGCCTGGCCCTCGGCGCTGCTGCCCGAGTCGGAGGCGGGCAGGCGCAACGGGGTCTGCAGGACGGCGCGTTCGTGGTCGCGGACCAGGAGGCAGACGGTGGAGGGTTCGCCGCTCGTGTCGCGGACCCGCAGGTGTGAGGCGTACACCGGCGTGACGCGGCCGTCGGCGCAGCGGATGCCGTAGCTGCCTTCCCAGCGGGAGAGCTGGAGGGCCTCGACGATGCCGGTGCTGGTGCCGGGGGTGTGCGGCCAGGCCGCGAAGTCGGTGAGCGGCTTGCCGGTGACCTGCTCGGCCGCGTAGCCGAAGAGCTCCTCGGCGTCTTCGTTCCAGGCGTTGATGGAGCCCGTGCGGTCGATCTGGACGACCGCCACGCGCACGCGGCCGTCGGCCAGGGGGAGGAGGTGGGCCGGGAGCGCAGGGCCGGCGGCGCGGGTGCCGACCGCGCGCTCGGGGAGGTCGAGCTGGAACCAGACCTGTTTGTGGGTGGGTGTGTACTCGACACCCCAGCGGCCGGCCAGGGCCGCGCACAGTTGGAGGCCGCGGCCGCCCTCGCGGTCGGGGCTGCCCATGTTGACGGCCGTTCCCTGGAGTGGGATCTCGCGTTCCGGGTAGTGATCCGCCACCTCGATGCGTACGCCGTCGTCGCTGCGCAGACACAGAACGTCGGCGGAGGTGCCCGCGTGCACGACGGCATTGGTGACCAGTTCGCTGGTCAGAACGACGGCGTCGTCGACGACGTCGGCGAAGCCCCAGCCCTGGAGAGTGTCCCGGACGAACGAGCGGGCGGTCGCGACGGACCGTCCAACGGGCTCGAAACTGGCGGCCGCGCGCGCGGTGATCACAGAACTCCTTGTCCGGCTGTCGGCATGCGGGGTTCCGTGGCCGACCCGCTCCTGCGTGGGCAGAGAGTGGTTCCCCGTCGGCCGGGGATCCTGTGGCGTTCCCCCAGGATGCAGTCCGGTGGTCATGGTGCGGTGCCCCTCCGATGCCTGCCCGCTCGTACTCGTGCCACCGCCCAGGCCGGACGGGACCGGCACGGTTGGACAGCCGCATGCAAGGTTACTTACCTTCGCCGTCCCTGCGGATGCCGGTCACCAGTGTTTCCGTCTTGAAGAGTCCGGTGTTTTTGTTCGGACAGGTGTATGTCGTCGCGTCCGGCCAGGGCCGGGCCGCCGTCCCGATGGTGTGCGGACGATGTGCGAAGCTGCCGAACTGTTATGGCCTGGTTCAGCCGGGGTGAAACACTGGGCAGGCTCCAGGAGAAGGTCCGGGCAGGTCGAGTACCTCCTCTGCACACCGAGCAGAAGTACCCGAGTACGCCGAGCAGTATTGGTCGACCCTTGCGGGAGGGACACAGTGGAGTCTGGCGCAGCGACGCGGGGCAGTAGGACGCGCGCGAAAGGCGGACAGTCCCCGAAGAGCGGGCGCACACCGCGCAATGGCACCACCGAGGTGGACACGGCGGCCCTGAACCGGTTGCTGGCGGCCCTGGTGTCGATGCGGGACGGCAACTTCCGCAAGCGGCTCACCGTTTCCGGTGACGGTGTGATGTCCGAGATCTCGGCGGTCTTCAACGAGGTCGCCGACCGGAATCTGCATCTGACGGGTGAGCTGTCACGGGTGCGGCGCGTGGTGGGCCGTGACGGAAAGCTCACGGAGCGGCTGGAGACGGGCACCTGCGAGGGGTCCTGGGCGGCGGCGATCGACGCCTCGAACGCGTTGGTTGACGATCTCGTACGACCCGTCTCCGAGGTCGGCCGGGTACTGTCCGCTGTCGCGGAGGGCGATCTGTCGCCGCGGATGGACCTGCGCGCGCAGGCCGCGGACGGCAACGGTCATCCGCTGCGCGGTGAGTTCCTGAAGGTCGGGCGGACCGTCAACAATCTGGTCGACCAGTTGTCGACGTTCACCGACGAGGTCACGCGGGTGGCCAGCGAGGTCGGTACCGAGGGCAAGCTGGGCGGACAGGCCCGGGTGCGCGGTATGTCCGGTTCGTGGAAGGACCTCACGGACTCGGTCAACACGATGGCGTACCGGCTCACCGCCCAGGTACGTGACATCGCTCTCGTGACGACGGCCGTCGCCAAGGGTGACCTGTCGCGGAAGGTCACGGTTCACGTGGCCGGCGAGATGCTGGAGCTGAAGAACACCGTCAACACGATGGTGGACCAACTGTCCTCCTTCTCCTCCGAGGTGACGCGAGTCGCGCGTGAGGTGGGTACCGAGGGTGAACTGGGTGGCCAGGCGCAGGTGCCCGGTGTGGCCGGCGTGTGGAAGGACCTCACCGATTCGGTGAACCTCATGGCCGGCAACCTCACGGCCCAGGTGCGCGGGATCGCGCAGGTGACCACGGCGGTCGCGAGCGGCGACCTGTCGCAGAAGGTGACCGTCTCGGCGCGCGGCGAGGTCGCGCAGCTCGCCGAGACGATCAACCAGATGACGGAGACGCTGCGGACGTTCGCCGACGAGGTCACCCGTGTCGCCAACGAGGTCGGTGGCGAGGGCCGGCTCGGCGGTCAGGCGAACGTGCCGGGAGCGGCGGGAACGTGGAAGGACCTCACGGACTCGGTCAACACGGTCTTCCGGAACCTCACGACCCAGGTGCGTGACATCGCCGCGGTGACCACGGCGGTGGCCAACGGCGATCTGTCGCAGAAGGTCAGCGTCGAGGTCGCGGGCGAGATGCTGGAGCTGAAGAACACCGTCAACACGATGGTCGACCAGCTGTCGTCGTTCGGTGTCGAGGTCACGCGGGTGGCGCGCGAGGTCGGTGTCGAGGGTGAACTGGGCGGCCAGGCACAGGTTCCGGGGGTGGCCGGTACCTGGAAGGACCTCACGGACTCCGTCAACACGGCGTTCCAGAACCTGACGGGCCAGGTGCGCAACATCGCCCAGGTGACCACGGCGGTGGCCAACGGCGATCTGTCGCAGAAGGTCACCGTCGACGTGTCCGGCGAGATGCTCCAGCTGAAGAACACCGTGAACACGATGGTGGACCAGCTGTCGAGCTTCGCCGACCAGGTGACGCGGATGGCCCGTGACGTGGGCACGGAGGGCCGCCTCGGCGGTCAGGCCCGCGTGGACGGCGTGTCCGGTACCTGGAAGGAACTCACCGACTCCGTCAACTTCATGGCGGGGAACCTGACTTCGCAGGTGCGGCAGATCGCCCAGGTCACCACGGCGGTGGCCCGCGGTGACCTGTCGCAGAAGATCGACGTGGACGCGCGCGGCGAGATCCTGGAGCTGAAGAACACCATCAACACGATGGTCGACCAGCTCTCCGCGTTCGCCGACCAGGTGACGCGGGTGGCCCGCGATGTGGGCACGGAGGGCCGCCTCGGCGGTCAGGCGCAGGTGCCCGGCGTCGCCGGTGTGTGGCGCGACCTGACCGACTCGGTGAACGGCATGGCCGGCAACCTGACCGCGCAGGTGCGCAACATCGCGCAGGTCGCGACCGCGGTGGCCCGCGGTGACCTGTCGCAGAAGATCGACGTGGACGCGCGCGGCGAGATCCTGGAGCTGAAGAACACCCTCAACACGATGGTGGACCAGCTCTCGAACTTCGCCGAGCAGGTGACGCGGGTGGCCCGCGAGGTGGGCACGGAGGGCCGCCTCGGCGGGCAGGCCGAGGTGCAGGGTGTCTCCGGCACCTGGAAGGACCTCACCCAGTCCGTGAACTTCATGGCCAACAACCTGACGATTCAGGTGCGCAACATCGCCGAGGTCACGACCGCGGTCGCCATGGGGGATCTGTCCAAGAAGATCACCGTCGACGCCAAGGGCGAGATCCTCGAGCTGGTCACCACCGTCAACACGATGGTCGACCAGCTGTCGTCGTTCGCCGAGCAGGTGACCCGGGTGGCCCGCGAGGTGGGCACCGAGGGCCAGTTGGGCGGTCAGGCGCGGGTGCCCGGGGTCACGGGCATCTGGAAGGACCTGAGCGACAACGTCAACCTGATGGCCTACAACCTGACCATGCAGGTGCGGAACATCGCCGAGGTGGCGGCGGCCGTCGCCAACGGCGACCTGACCCGGACGGTGACGATCAAGGCGAGCGGCGAGGTCGCGCAGCTGGCCGACACCTTCAACACCATGGTGAAGACGCTGAGTTCGTTCGCCGAGCAGGTCACCAAGGTGGCCCGCGAGGTGGGTACGGACGGCATCCTCGGCGGTCAGGCGCACGTTCCGGGAGTCGCCGGCACGTGGAAGGACCTCACCGAGTCGGTGAACGGGATGGCGTCCAACCTCACCGGCCAGGTGCGCAACATCGCGATGGTCACCACGGCCATCGCCAAGGGCGATCTGACCAAGAAGATCGACATCGACGCGCGCGGCGAGATCCTGGAGCTCAAGACCACCATCAACACGATGGTCGACCAGCTGTCGTCCTTCGCCGAGGAGGTCACCCGAGTCGCCCGCGAGGTGGGCACGGAAGGGCAGCTGGGCGGTCAGGCGCGTGTCCGCGACGTCGACGGTACCTGGCGCGACCTCACCGAGTCGGTGAACGAGATGGCCGGGAACCTGACCCGGCAGGTGCGCGCCATCGCGCGCGTGGCGACCGCGGTGACCCGCGGCGACCTGAACCTGAAGATCGACGTGGACGCCTCCGGGGAGATCCAGGAACTTCAGGACTACATCAACAAGATGATCGCCAACCTGCGCGACACCACCATCGCCAACAAGGAGCAGGACTGGCTGAAGGGCAACCTCGCCCGCATCTCCGCCCTGATGCAGGGCCGCCGTGATCTCGCCGATGTCGCCTCACTGATCATGAGCGAGCTGACGCCGGTCGTCTCGGCCCAGCACGGCGCGTTCTTCCTCTCGATGCCGCTGGTCGACGGCAAGGACGCGGGGGCCGAGGACGAGGAGGCGTACGAGCTGCGCATGCTCGGGTCGTACGGCTACTCGATGGGTTCCATGCCGACGTCGTTCCGGCCCGGTGAGGCGCTGATCGGGACGGCCGCCCAGGAGAAGCGCACGATCCTCGTGGAGAACGCGCCGAGCGGCTATCTGAAGATCTCCTCCGGGCTCGGCGAGGCGCCTCCGGCGCAGGTCATCGTGCTGCCGGTGCTCTTCGAGGGGACTGTGCTCGGGGTCATCGAACTGGCGTCCTTCACGCCGTTCACGCAGATCCAGAGGGACTTCCTGAACCAGATCGCCGAGATGATCGCGACGAGCGTCAACACCATCTCCGTCAACACCAAGACGGAGGTGCTGCTCCGCCAGTCGCAGGAGCTCACCGAGCAACTGCGGGAGCGTTCGGCGGAGTTGGAGAACCGGCAGAAGGCACTCCAGGACTCGAACGCCGAACTGGAGGAGAAGGCCGAGCTGCTGGCCCAGCAGAACCGCGACATCGAGGTCAAGAACACCGAGATCGAGGAAGCCCGGCAGGTCCTGGAGGAGCGCGCCGAACAGCTCGCGGTCTCCATGCGCTACAAGAGCGAGTTCCTGGCGAACATGTCGCATGAGCTGCGTACGCCGCTCAACTCCCTGCTGATCCTGGCCAAGCTGCTCGCCGACAACGCGGACACGAATCTCACGCCGAAGCAGGTCGAGTTCGCCGAGACGATCCACGGCGCGGGTTCCGACCTGCTCCAGCTGATCAACGACATCCTCGACCTGTCGAAGGTCGAGGCGGGCAAGATGGACGTGTCGCCGACCCGCATCGCGCTCGTCCAGCTCGTCGACTACGTGGAGGCGACGTTCCGTCCGCTGACCGCGGAGAAGGGCCTCGACTTCTCCGTACGGGTCTCGCCGGAACTGCCCGCCACGCTGCACACCGACGAACAGCGCCTGCTCCAGGTGCTGCGCAACCTGCTCTCCAACGCGGTGAAGTTCACCGACTCCGGAGCGGTCGAGCTGGTGATCCGGCCCGCCGGGGCGGATGTGCCGGTGGCCATCCGTGAGCAGCTCCTGGAGTCGGGGTCGCTGCGGGACGCGGACGCCGATCTGATCGCGTTCTCCGTGACCGACACCGGTATCGGGATCGCCGCCAGCAAGATGCGGGTGATCTTCGAGGCGTTCAAGCAGGCGGACGGTACGACCAGCCGCAAGTACGGCGGTACGGGTCTGGGACTTTCCATCTCGCGGGAGATCGCCCGGCTGCTGGGCGGCGAGATCCACGCGCAGAGCGAGCCGGGTCGCGGCTCCACCTTCACGCTGTATTTGCCGCTGCACCCGAGTGAACTGCCGCCGCAGGGCTACGGACAGCTCGCGCCGGCGCTGGAGGCGGGGGAACTGCTGGCCTCCGAGGCGGAGTTGCAGGGCATGGGGATGCCCGCCGAGGTGAAGTCGTACCAGGAGACCCAGAACGGTCCCGCCGCGCTCTTCAGGAGGCGCCGCAGGGCGCTGCCCACGGCCGAGCAGCGCGGTGCCGTCCCCGGGCAGCCGGACGATGCCGCGGGCGCGGCTCAGGAGCCCTGGGCGGCCGCGGGTCAGCAGGACGCGGGACCGCAGCAGCGCCAGGGCATCCGGTTCGAGGGCGAGAAGGTGCTGATCGTCGATGACGACATCCGCAATGTCTTCGCGCTGACCAGCGTTCTCGAGCAGCACGGTCTCTCGGTGCTGTACGCCGAGAACGGCCGCGAGGGCATCGAGGTCCTGGAGCAGCACGACGATGTGACGGTCGTTCTGATGGACATCATGATGCCCGAGATGGACGGCTATGCCACGACCACGGCGATCCGGCGGATGCCGCAGTTCGCGGGGCTGCCGATCATCGCGCTCACGGCGAAGGCCATGAAGGGCGACCGGGAGAAGGCGATCGAGTCGGGTGCCTCCGACTATGTGACCAAGCCGGTCGATCCCGATCATCTGCTCTCCGTGATGGCGCAGTGGATGCGTGAGGGGTGACACACTCGGATGTGGTGACGCGGGCCGTCGCGCGGTGCCGGACACGGGGACACCGTGCGGCACGGCGGTCCGGCGTCGGATAACCGACTGTGCCCGAAGCCGTGTAGAAGCGCGGGATACGGGGAACCTTCTGGTCTCCCGCCGCGTTTCTGCTACGTGCACAGTGACATCGCGGTGACAGGGTGTGGCGACAGGCGGGGTGCAGCTACCATGACCGGCACAAGGACGGGCGGCGCAAGGGAGTCGTCCCCTGGGGCGGCGCCCGGTGCTTCCCCAAGTCCTGCGGACAGGGGAGGCCCCATGCCGGGGCGAGGAGGGCGGGCCATGGTGCAGAAGGCCAAGATCCTCCTGGTCGATGACCGGCCGGAGAATCTGCTGGCGCTGGAGGCGATTCTCTCGGCGCTCGATCAGACACTGGTGCGGGCATCGTCCGGGGAGGAAGCGCTCAAGGCGTTGCTCACGGACGACTTCGCGGTCATTCTGCTGGACGTCCAGATGCCGGGCATGGACGGTTTCGAGACGGCCGCGCACATCAAGCGGCGGGAGCGGACCCGGGACATCCCGATCATCTTCCTCACCGCGATCAATCACGGCCCGCACCACACCTTCCGGGGTTACGCGGCCGGCGCGGTGGACTACATCTCCAAGCCCTTCGACCCGTGGGTGCTGCGCGCGAAGGTCTCCGTCTTCGTCGAGCTCTACATGAAGAACTGCCAACTCCGGGAGCAGGCGGCCCTGCTGAGGCTCCAGCTGGAGGGTGGCGGCAAGGCGGCGCTCGGAGACGCCAAGGAGCCCGCCGGACTCCTCGCCGAACTCTCGGCGCGGCTCGCGGCCGTCGAGGAGCAGGCCGAGGCGCTGTCCAAGCAGCTCGACGACGACTCCGCCGACGCGGCGGCGGTGGCGACCGCGGCCCATCTCGAACGCAAACTCACCGGACTGCGCAGGGCGCTTGACGCACTGGAGCCGGGCACGGGGAGCGGGGCACCCTCGGTGCCGTCGCAGAGCTGACGCGCCCACGGACGCGTCCGCGCCGTGGAACGGCATGAGGACGCGTCAGTTCCGGTACCGGGTAAGGGCGACACGAACGGGTGAAGCAGTAGGCACACGTGTCCGCTGTCGTCTCCACCGGTAACCTCACACACATGGCCTCACGTCAGTCCGCAGCCAAGAAGCCGCCCGCGAAGAAGGCGGCCGCTCCGACGAAGGCTCCGGCGAAGAAGGCCCCCGTGAAAAAGGCAGTCGCCAAGAAGGCGCCTGCCAAGAGGGCCGCGGCGAAGAAGCCCGCACCCGCGCCGGCGCCCAACCCGACCGCGGGCGTGTACAGACTCGTACGCGCCCTGTGGCTGGGACTCGCCCATGCCGTCGGAGCCACCTTCCGGGGCATAGGGCGGGGCGCCAAGGGGCTCGACCCGGCGCACCGCAAGGACGGACTCGCGCTCCTGCTGCTCGGCCTCGGGCTGATCGTCGCGGCGGGTACCTGGTCCAATCTGCGCGGCCCCGTCGGCGACCTCGTCGAGATGCTGGTCACCGGTGCCTTCGGCCGCCTCGACCTTCTCGTCCCGATACTCCTCGGTGTCATCGCGGCCCGGCTCATCCGGCACCCCGAGCAGCCCGAGGCGAACGGCCGCATCGTGATCGGCCTGTCCGCGCTGGTGATCGGTGTGCTCGGTCAGGTGCACATCGCGTGCGGGGCGCCCGCGCGCAGCGACGGCATGCAGGCGATAAGGGATGCCGGCGGGCTCATCGGCTGGGGCGCGTCCACCCCGCTGACGTACACGATGGGCGACGTCCTCGCCGTACCGCTCCTCGTGCTGCTCACGATCTTCGGGCTGCTCGTCGTCACGGCGACCCCGGTCAACGCGATTCCGCAGCGGCTGCGGCTGCTCGGGCAGAAGCTCGGCATCGTCCAGGCCGACTTCGACGAGGACGCGTTCGTCGAGGACGAGGAGCGCTACGACGAGCAGTGGCGCGACGGGCTGCGGGCGGGCTCGCGCAGGCGCTCGCGCGCCCCCGAGTCGTACGACCCCGACAGCGCCGAGCAGGAGGCGCTCACCAGGCGCCGCAGCCGTCCCCGGCGGCCCGGCGCGCAGCAGCCCGACATGAACCGGCCGATGGACGCGGTGGACGTCGCCGCGGCCGCCGCAGCGGCGCTGGACGGAGCCGTGCTGCACGGGATGCCGCCCTCGCCCCTGGTCGCCGATCTGACGCAGGGTGTCAGGGTCGAGCGGGACGGGTACGAGGAGACGACGCCGGTACCTGCCGCCCGGGCCAAGGCCGTACCGGGCGCCAAGCGGCCCAAGCAGGAGGCTCTGGCGGTCGAGTCCGTCGTGCCCGACCTGACCAAGTCCGCGCCCGACGCCCCGCGCGAGCTGCCCCCGCGCGCGGAGCAGCTCCAGCTCTCCGGGGACATCACCTACTCGCTGCCCTCGCTCGACCTCCTGGAGCGGGGCGGCCCCGGCAAGACACGCAGCGCCGCCAACGACGCGGTGGTCGCCTCCCTGCAGAACGTCTTCATGGAGTTCAAGGTCGACGCCGCCGTCACCGGGTTCACCCGCGGGCCGACGGTCACCCGCTACGAGGTCGAACTCGGCCCCGCCGTGAAGGTCGAGCGGATCACGGCGCTCACCAAGAACATCGCCTACGCGGTCGCCAGCCCGGACGTGCGGATCATCAGCCCGATCCCCGGCAAGTCCGCGGTCGGCATCGAGATCCCCAACACCGACCGCGAGATGGTCAACCTCGGTGACGTGCTGCGGCTCGCGGACGCGGCGGAGGACGACCACCCGATGCTGGTCGCGCTCGGCAAGGACGTCGAGGGCGGCTATGTGATGGCCAACCTGGCGAAGATGCCGCACGTCCTCGTCGCCGGCGCCACCGGTTCGGGCAAGTCGTCGTGCATCAACTGCCTGATCACCTCGGTCATGGTCCGTGCGACCCCCGAGGACGTGCGGATGGTCCTCGTCGACCCCAAGCGGGTCGAGCTGACCGCGTACGAGGGCATCCCGCACCTGATCACGCCGATCATCACCAACCCGAAGCGGGCCGCCGAGGCACTGCAGTGGGTCGTACGGGAGATGGACCTGCGCTACGACGACCTCGCGGCGTTCGGGTTCCGGCACATCGACGACTTCAACGAGGCCATCAGGAACGGCAAGGTCAAGCTGCCCGAGGGCAGTGAGCGCGAGCTGACCCCGTACCCGTACCTCCTGGTGATCGTCGACGAGCTCGCCGACCTGATGATGGTCGCGCCGCGCGACGTCGAGGACGCGATCGTGCGCATCACCCAGCTCGCCCGCGCGGCCGGCATCCACCTGGTGCTCGCCACACAGCGGCCGTCCGTGGACGTCGTCACCGGTCTGATCAAGGCCAACGTGCCCTCCCGGCTCGCCTTCGCCACCTCGTCCCTCGCGGACTCGCGCGTCATCCTCGACCAGCCCGGCGCCGAGAAGCTGATCGGCAAGGGCGACGGCCTCTTCCTGCCGATGGGGGCCAACAAGCCCACCCGTATGCAGGGTGCCTTCGTCACCGAGGACGAGGTCGCGGTGATCGTGCAGCACTGCAAGGATCAGATGGCGCCCGTCTTCCGGGACGACGTCACCGTGGGCACCAAGCAGAAGAAGGAGATCGACGAGGACATCGGCGACGACCTCGATCTGCTGTGCGCGGCCGCCGAACTCGTCGTCACCTCGCAGTTCGGGTCCACTTCGATGCTCCAGCGCAAGCTGCGCGTCGGCTTCGCCAAGGCCGGCCGGCTGATGGACCTCATGGAGTCGCGAGGGATCGTCGGGCCCAGCGAGGGTTCGAAGGCTCGTGACGTGCTGGTGAAGGCCGATGAGCTGGATGGAGTGTTGGCCGTGATTCGCGGGGAAGCAGAAGCGTAGAGCCTTCGGCGGAGGGCGACGGGACAGGCCGTTCAGGGAGCGGTGAGCACGTGGCGGGTCGCTCAGGGAGTGGGCGGCTCGCCGACGGATGGCGGAACGTCATGTTCCGCCCCAGGCTGATATGCGAACGTGACTCACCCGTAAGGAGTCGGCGGGCAACCGTTTCTCTTCGCCGCACGTCAAGTTGAGCGAAGGGACGCCCTATGTCCCGGCATCAGGATGACCGGCCATTCTGATGGCGTACAAAGTCCTACCGCCCGG
Source organism: Streptomyces sp. NPDC005141 (assembly GCF_053599975.1). Taxonomy (NCBI): domain Bacteria; kingdom Bacillati; phylum Actinomycetota; class Actinomycetes; order Kitasatosporales; family Streptomycetaceae; genus Streptomyces; species Streptomyces sp. NPDC005141. Next base: position 320,593 of record NZ_JBSFYW010000001.1, on the reverse strand, counting down.
TTGCCCCACCCTTTCGTACCCCCCCTAGACTGAACTTCCAGCACAGGTGGCTACACGCTCGAAAGGCGCCCCCGTGTCCATCGTCAACTCCCCTGACGGCAACTCACCCGAAGACGAGCGTCCGTTCGAAGACGACGTTACGGCCGAGCGGCTCTCGATCGGCCGTGCCCTCCAGCGGGCACGCATCGAGGCCGGTCTGACCGTCGACGACGTCAGCAACGCCACCCGCGTCCGTATCACCATCATCCATGCCATCGAACAGGACGACTTCGCCCCCTGTGGTGGCGACGTCTACGCCCGCGGGCACATCCGGACCCTGGCCCGCGCCGTCCAGCTCGATCCGGTCCCGCTGCTCGCGCAGTACGACGCCGAGCACGGCGGACGTCCCGCGCCGACGCCCGCCGCACCGCTCTTCGAGGCGGAACGCATCCGTCCCGAGCGGCGCGGACCGAACTGGACGGCCGCCATGGTCGCCGCGATCGTCGCGGTGATCGGCTTCGTCGGGTTCACCGCGGTCAAGGGCGGCGACGGGGACGACGGCTCGAAGACCCAGGTCGCCGAGGGGTCCACGCCGACCACCAAGAAGTCCGCCTCGCCCAGCTCGGCCGCCAGCAAGCCCGCCGACCCGAAGCCCGAGCCGTCCGACAGCGCCATCGCGGCCGCCCCGCAGGACAAGGTGACCGTCCAGGTCAGCGCCGCGGACGGACGCAGCTGGATCTCCGCCAAGGACCACAACGGTCGGATGCTCTTCGACGGACTGCTCAAGCAGGGCGAGTCCAAGACCTTCCAGGACAGCTCCAAGATCAACCTCATCCTGGGGGACGCCGGCGCCATCCAGCTGTACGTCAACGGCAAGAAGATCGAGGACGACTTCCAGCCGGGCGCCGTCGAGCGTCTGACGTACACGAAGGGCGACCCGCAGGTCGGATAGGGGTCCGACGGAACAAGCCGGTACGGGGTTGGCCAAGATCGGCCAACCCCGTCGACGTGGGCTGTCGGTGAGACAAAGTAGTCTTGAGCCCATGCCTGAACGCCGTACCGTCGCACTTGTCACTCTTGGCTGCGCCCGTAACGAGGTGGACTCGGAGGAGCTCGCAGGCCGCTTGGAGGCGGACGGCTGGCAACTCGTGGAGGACGCCGAGGAAGCCGACGTCGCCGTCGTCAACACCTGCGGCTTCGTCGAAGCCGCCAAGAAGGACTCCGTCGACGCCCTCCTCGAAGCCAATGATCTCAAGGGACATGGCAGAACCCAGGCCGTCGTGGCGGTGGGCTGCATGGCCGAGCGGTACGGCAAGGAACTCGCCGAAGCGCTTCCCGAGGCCGACGGAGTGCTCGGCTTCGACGACTACGCCGACATCTCCGACCGCCTCCAGACCATCCTGAACGGCGGCATCCACGCCTCCCACACCCCGCGCGACCGGCGCAAGCTGCTGCCGATCAGCCCGGCCGAACGGCAGAGCGCCGGCGAGGAAGTGGCCCTTCCCGGCCACGGCGCCCCGTCGGACCTCCCCGAAGGCGTCGCCCCGGTCTCCGGCCCCCGCGCGCCACTGCGTCGCCGTCTGGACGGATCCCCGGTCGCCTCGGTGAAGCTGGCCTCCGGCTGCGACCGCCGCTGCTCCTTCTGCGCCATCCCCTCCTTCCGCGGCTCGTTCATCTCGCGCCGCCCCAGCGACGTCCTGAACGAGGCCCGCTGGCTCGCCGAGCAGGGCGTCAAGGAGGTGATGCTCGTCTCGGAGAACAACACCTCGTACGGCAAGGACCTGGGTGACATCCGTCTCCTGGAGACGATGCTGCCCGAGCTGGCCGAGATCGACGGCATCGAGCGCGTGCGGGTCAGCTACCTGCAGCCCGCCGAGATGCGCCCCGGACTCATTGACGTCCTGACGTCGACGCCGAACATCGCGCCCTATTTCGACCTGTCCTTCCAGCACTCCGCGCCCAACGTGCTGCGCTCGATGCGCCGCTTCGGCGACACCGACCGGTTCCTGGAACTGCTCGACACCATCCGCTCCAAGGCCCCGCAGGCCGGTGTGCGCTCCAACTTCATCGTGGGCTTCCCCGGTGAGAGCGAGGCCGACCTCGCGGAGCTGGAGCGCTTCCTCACGGGCGCCCGCCTCGACGCGATCGGTGTCTTCGGGTACTCCGACGAGGACGGCACCGAAGCGGCGACGTACGAGAACAAGCTGGACGAGGACGTCGTCGCCGAGCGCCTCGCGCGCGTCTCCCGGCTCGCCGAGGAGCTGGTCGCCCAGCGCGCCGAGGAGCGCGTGGGCGAGACCGTGCACGTGCTGGTGGAGTCCCTCGACGACGAGGACGGCGCGTACGGCCGCGCCGCGCACCAGGCACCGGAGACGGACGGCCAGGTTCTGTTCACGAGCGGCGAGGGTCTGACCGTCGGCCGTATCGTCGAGGCCAAGGTGGTCGGCACGGAAGGTGTCGACCTGGTGGCCGAGCCGCTGCTCCTCGGCTCGCTCGCGTGTACTGAGGAGGCGGCCAGATGACCGGAGTCCCGGCATCCGCGGCAGGCGGCTCCCCCGGCGCCAAAGGGGCGACGGGCGCTCCCGGTGCATCCGGTGCATCCGGTGCCCCCGGGGACGCGAAGCCGGCGCGGGGCGGGAAGCTGGGCGCTGCGGCCGTCAACCAGGCCAGCCTCTGGAACATCGCCAACATCCTGACCATGATCCGGCTCGTCCTCGTGCCGGGCTTCGTGGCGCTGATGCTGGCCGACGGCGGATACGACCCCGCCATGCGCGCCTGGGCGTGGGCGGCCTTCGCCGTCGCCATGATCACCGACATCTTCGACGGTCACCTGGCACGCACGTACAACCTCGTCACCGACTTCGGGAAGATCGCCGACCCCATCGCCGACAAGGCGATCATGGGTGCGGCGCTGATCTGTCTGTCCGCCCTCGGTGATCTGCCCTGGTGGGTCACCTTCGTGATCCTCGGACGGGAGCTCGGGGTCACCCTGCTGCGCTTCGTCGTGATCCGTTACGGGGTCATCCCGGCGAGCCGTGGAGGCAAGCTGAAGACGCTGGCCCAGGGCACGGCCGTCGGCATGTACATCCTGGCGCTGACGGGGGCCCTGGCCACCCTGAGGTTCTGGGTGATGGCCGTGGCGGTCGTCCTGACCGTGGTCACCGGGCTCGACTATGTGAGACAGGCCATTGTGCTCCGCAGGCAAGGAATCGCCGAGCGGCGGGCGGCCGCCGCGGAGGCCGAGCGGTGAGTTCCACGGCCACTGAAGTGGTGCGACTACTCACGGTGAGGGGCGAGACGCTCGCCGTCGCCGAGTCGCTCACCGGTGGTCTGGTGGCTGCGGAGATCACCGCGGTGCCGGGTGCCTCGAAGGCCTTCCGGGGCTCCGTGACCGCGTACGCCACCGAACTGAAGAACGAACTGCTGGGCGTCGACGCCACTCTCCTGGCCGAGCGCGGTGCGGTGGATCCGCAGGTCGCGGCGCAGATGGCGACCGGAGTGCGCAAGGCGCTCGGCGCGGACTGGGGGATCGCGACCACCGGCGTCGCCGGTCCGGACCCCCAGGACGGACAGCCGGTCGGCACGGTCTACGTGGCCGTCGACGGGCCCCCTGGATCAACTTTCCTGACCGATCGTGGCGGGAAAGTGGCGCCGCTGCGGTTGAACGGCGACCGGGCGGAAATCCGTATGGAGAGTGTACGCAGCGTACTCGCGCTGCTCCTGCGGGAGCTCGCGGGCGAACAGACCGGGAATGAGCGGGCACAGGATACGGAACAGAACGGGGGGTTTTGATGTTTGCAGCCCTGAGTGAACACGACATCGCTCCCCGCACGGCCGCGGCGCAAGGCGGTACGGTGGGGCGTGAAGGATGCGGCTACGCGGTCCGAGGAGGGAGCCACCGATGATTCTGCTCCGTCGCCTGCTGGGTGACGTGCTGCGTCGGCAGCGCCAGCGCCAGGGCCGTACTCTGCGCGAAGTCTCCTCGTCCGCCCGAGTTTCACTCGGCTATCTCTCCGAGGTGGAGCGGGGGCAGAAGGAGGCATCCTCCGAGCTGCTCTCCGCGATCTGCGACGCGCTGGACGTACGGATGTCCGAGCTCATGCGGGAAGTGAGCGACGACCTCGCTCTCGCCGAGCTGGCACAGTCGGCTGCGGCCACCGAACCGGTGCCCGCACCGGTTCGTCGCCCGATGCTCAATTCCGTATCGGTGACCGGTGTGCCACCGGAACGGGTCACGATCAAGGCGCCTGCCGAGGCGGTCGACGTCGTCGCCGCCTGACGCCCACCAGCTCGCTTCCATGAGCTGAGCACGCGTAGCGAAAGCCCCGGCCGGGGCTTCTCCAGGGAGACCTGGAGGGGTCCGGCCGGGGCTTTCGCGCTGCACGGGGTCCCTGGCGGTCGCCGGTGGTTCCCTGTCGTCCCCTATGGGTCCATTTGCCGGTCTCCGGCGCGGCCTCCATGGTGGAGGTGCGGCGAGGCCCCTCGGTCGGCGCCGTCCGGCGTCCGACAGGCGTCGTGATCGTCATCAGTGGCGACAGCGATGGCGTCATCAGTGGCGTCGACGGTGGTGTCCTGGATGCCGGCAGCGAAGTCGGCATCGACCGCCGGGGTCCGCGCGGCCCCGGACAGGCCGCCGGAGTCGTCGTGAATCGGAGGATCTGGATGTACGTCGTGAAGAGCTCCCTGTCCGACGCGGACCTGAAGACCGTCGCCGAGGCGCTTCAGGGCGCCCTGGTCGACCTGGTGGACCTCTCGCTCGTGGCGAAGCAGGTCCACTGGAACGTGGTGGGGCCCCGCTTCCGTTCCGTCCACCTCCAGCTCGACGAGGTCGTGGACACGGCGCGGCTGCACTCCGACACCGTCGCGGAGCGAGCCTCGACCCTGGGTGTCCCGCCGGACGGGCGGGCCGCGACGGTGGCATCGAGCAGCGGCATCGGAGCGACGCCCGAGGGCTGGATCAAGGACACCGATGCCGTGCGCACGCTCGTGGAGGCGCTGGGCGCGGTGATCACACGGATGCGGGAGCGGGTGGCCGCCACCGGGGATCCGGATCCGGTGAGCCAGGACATCTTCATCGGGATCACGGCCGACCTCGAGAAGCATCACTGGATGTTCCAGGCGGAGAACGGGTGACGGCCCGGGAGTCGTTCCGCCCCGGTCGCTTCCGTGTGCCGTCGGTGTGCCCTGCTCACGCATGAGATCGGCGGCCCGGTGTCGGGCCGGAGGAGGGCGCCATGGCAGGGCGAATAGTGCGCCGGGGGGCTGCCCTGGTGCTCGGCGCGCTGTGGTGGTGCAGTGCGCTCCGGCTCGCGCTGGCGCCTGACGCCGGGGTGCTCGAAGGGGCGGTCGCGGCGGGCGGATGGGGGCTCAGTCTGCTGCCGGTCCACTGCGTCCCCAAGTCCCGCGCGGCAGGGGCTGTGGGGTCGGACCGATGGCGGACCCACTGGCGGGAGGAGTGGCGCCGACGTGGGAGCGGTCGGGGGCGCGCGTCGGGCGTGGGCTAGGGGCCTCTGGAGCCTGCGGGAGAGCGGTGCGGTCGGGGGCGCAGCGGTGTGAGCGACGGGGCGAGCCGGCGGCCGGAGACGCGCGGGTGCGGGCTGGGCGCGGACGGGGGCTCTCGTGGGCGAAGCCGGGTGTGCGGGACCGCGGGTGGCGGGTGGCGGACTACCAGGGCATGGCGACGCCGCCGTTGGGGCGCAGGATCTGGCCCGTGGTGAACGCCGAGGCGTCCGAGGCGAGGTGCAGCACGGCGTGCGCGATGTCCTCGGGTTCGCCGACACGGCCCAGGGGTGAAAGGCGTGCCATGAACGCCTCCGTGTGTGCCTGCTTCTCACCGTGACGATCGGTCATGGGGGTACGGATCCAGCCGGGCGCCACGGCGTTGACGCGAATGCCGTGCGGGCCGACCTCCGTCGCCAGCGTCTTCGTCAGCTGTACGACGGCCGCCTTGGCCGCGCTGTAGCAGAGCAGGCCCGGGCCGCCGGTGTCGATCGCGCCCGAGGCCATGGTGATGATGCTGCCCCGGGCGCTGTTCGCGATCATGGAGCGCGCTGCTTCCTGGCAGGCGTACAGCACGCCCTTGAAGTTGACGCTCAGCACCCGGTCGAGATCCTCGTCCAGAGTCTCCAGGACCGGGCTGCTGTGCATGATCCCGGCGATCGCCGCCATGACATCGACGCGGCCGCACGACGCGACGGCCTGCTGGACCTGGGCGCGGTCGGTGACGTCGAGCGGGTAGGTACGGGCGATGCCGCCCTGGTCCTTGATCAGCGTCGCCGTCTCGTGCAGGCCCTGCTCGTCGACGTCCGCACAGTGAAGGGTGGCGCCCGCCTCCGCGAGCAGGAGCGCGGACGCGCGGCCGATGCCGCCGGCCGCGCCGGTGACGAATGCGGTGCGTCCGGTCAGGTCGTACGCGGGGAGGGCCATGAAGCGACGGTACGAGGGTTTCTGACGGGTCGTCAATTAGCTGTACGGACTTGATGCGGGGCTCGACGCGTGGCTCTGTGTGCGGGTCGACGTGCGGCCCTGTGCCTGTGTCCAGTGGTGCCGTTGGTCCGGCGTCTAGGTCTCGTGGCCGGTGGGGCGGTACTCCGGAGCGGTGTGGTGGCCGCCGGGTGGCGGGGTGGGTCCCGTCTGGCACCGAGGGCACCAGTACGTGGGGCGCTCGCGGGAACCGTCGCCCTGGTTCGCCGAGCGGATCCGCGTTCCGCAGCGCAGACAGGGGCGAGGGGCGCGGCCGTACACGAAGAGGTTGTGCTCGCGGTGCCCTGTGGTGACGCGGGCCGGACGGTCGCGGTTGAACTCCAGCAACTTCTTGGCGAGGACCGGCAGCTGGGCGGCGAGATCGGTGGGCAGGGCGCCGACGGGGAGCCACGGGGTGACGCCGAGCAGGAAGCACAGCTCGCTCTTGTAGACGTTGCCGATGCCCGCGAGATTCCGCTGATCCAGAAGGGCCTCGCCGAGGGGGCGGTCAGGATCGCGAAGGAGGTTCGCCAGGGCTTTGCCCGGGTCCCAGTCCGGACCCAGGAGGTCGGGGCCGAGGTGACCTACCGCTCGGGCCTCGTCGGTGGTCCGGAGCAGTTCCAGTACGGGCAGCCGGTAGCCGACCGCCGTGCGGTCCGTCGTGCCGAGGATGACCCGGATCTGGTGTGCGGGACCCCCGCTCCAGCGCCGGCCGGTCTCGTACACCTTCCATGAACCGTCCATCCGCAGATGCGAGTGCAGGGTCAGACCGCCCTCGATCCGGGTGAGGAGGTGCTTGCCGCGCGGGGTGACGTCCAGGACGGCGCGACCGGTGAGGTCCGCCGTGGCGTACTGGGGCACCCGCAGGTCGGAACGGGTCAGCACCCTGCCCGCGAGGGCGACGTGCAGCCGCCTCGCGGCCTGCCAGACGGTGTCTCCTTCGGGCATGACTCCAGGGTGGCACGGGTGGGTGGGGCTCGGGGTGGATGCTTCGGCTGGGGGCTGGGGGCTGGGGGCTGGGGGCTGGGGGCTCGGGGCTGAGGGTTGGAGGCTGGGAGTCGGCGACTGTTGGAGCTGAGTGTCGGAGACGTTCGTTGGGCGGCGCATGGCGGGTGCCGCGATGCGCGTGCCGTGTCACGCCTGGAGAGTGGCGACCGGTTGGTGGCGGGCGGGGGCCGGTTCTCAGGCGCGCAGGCGTAGTCCGCGTGGTGTGGCGATGAAGCCCGCTCCTTCCAGAAGAGTGCCGAGGGGGGAGGTGAGGGCCGAGGTGCCGTTGACGCGTTCGACGGTGACCGTGCCGAGCGAACCCGCGCGGGCGGCAGTGGCGAGGGCCTCCGCCGCGGCACGCAGGCGCGTGTCCTCCGAGACCGACCTGTCGGGGTCCGTGGGCCAGGCCAGCAGGGTCTTGCCGCCGCGCTCCATGTAGAGAACCAGCTCGCCGTCGACCAGGACGACCAGGGAACCTGCCTTGCGGCCCGGCTTGTGGCCCGCCTCGGTCGGGGGTTCGGGCCAGGAGAGGGCCGCGCCGTAGGCGTTGGCGGGGTCGGCGGCGGCCAGCACGATGGCCGGGGAGGCCGTACGGGAACGGGCGCCCGGGAAACCCGGGTTGTTGGGGTGGCCGGAGCTGTTCGTCGCGTATGGCGAGCCGTTGCGGTGAGACGAGGTGTCCGGGCGGTGAGGGGCGTTGGGGTAGTGGGAGCCGGCCGAGAAGGCGGAGTCGGCGGAGAAGGTGTGGCCGTCGCCGTCGCCGTCGCCGAAGTCGGGGTCGCCGATGCCCGTGTCGTGTCCGTCGTGAGCAGGCGTACCGGAGGTGTCACGGAAATCCTCGGCGCCCGGGAACGCCGAGAGGTCGGGGAACCCGGGGAGGTCCGTGGGGCCGAGGGCGAATCCCCGTCGGTTCGTCGAGCCGCGGTCGTCGGGAAAGCCGTGGGCGCCGGGGGAGTTGTCCGTGAGAGCCGGGTCGGGCAGGGCGTCGCCCCGGTCCCGTGCGTTCGCCGCCGCGCGGAGGCGGTCCACCGCGCCGTCCATCGCGAACTGGGCGGCACCGAGACCCTCGACCACATAGCCGCGCCGCGCCTGGCCGCTGTCCTCGAAGGCCGACAGGATGCGGTACACCGCCGAGAAGCCGCCCTCGACGCCCTCCGCGGCGACGGCCCCCCGGGTCACCACACCGTGCCGGTCGAGCAGGGTGCGGGCCAGGGCGTGGGCGCGCACGGTGGGGTCGGGCTCGCGCTCGGGCAGCAGGGACCAGCGGCCCGCCACCGTGGGCGGGCCGGTACGCGACTGGGGGCGCGCGCCTCCCGTGAGAGAGCCGTAACGCCCGCGGGGGACCGCGCGCTTGGCACGGTGCGCCGTGGACCCCGCGGTGCGGCCCGAACCCAGGAGGGAGCGCATCGGTGCGAGCGTGTCGTTCGTGAGGCGCCCGGACCAGGCCAGGTCCCAGATCGCGTCGGCGAGTTGCGGATCGGTGGCGTCGGGATGAGTCGTGGCGCGGACCTGGTCGGCGATCTGGCGGAAGAAGAGGCCGTAGCCCCCGGTGAGGGTGTCGAGGACCGACTGGTGAAGCGCGGTCGGCTCCAGAGGGTGCGCGGCGGGAAGGAGCAGTGGGGCGGCGTCGGCCAGATACAACGAGACCCAGCCGTCCTTGCCCGGCAGCGAACCCGCTCCGGCCCAGATCACCTCCCCGGCGGCCGTGAGTTCGTCGAGCAGCGCGGGCGTGTAACCGGCGACCCGGGACGGCAGGACGAGCTTCTCCAAGGCCGACGCCGGAACGGACGCGCCCTGCAACTGCTCGACGGCGCGCACCAGTCCGTCGACGCCGCGCAGCCCGTGACCGCTGCCCACGTGTTGCCACTGCGGCAGGAACTGGGCGAGCGCGGCGGGTGGTACCGGCTCGAGTTCATGACGCAGCGCAGCGAGCGAACGGCGGCGCAGCCTGCGCAGCACCGTCGCGTCGCACCACTCCTGGCCGATGCCCGCCGGATGGAACTCCCCTTGGACGACGCGGCCGTTCGCGCCGAGCCGGTGCAGCGCGCCGTCGGTGACAGCCGTACCGAGACCGAAACGGGCGGCGGCCGCCGTCGAGGTGAACGGTCCGTGGGTGCGCGCGAACCGGGCGAGGAGATCGCCGAGCGGATCCTTGACCGGCTCGGTGAAGGCTTCCGGGACACCGACGGGCAGCGCCGTGCCGAGCGCGTCGCGCAGCCGGCCGGCGTCCTCGATGGCGGCCCAGTGGTCGGCTCCGGCGATCCGGACCCGGATGGCGCGGCGGGCGGCGGCCAGGTCCTTGGCCCACTGCGGCTCCGCGCCCCGCTCGGCCAACTCGGCGTCCGTGAGCGGTCCCAGCAGACGCAGCAGGTCGGCGACACCCTCCACGTCCTTGATACGGCGGTCTTCGGTGAGCCACTGGAGTTCGCGCTCCAGCTCGGTCAGGACGTCGGCGTCGAGGAGCTCGCGCAGTTCGGCCTGGCCCAGGAGTTCGGCCAGCAGACGTGAGTCCAGCGACAGCGCGGCGGCCCGCCGCTCGGCGAGGGGTGAGTCGCCCTCGTACAGGAACTGGGCGACGTACCCGAACAGCAGGGAGCGGGCGAAGGGGGAGGGTTCGGGTGTGGTGACCTCGACGAGCCGCACCTTGCGGGACTCGATGTCGCCCATCAGCTCGGTGAGGCCCGGGACGTCGAAGACGTCCTGGAGGCATTCGCGCACCGCCTCCAGGACGATCGGGAACGAACCGAATTCGCTGGCCACCTGAAGCAGTTGGGCGGCGCGCTGGCGCTGCTGCCACAGAGGGGTGCGCTTGCCGGGGCTGCGGCGCGGGAGGAGCAGGGCGCGGGCGGCGCACTCACGGAAGCGGGCGGCGAAGAGAGCCGAGCTGCCGACCTGGTCCGTGACGATCTGATTGACCTCGCCCTTGTCGAAGGCGACGTCCGCCGCGCCGATCGGCGCCTGCTCCGCGTCCCACTCGGTGCCCGCCTTCGAAGACGCCTGGTCGAGCAGGTCCAGGCCCATCAGGTCGGCGTCGGGCAGCCGCAGCACGATGCCGTCGTCGGCGTGCATGACCTGGGCGTCCATGCCGTACCGCTCGGAGAGCTTGGCCCCCAGGGCGAGGGCCCAGGGGGCGTGGACCTGGGCGCCGAAGGGGGAGTGCACGACGACACGCCAGTCACCCAGCTCGTCGCGGAAGCGTTCGACGACGATCGTGCGGTCGTCCGGGATGTGGCCGCACGCCTCGCGCTGTTCCGCGAGGTACGCCAGGACGTTGTCGGCGGCCCAGGCGTCCAGGCCCGCGGCGAGCAGACGGAGGCGGGCGTCGTCCGTGGGGAGCGAGCCGACCTCGCGGAGGAAGGCGCCCACCGCGCGCCCCAGTTCGAGCGGACGTCCGAGCTGGTCGCCCTTCCAGAAGGGCAGCCTGCCGGGGACACCGGGCGCCGGGGAGACGAGGACCCTGTCCCGGGTGATGTCCTCGATGCGCCAGGAGCTCGTGCCGAGCGTGAAGACGTCGCCCACGCGGGACTCGTAGACCATCTCCTCGTCGAGCTCGCCGACCCGGCCGCCGCCCTTCTTGGGGTCGGCCCCCGCGAGGAAGACCCCGAAGAGTCCGCGGTCGGGGATGGTGCCCCCGGAGGTGACGGCGAGACGCTGGGCGCCGGGGCGGCCGGTCACCGTGCCCGCGACGCGGTCCCACACCACGCGGGGCCTGAGTTCCGCGAAGGCGTCGGACGGATAGCGGCCCGCGAGCATGTCGAGCACGGCGGTGAACGCCGACTCCGGGAGTGCGGCGAAGGGGGCCGCCCGGCGGACCGTGGTGAGCAGGTTGTCGACCTGCCAGGTGTCGAGCGCGGTCATGGCGACGAGCTGCTGGGCCAGCACGTCCAGGGGATTGGCGGGGACCCGGAGGGACTCGATGGAGCCCGTGCGCATCCGCTCGGTGACCACGGCGGCCTGCACCAGGTCGCCCCGGTACTTCGGGAAGACGACGCCGGTGGAGACCGCGCCGACCTGGTGACCCGCGCGCCCCACGCGCTGGAGTCCCGATGCCACGGACGGCGGGGACTCGACCTGGATGACGAGGTCGACCGCGCCCATGTCGATGCCCAGCTCGAGGCTGGAGGTGGCCACCACGGCGGGGAGACGGCCGGCCTTCAGGTCCTCCTCGACCTGGGCCCGCTGCTCCTTGGAGACCGAGCCGTGGTGGGCACGGGCGATGACGGGCGGGGCCCCCTGAGCCGCGCCCGAGCCACCCATCAACTGGGCCGGGGCATGCGCCTCGTCGAGAGGCTCGCCGGTCGCCCTCTCGTACGCGATCTCGTTGAGCCGGTTGCACAGACGCTCCGCCAGCCGACGCGAGTTGGCGAACACGATCGTCGAGCGGTGGGACTGGACGAGGTCGGCGATCCGCTCCTCGACGTGCGGCCAGATGGAGGGCTTCTCCGCGCCTTCCTTGCCGTCGGCGGCCGGGGACCCGCCCAGCTCGCCCAGGTCCTCCACGGGGACGACCACGGAGAGGTCGAACTCCTTGCCGGACGGCGGCTGGACGATCTCCACCTTGCGCTGGGGCGAGAGATAGCGCGCGACCTCGTCCACGGGACGCACCGTCGCGGAGAGGCCGATACGCCGGGCGGGCTTCGGCAGCAGCTCGTCGAGGCGCTCCAGAGTGAGCGCGAGGTGGGCTCCGCGCTTGGTGCCGGCGACCGCGTGCACCTCGTCCAGGATCACCGTCTCGATGCCCGTCAGCGCGTCGCGCGTGGCCGATGTCAGCATCAGGAACAGCGATTCGGGGGTCGTGATCAGGATGTCCGGCGGGCGGGTGGCCAGCGCCCGGCGCTCGGCGGGCGGGGTGTCGCCGGAGCGGATGCCCACCTTCACCTCCGGCTCCGGGAGGCCGAGCCGCACGGACTCCTGCCGGATACCGGTCAGCGGGCTGCGCAGATTGCGCTCCACGTCGACCGCGAGCGCCTTGAGCGGTGACACGTACAGAACCCGGCAGCGCTTCCTCGGGTCCGCCGGCGGTGGCGTCGAGGCCAGCTGGTCGAGCGCGGCGAGGAACGCGGCCAGGGTCTTGCCGGACCCGGTGGGGGCGACGACCAGCACGTCCGAGCCCGCACCGATGGCCGCCCATGCCCCGGCCTGGGCCGCGGTGGGCGCGGAAAAGGCCCCCGTGAACCAGCCGCGGGTCGCGGGGGAGAAGCCGTCGAGAGCTCGGTGTGCGGAGCTGACCATGCGTCCATCCTGCACCCGGTCACTGACAATCGCTCTGACCTGCGAGAACGCCTCGGCAAGGTGAGGCGGGGCGGGGCGGGGGAGGCGGGGCCGGGGGCGGTGGGCTTCGGCCGTGGGTCCTGGCGAGGTGGCGGAGAATGAGGATGTGGCAGGTTCGGGGCAGGAGCGGGCACGGCACTGGCAGTACGCGGAGCTGCCCGGTGTCGATCTGCTGCGCGCCCGCTACGTCGAGAAGATCTTCGTACGGCACACCCACGAGAACTTCGTGATCGCCGCCATCACCGAGGGCGTCGAGGTGTTCCACCACGGCGGCGCCGATCAGTACGCCGGCCCTGGGTCCCTGGCGCTCGTCAACCCCGACACCCCGCACACCGGGCGCGCGGGTGTTCCCGAGGGCTGGAGGTACGGCGCGGTGTACCCCTCGCCGGACATGGTGGCCGGGATCGCCGCCGAGACCACCACCCTTCGCGGCACCCCCGGATTCACCCGTCCGGTACTCGACGACCCCTACGCGGCGAGCCTGGTCCACCAGGTGCTCCGGGCCGCGGAGGAAGGCAACGCGCTGGCCGCCGACACCCTGCTGCGCGTCGCTGTGACCCGGCTGCTGCGCCTGAACGGAGGTCCGCTGCCGCAGCGGGCCGTGCGCACCGCGGGCGGTCGGCTCGCCGCACGCGCGCGTGGCGTGCTGGAGGAGCGGATGGCCGAGCCGCCGACCCTGGAGCGGCTGGCCGCCGACCTCGGCACCAGCTCGTTCGCCTTGCTGCGCGCCTTCCGGGACGCCTACGGGATGCCGCCCCACACCTGGCTGACCGACGCACGCGTGCGTCGGGCACGCCACCTCCTGGACGCCGGTTCCGCTCCCGCCGAAGCGGCCGTGGCCGTCGGCTTCACCGACCAGCCGCACCTCAACCGCCATTTCACCCGGATCGTGGGCGTCCCCCCGGGCGCCTACCAGCGCGAGCGCAAGAACGTACAAGACGTCGCGGGGGGTCTCCTCGTACCGTCCGGTGCGTGGCAGAACAGACAGCTCTCGCAGACATACGCAGTGAAGAAGGCGGAAAACCCGACGCCGCCGTCATCCGCGACGCCCTTGGAGTCGGGGTCGCCGTCGGACTGTCCGGCTTCGCCTTCGGGGTGACCTCGGCCGGCAGCGGGCTCACCCTGCTGCAGACCTGTGCGCTCAGCCTCCTGGTGTTCACCGGGGCGTCGCAGTTCGCGCTCGTGGGGGCGCTCGCGGCCGGGGGCAACCCGCTCACCGCCGCCGCGGGCGCGTTCTTCCTCGGGGTCCGCAACGCCTTCTACGGTCTGCGTCTGTCGCAGCTCCTCGCCCTCCCGCGCGCGGTGCGTCCGTTCGCCGCACAGTGGGTGATCGACGAGACCACGGCCGTCGCGCTCGCCCAGCCCACCCGCCGCGGCGTCCGCATCGGCTTCACCGTCACCGGCCTGTCCCTCTACGTGCTGTGGAACCTCACCACGCTGCTCGGCGCGGCGGGGGCCGAGGCCATCGGCGACACCGACGCGTGGGGCCTGGACGCCGCCGGGCCCGCCGTGTTCCTGGCGCTGCTCGCGCCGATGCTGAAGAGCACCACGGAACGTGCCGTCGCGGGAATCGCCGTCCTCCTCGGGCTCGGTCTGCTGCCCGTGCTGCCCGCCGGAGTCCCCGTGCTGGTGGCCGCCCTGGCCGCCCCCGCCGTGCTCTACGTGACGGGCCGCCGCGGTGCGGCCACCGCCGCCGACGCGCCCGCCGACGCGTCGCGCGAGGCATCGCCCGGCGCTCTCGGGAAGACACCGGCCGGCGCACCGAACGACGTATCAGGGGAAGACCGTTGAACATCTGGATCGCCATCGGCGCCACCGCCGTCGGCTGCTACGCCGTCAAACTCATCGGTCTGCTGATCCCCGCCGGCGTACTGGAGCGGCCGCTCGTGCAGCGCCTCGCCGCTCTGCTGCCCGTCGCTCTCCTGGCCGCCCTCACGGCCCAGCAGACCTTCGCCGACGGGCGCGTCCTCGTCGTCGACGCGAAGGCCGCGGGGCTCGCGGCGGCCGCCGTCGCGCTGATCCTGCGCGCCCCGTTCCTGCTGGTGGTCGCCGCGGCCGTGGTGGTGACGGCCGGCGTCCGCGCGATGACAGGCTGACATCCGGGCCGGACACCCGGCGCCCTGGCCCGGCACCCGGGTCGGCGGTGGCCCGGCGCCCGGGTTCCAGGGCCGGCACCGCGGGCGCCCTGGCCTGGCGCCCAGGCCCGCCGCGGCCTCAGTCGACGGGCCGGCCGTACGCCCGAAGCGTGCACAGCGCCTCGATCGTCACCATGGGGCGGCACTCCAGGGCGGTGCCCGGTGCCCACTGACGCCATCGGATCGGCCATCCGCCGTCCTCCTGCTGCTCGTCCGCGAGGTGGTCGAGCGAGCGCGCCATCTCGTCGTCGGTGAACCACGCGCGCGCGAGCGATCCCGGAGTCCGCGCGTAGTCGTGCGGGAAGTGGTGCTCGCCCGGCGCGTAACCGGGCGCGACCGGGAACGCCTCCAGGCGCCCGGGGTCCAGCGCGGCGAGCCGGTGCTCACGGACGAGACGGCCCAGCCGGTCGGCGCTCGCCTCCGCGCGCGGGCGGTCCGCCGCGGAGTCCAGGAAGGCGACCGCCGCCTCGATCTCGTAGGGATGGGACTTGTCCAGGGACTCGACCGCCTGCCAGCAGAAGTCGGTGGCCCGGAAGAGCCAGGCGTGCCACACCTCGTTGCGGTGGAGCAGGCCCACCACCGGGCCGGTGGCGAGGAGTTCGCTCGGCGGATCGTCGACGACCGGCACGAAGGGGGCCGTCGGATAGCCGCGCTGGCTGGGATGGATCGCGGGCAGCGCGCCGTCCGTCGTCGACACGGAGGTCAGATAGCGGCACACACGCTCCACGCGCTGGCCGCCGCAGCGTCCGATCGAGTCGAGTACGCGCAGCGCGTGCCCGGTGTGCAGCGGCTGGCTGACGGGGCCGCGCAGATCGGGTTCGAGCGCGTGTCCGTACCCCTCGTCGTCGTTGCGGTAGGCGGCCAGCGCGGTCTCCACCGCGTCGGCGTCGCCGTCCAGGAAGTGGTACGCGAAGCGGCGTTGTTCCAGCACACGCGCGGTGAGCCAGACGAAGTGCTCGGCGCGTGCGATCGGGGAGGGTGATGGGGGCGTCTGGGGGAGTGGGGATGCTCCTGTTTCGGCCATGCGTCAGACCGTAGGGCGGAAAGCGGTCTCGGCAGGCGGTCCCCGGCTCGGGCCCACCCTCAGGGGCGGGATACTGGTGTCATGCGGTTGACGGTCTTCTGGGAGCGAATGGCGGATCACTTCGGCGCGGGGTACGCCGAGACCTTCGCGCGCGATCATGTGATGACGGAACTCGGCGGGCGTACCGTCCACGAGGCGCTGAACGCCGGCTGGGAGGCCAAGGATGTGTGGCGTGTGGTGTGCGCGACCATGAACGTTCCGCACGAGAACCGCTGACGGGACCGAAGACCCGGGGCACGTGGATCCATTGTCGGTGGCGTGGGCCAGACTTGCTCCGTGGCCCCGACTGACGAGAACACGCAGGTAGACCGGCAGGCATCACCGTTCGGCACGGCGCCCCCCGACCCGCCGGGCGGCGCCGCCGAGCAGGGCGCGCGCATGCCGCGCTGGCTACCGCGTGCCATGGTGCTCGCCCTCGCGCTCATCGCCGTGTTCCAGCTGGGCAGTTGGGCGTTCCACCAGCTCACCGGCCTGCTGATCAACATCCTGATCTCGTTCTTCCTGGCGCTCGCGATAGAACCCGCGGTCAGCTGGATGGCCTCACGGGGCGTGCGCAGGGGACTGGCCGCGTTCCTCGTCTTCCTCGGCTCGCTGATCGTGATCGCCGGATTCATCACCCTGCTCGGTTCGATGCTCGCGGGCCAGATCATCAAGATGGTCGAGGGTTTCCCGGACTATCTCGACTCGGTCATCAACTGGATCAACACGCACTTCCACACCGACCTGAGAAGGGTCGACATCCAGGACAGCCTGCTCCACTCCGACTGGCTGCGGAAGTACGTGCAGAACAGTGCCACCGGCGTCCTGGACGTGTCCGGGCAGGTCCTGGGCGGTCTCTTCCAGCTGCTGACGATCTCGCTGTTCTCGTTCTACTTCGCCGCCGACGGACCGCGGCTGCGGCGCGCGCTGTGCTCAGTACTGCCGCCGGCCCGGCAGGCCGAGGTGCTGCGCGCCTGGGAGATCGCCGTCGACAAGACCGGCGGCTATCTGTACTCACGCGGTCTGATGGCGCTGATCTCGGGCGTGGCGCACTACATCCTGCTGGAGGCGCTGGGCGTGCCCTACGCGCCCGTGCTCGGCGTGTGGGTGGGCGTGGTCTCCCAGTTCATCCCGACCATCGGCACCTACCTGGCGGGCGCCCTGCCGATGCTGATCGCGTTCACGATCGACCCCTGGTACGCGCTGTGGGTGCTCATCTTCGTCGTGGTCTACCAGCAGTTCGAGAACTATGTGCTGCAGCCCAAGCTGACCTCCAAGACCGTGGACATCCACCCCGCGGTCGCCTTCGGGTCCGTCATCGCGGGCACCGCGCTCCTCGGCGCAGTCGGCGCGCTGATCGCCATCCCCGCCGTCGCCACCCTGCAGGCGTTCCTGGGGGCATATGTGAAGCGGTACGACGTCACGGACGACCCGCGGGTGCACGGGCACCGTACGCGCAACTCGGCCGGGCTCGTCGCGCGCGTGCGGCGGCTGTTCGGCCGGTGACGTTCACCAGGTGAGGGCCGCCAGGACACCGGCAGTGACGACGGCGGTCGCGTAGCAGCCGACGGCCCCGTACACGATCCGTTGTCCGACCTTGTCGCTCCAGCCGGTGTGCGACAGCAGCCAGGCCAGCGCGGGCAGCACCAGCACGGCGTGCAGGCTCACTCCGTGCAGCGGCTTGAGCGGAGCCGTCGAGTGGTACGCGGCCTCCTGGTGGCCGGTCCGGGTGAGGACGACCCCGCGCGCGATCATCGCGGCGCCCGAGGCCAGCGCGACGAGCAGGATCGCGAACCCGGAGCGCACGGCGAGCGGCATGCCCGCGGGGCCCGTGGGCCGGCTCCGGAACGAGGCCACCGCGAACACGGTCAGCAGCACGACCAGAACTCCGCCGCCCACCGCGAGCATCATGGACACCGCCGTGTCGAAGCCGGTCTCCATGTCGAGGTGCGAGGGCACCCGGCGCCACGCCTGGAGGGTGATCCCGCCGACCTCCACCACACAGTCCGCGGCGAACACGACGAGCAGAGCGGTGCGCAGCCTCGCCCCGACCCGCACGTACGACGTGACCCACGTGATGGCGATCAGTGTCAGCCCGAAGGAAAGCCCGAAGGTGACGGGCTTGCGCCAGGAGACGGGACCGTTCCACGGGCCGCCGTCGACGGCGAAGACCAGCAGATGCAGGCATCCCGAGACGACGAGCAGGGCGCCCGTCGCGCAGCAGAGCCACTCGGCCGGTCGGAGCGAGGCCTTGGGCCGCATCAGGGGGCGGGCCGTCGCCGGGGGGCTGGTCCTCGTCGTTCGCATGGCTCACAGCCTGCCGGGCGGGCCGGGCGTCGTCGTCGTACGGCCGAAGGCACCGGCGGTACGCCCGGGAGAGTAGACCGCGGCCGGGACAGGCGCCGGGACGGCCGGCGGGACAGGTGCACGGCCTGGTCCGGCGGGACATTCGGGGCGTTGTCGGAGGGGGAACGTAGTCTCGGAAGTGTCGCGTGGTGCGCTTGACACGAAAATCGAACATCCATTCTTATGGAAGTTCCGGCGGAGCTCTCGACAGGGATTTCGGCATGGTTTCGACAGATATGTGCCCGAGTTATCCACAGGCCGGACGGGCGTCGGGGCGCATTGTCAGTGGCAGGCGTTAGCGTCTTTGACGTGAAGCGATCGACTCAAGCAAACCGGGTGGAACCCATGGCAGGAACCGACCGCGAGAAGGCGCTCGACGCCGCGCTCGCGCAGATTGAACGGCAGTTCGGCAAGGGCGCAGTGATGCGCCTGGGCGAGCGGCCGAATGAGCCCATCGAGGTCATCCCCACCGGGTCGACCGCGCTCGACGTCGCCCTCGGCGTCGGCGGCCTGCCGCGCGGCCGAGTGGTGGAGGTGTACGGCCCGGAGTC
This sequence comes from Streptomyces sp. NPDC005141, assembly GCF_053599975.1. Classification (NCBI taxonomy): domain Bacteria; kingdom Bacillati; phylum Actinomycetota; class Actinomycetes; order Kitasatosporales; family Streptomycetaceae; genus Streptomyces; species Streptomyces sp. NPDC005141. The sequence continues at coordinate 301,799 of NZ_JBSFYW010000001.1, read as the reverse complement.
CTCCGGTAAGACGACCCTGACCCTGCACGCGGTGGCGAACGCGCAGAAGGCCGGCGGCCAGGTGGCCTTCATCGACGCCGAGCACGCCCTCGACCCCGAGTACGCGAAGAAGCTGGGCGTCGACATCGACAACCTGATCCTGTCGCAGCCGGACAACGGCGAGCAGGCTCTGGAAATCGTGGACATGCTGGTCCGCTCCGGCGCGCTCGACCTCATCGTCATCGACTCCGTCGCCGCCCTGGTGCCGCGCGCGGAGATCGAGGGCGAGATGGGCGACTCGCACGTGGGTCTGCAGGCCCGCCTGATGAGCCAGGCCCTGCGGAAGATCACCAGCGCGCTCAACCAGTCGAAGACCACGGCGATCTTCATCAACCAGCTCCGCGAGAAGATCGGCGTGATGTTCGGCTCCCCGGAGACCACGACGGGTGGCCGGGCACTGAAGTTCTACGCCTCGGTGCGACTCGACATCCGCCGCATCGAGACGCTGAAGGACGGCACGGACGCGGTCGGCAACCGCACGCGCGTCAAGGTCGTCAAGAACAAGGTCGCGCCGCCGTTCAAGCAGGCCGAGTTCGACATCCTCTACGGGCACGGCATCAGCCGCGAGGGCGGCCTGATCGACATGGGCGTGGAACACGGCTTCGTCCGCAAGGCCGGCGCCTGGTACACGTACGAGGGCGACCAGCTCGGCCAGGGCAAGGAGAACGCGCGCAACTTCCTGAAGGACAACCCCGACCTCGCCAACGAGATCGAGAAGAAGATCCTGGAGAAGCTGGGCGTCGGTGTGAAGAAGCCCGAGGAGCCCACCGCCGTGCCGGGCGCGGACGCGGCGGTCTCGGCTGCCCCGGACGACGCCGCGAAGACGGTGCCCGCTCCGGCTGCCAAGGCCACCAAGTCCAGGGCCGCGGCGGCCAAGAGCTAGTCCATGACACGACGAACCGACTGGGCCGAGTACGTCCATCCCCCCGCCCCCGAGGGGCAGGGGTACGGCGGCAGCGGCTCGGCCGGAGACGGTGACAGCTCGTACGACGGTGGTGGGGGGTACGGCGGCGAGCCGTACGGCGCCGGTGACGGGCTCCATGGCGCCGACGGCTTCCATGCCGTCGGTCCGGACGACGGTGGTCCGGACGGCGGCGGTTCGACGGGCGGTGACGCGCGGTGGGGTGACGGCCTGCCGGGCGGTCACGGTTCGCCGGGCGCGGCCTCCCGGCGTGATGGACGCGGTGAGGGCGGACCGCGTGGTGGACGAGGGCGTCGGAGACGGGGCGGTTTCGGTGAGCCGTCCGGCGACCCGCAGGACGGAGGCACCTCCTCCTCGTCGAGGGCCGAGAAGGGGGAGTCCCCGGGGGACCCGGCTGAGCGGGCGCGCGCTATCTGTCTGCGCCTGCTCACCGGGACCCCGCGCACACGCAAGCAACTCGCGGACGCGTTGCGCAAGCGCGAGATCCCGGACGAGGTGGCGGACCAGGTGCTGTCCCGGTTCGAGGAGGTCGGGCTGATCAACGACGGCGCCTTCGCGGACGCCTGGGTCGAGTCCCGGCACCACGGCCGGGGGCTGGCCAGGCGGGCGCTCGCCCAGGAGCTGCGGACCAAGGGCGTGGAGCCGACGCTGATCGACGAGGCCGTCGGACAGCTGGACTCCGATCAGGAGGAGGCGACCGCCCGTGAGCTGGTCGCCCGCAAGCTGCGCTCCACACGCGGACTCGACCGCGACAAGCGACTGAGACGCCTCGCGGGCATGCTCGCCCGCAAGGGCTACTCCCAGGGCATGGCCCTGCGCGTGGTCCGCCAGGCGCTGGAGGAAGAGGGCGAGGACACGGAAGGGCTTGAGGACGAGGGGTTCTGATCCCGCGGACTTCCGTACGAGGGCGGTTCGAGGCACCGGGGTGACCCGGGATGCCGGGGCAGTCGTGTCAGATCACGGGCCCTGAACACGGTGGACGCGCGGGGGCGCCGATCGCGTTCAGGGCCCGGACACATGCCCAGACGGTCAACTCCCCTTGACCGGGGTGGGGTTAACCCCCGGTCCAAGACGCCTGGTCACCGCAGTGCACAGACATCTGTGCACAGACGACTGTGTACGTATGGCACAGGAACCCGGCGCGCGGGAGACAGCACCCCCGAAGGGGCCGCACGCCCCCACCGAACTCTCCGACCTCGCCGCGCTCAAGGCCCTCGCGCAGCCGCGTCGGCAGCGCATCCTGCAGCACCTCACCCTGCACGGCCCGGCCACCTCGGCGACCCTCGCCCGAGAACTGGGACTCAACACCGGAGCCACCAGCTACCACCTGCGCGAACTCGCGCGCTACGGATTCGTCGAGGAACAGGCCGCGGCGGCCGGGCACCGCCGGGAGCGCTGGTGGCGGGCGGTTCCCGGTGACCGGCGCTTCCCGCCGCGCAGCCGGCAGAGCCCCGAGATGCGGCTTGTCATGGACGAGTTGAACCATCACGCCTACGCCGCCGACCTCGAACTCTTCGAGCAGGCGCAGCTGCGGGCCGGTGCGGGCGAGGACCCCTGGGCCGACGCCTTCCCCTACTCGCGCGGCAGCATCCGGCTCACGCTCCCCGAACTCCGCGCGTTCTTCGAGGAGTACATCGCGCTCCTCAACCGCTACAAGCGCCCGGACACCGACACCCCGCCCGGAGCGCGCACCGTACTCACCCGGTTCCTGGCCCTCCCGGCCCCTGACACCGCACCCGGGAGCGAGTCGGCACCCCGGGACAGAGACCCCCGGGACAGAGACGCCCGGGACAGAGACGCCCGGGACAGAGACGCCCGGGACAGAGACGCCCGGGACAGAGAGCCTCACGGCAGAGAGCCCCACAACCGAAGAGAGAGCGACCCGTCATGATGCTGCGCTACGCCCTGAAGACCGTCCGGGCCCGCAAGGGCGCCTTCCTCGGCGCCTTCCTCGCCCTGATGTGCGCGGCCGCCCTCATCACCGCCTGCGGCACCCTCCTGGAGACCGGTTTGCGCGGCACGATCCGCACCGAGCGCTACGCCGCGGCGCCGATCGTGGTCTCCGCCGACCAGAACGTCCACCAAACGACCGTCAAGCACAAGAAGGGCAAGACCAAGGTCAAGCACAAGGCGAAACCGATCGCCGAACGGGCCTGGCTCGCGGACGACCTCGCCGCCCGGCTGCGCCGCGTGCCCGGCGTGGACCGAGTCGTCCCCGAACTGACCTTCCTGGCACAGCCGTTGACCTCCCGGGCGACCGTCGAGAAGGACCGGCCCGCCTACGGTCACGGGTGGGCATCCGCCGCGCTGACCCCCTACAGGATCGTCACCGGTACCGCGCCCGAGGCCGATACCGACCTCGTCGTCGACCGTCGCTTCGCCGAGCGCGCCCGTCTGCGGCCCGGCGACCGGCTCACCGTCCAGTCGACACGGGCACCGCGCACCTACCGGATCAGCGGGATCGCCGCGCCCGCCACCGCCGTGCGCCACCAGACCTCCCTCTTCTTCTCCACCGCCGAGGCCACGCGGCTGGCCGCGCACCCCGGGCAGGTCACCGCTTTCGGGGTGCTGCCCGACAGCGGCACGGACATCACCGATGTCAGGCGGGCCGTGGCCGAGGCGCTGAACGGCACCACCGCACAGGTCAGTACGGGCGACGGCCGTGGACCGGTCGAGTTCCTCGACGCGGCCGCCGCCCGGATCGAACTGGTCAGCATGGGCGGCGCGATGGGCGGCACCTCGCTGCTCGTGGCCGTCCTGGTGGTCGCCGGCACCTTCGCGCTCTCGGTCCGGCAACGCCATCGGGAACTCGCCCTGCTGCGCGCCATCGCCGCGACCTCCGGGCAGATCCGCAGACTCCTGGGCCGGGAGGCACTGATCGTCGGGGCCGCCGCCGGCGTCACCGGCGCACTCGTGGGTCTGCCGCTGGGGGGTTGGCTGCACAGCAGGTTCGTCGCCATCGGTGCCGTCCCGGCCACGCTTCAGCACACCGTCAGCGTCTTCCCCCTGTTCGCCGCTGTCGCCGCCACCCTGCTCGGCGCCTGGACCGCCGCGCGCATCTCGTCCCGTCGCGTCGTCCGCATCCGCCCGGCCGAGGCGCTGGCCGAAGCCCGGGTCGAGGGCGCCCGCCCGGCCTGGGGACGAGTCCTCGCCGGTCTCGCGCTGCTCACCGGGGGAGCCGCCCTCGTCGCCGTGCTCAGCGTGCTGCGCACCGAACCCGCCTCGACTCCCGTGACCTTCCTGGCCGTCGTGGTCCTCGCCGGTGCCGTCGCGCTGCTCGGACCTCTGCTGGTCCGGGCCGCCGCGGCCCTGCTCGCGGGCCCGCTGCGGCTGACCGGACCCGGGGGACGGCTCGCCCGCGCCAACCTGCGCGGCAACGCGGCCCGCATGGCCTCCGTCGTCACTCCCCTCACCCTCCTCATCGGCATGACCTGCACGGTTCTCTTCGTCCAGCCGACCCTCGGGAACGCCGCCCGTGCCCAGGCGCGTGAGGGCATCCGCGCCGACTGGGTGCTCGCCGCCCAGGGACCCGGAGTCCCGGCCGAAGCCGCCCGTCTGCTGCGTACGCGGCACGACGCCGTCACCGAAGTGGTCCGGACGACCGTCCGTGTGGGTCTGGACAAGTACGCGGCTCAGGGCGTCACTCCGGCCGAGTTGTCCCGCACCTGGGATCCGGACGTCACCGCGGGCTCTTTGAAGAACCTCGGGAACAGCACCGTCGCCGTCAGCGAACTCGCCGCGGACCAGCTTCACTTGAAGCCCGGAAGCGCGCTGAGACTCACCTTGGGTGACGGCGTGCCCGTCCGGCTCACGGTCGCCGCCGTCTACGCCAGGGGCCTGGGCTTCGGGGACCTCACCCTGGCCCACGACCTGGTCGCCCGCCATGTCGACAACCCACTCGCCACCTCCGTCCTGGTCGGCACGGCCCGCACACAGACACAACTCGCGACTACGCTCCGTGAGTTCCCGGCCGTGCGCGTTCTCGCTCCGGCCCGGGCCGACTCGATCCAGGCCGAGCGGCAGCAGGCGAACGCCGAGGTGAACCAGCTCGCCATGGGCCTGGTTCTCGCCTTCACCGCCATCTCCGTCGTCAACACCCTCGCCATGTCCGTCTCCGAACGGGTCCGCGAGTTCGCGATGCTCCGCCTCGCCGGAGCGACCCGCCGTCAGGTGCTGCGCATGCTGCGGACCGAGGCGCTGTCGGTGCTGCTGCTCGCGACGGCGCTCGGCAGCGGAATCGCCCTCGCCGTCCTGACCGCGTTCAGCGTCGGCATGACGGGCGGCGCCGCCCCGGCGGTCACCCCGCTCGTCTACGTGACCGTCGTCGGGTTCGCCGGGCTGCTCGCCCTGGTCGCGACAGCCCTGCCCGGACGGGCGGCCCTGAGGACGCGCCCCGTCACGGCGGCCACCGCCCAGGAGTGAGCGGTAGGGGGCAGCACGCAAGGATGGGCGCCCCTTACCTCAAGGGGCGCCCACCCGTGCTCGAGCGGCGGTCAGTCCTCCGCGACGGCAGCCGTCACCGGAAGGCCGGCACTCTTCCACGCCTGGAAGCCGCCGACCAGATCGGTGGCCCTGTGCAGCCCCAGCCGGCGCAGGGACTCGGCGGCGAGGCTCGACGCGTACCCCTCGTTGCAGAACACCACGACCCGCAGGTCATGGCTCGTGGCCTCCGGGGCGCGGTGGCTGCCCGTGGGGTCGAGCCGCCACTCCAGTTCGTTGCGCTCGACGACGAGGGCGCCGGGGATCAGGCCGTCGCGCTCGCGCAGGGCGGCGTACCGGGTGTCGACCAGGAGCGCTTCGCCGGCCCGCACCGCCTCGAACGCCTCCTCGGCCTCCACCCGGTCCAGGCCCGTGCGGACCTGCTCCAGCAACGCGTCGATGCCCACGGGCGGTCGGGTGCTCACTGCCAGTCCTCCGGACGCTCGACGTGCTCCAGACGCAGAACCGGGCCCGTACGGCTGTAGCGGCGGATCTGCGGGAGCGGTGGGTAGTAGGCGTGGACCGAGATCGCGTGCTCCTCGGTGGACTCGTTGAGCACCTCGTGCACGTGATGGCGGCCGAAGGCGCGGCCGGTACCCGCGGGCAGCTTCCGGTGCCGGTCGATCTCTTCGGCCAGTTCAAGGGTCTTCCAGCCGTCGGCGGGCAGCCGGGCGGCGAGTGAGTTCTCCTTGAGTTCGCCCGACGCCGTGAGGAAGGCGCCCACCGATTCGGCGTGGTCGTGCCAGCCGGTTCCGGTGCCGGGCGGCCAGCCGATGAGCCAGGCCTCACTGCCGCCGGGGCCCTCGAGCCGCACCCAGGTGCGGCCCTCGGGGTCGAGGGGGAGCGAGGCGATCAGGTCGGTGTCGGCCGCGGTACGGCGTACGAAGGCGAGCAGGTCGGCCTGCGTGGGGGTATGCGGGGCGGCGGCAGGGGCAGACGCGGAGACACCAGGTGACACAGACACTCGGACCGTCCTGAGGGTTCGCGAGAGGAGCGCGCGGGGGCACGAGAGCGGCGCGCGGGGAGAAGGATGCGAAGTCAGAAGGACGGACGACACACGCAGCCCGCATAGCGGACGAGGTCCATATGGACCCTCCGCCACAGGCGCACGCAGGTGTCGGTCATGATCCGGAGTACACCATGGTGGCGCAGCCCGGTCAACTCACTGTCACTATGTGGACCACGGGGGCCTGAGGAGCTGGGAAAACCCCTGTTCAGGCGGTTACTGACTGTTCAACCGGTTACCGAGCGTTCAACTGCTGCCCGCGGTCGCCGTCGCCTCGGCCGCCACCTCCGCCGGTCCGCCGAGGGTCGCCTCGGCCGCCTCGTACAGGTCGGCCGGGCGGACTCCGGCGAGCGCGGTGACCAGGTGTCCGTCGGGACGGACCAGGAGGACGGTGTGCGCGGCCGCACCCGGGTAGCTCTCCGCGACGAGCAGTTCGGCGGGGTGCGGCAACGCGGTCACGGCGGCGGCGAGCCGGGGCATGATGCCGGCCGTCACCCAGTGCTTGCGCTCCCAGACACCCGTACCCGGAGCGATGAGCACGACGAGCAGGACACCGCGCCCGAGCCGCTCCCGCAGCGGTACGAACGAGCCGTCCTCCGCGGTCACCCGCACATCGACGACCGGTGCGCCGGGTCCGGTGTCGACGGGGGCGTGCGACTCCGCGTGCGGGGGCGCGAGAGGTGAGTCGGGGTACGCCCCCGGCGCACCCAGCGGGCCACGACCCAGGTGGCCGTCCGTGAGCAACGCGTCGTGACCACGGGCGGATCCGGGGACGTAGGCGCGCAGGCCGCCACCGCTCCGTAGCAGAGGCAGTGCCTGGTCGGCGGCGCGCAGCCGGGCGGCGACCACGGCGCGTCGCTCCGCCTGATAACTGTCGAGGAGTGCCTTGTGCGGGCCGTGGTGCCAGGCGAGTGCCAGCTTCCAGGCGAGGTTGTCGGCGTCCCGCAGCCCTTCGTCCAGGCCCTGGGTGCCGAGCGCGCCGAGCAGATGGGCCGCGTCCCCGGCGAGGAAGACCCGGCCGGCGCGCCAACGGCGGGCGAGCCGGTGGTGGATGGTGTGGACTCCGGTGTCGAGCAGCTCGTACGCGGGTGTGGTGCCCCCGCTCCAGCCTCCGAGGGTCTCCCGGATGCGGGCCACCAGCAGGTCGGGCGTGACCAGGTCCTTGCCCGGGGGCAGCAGCCAGTCCAGGCGCCACACGTCCTCGGCGAGGGGACGCGCGGTGACCTCGCCGACCGAGGGGCCGGACGTCCGCCACGGCGGCATCCGGTGCAGCAACGCCTCGCCGGGCCAGGGAAGTTCCGTACGCAGGGCCGCCACGGCGTGCCGCTCGACGGCGGTGCGTCCGGGGAAGCGGATGTCCTGGAGCTTGCGCACCGTCGAACGCGGTCCGTCGCAGCCGACCAGGTAACTGCCCCGCCACCAGGTGCCCTTGGGGCCCCGGGTGTGCGCCGTGACCCCCGATGTCTCCTGCTCGACGGAGTCGAGGCGGCTGTGCGCGGCGACCTTGATGAGCCGCTCGTGGATGATGGCCTCGCGCAGGGCACCGGTCAGCGCGTGCTGGGCGATGTGCAGCGGGGCGGTGAACTCCTCGCCGTCCGCCTGGATTCCCGCGCTCCGGGCGTCGGCGGCGCTCCTCGAGCGGTCCGCGCTCCCTGAACTCTCCGCGCCGAAAGCGATCTCGCGCATCACCTGCTTGCGCCGCATCGACCGCCATCCGGCCCAACGGAAGCCTGCGTCGTCGAGAGGGAGCCCCGTCAGCCGTTCGACGAGCGCCACCGTGTCCTCGCGCAGCACCACGGTCCGCGCGAGCCGCTGCTGGTCCTTGCCGGGCCCCTCGTCGAGGACCACGGAAGGGACCTCCTGGCGGGCCAGCGCAAGGGCGAGCGTGAGCCCCACGGGCCCTGCTCCGACGATGATCACCGGGTCCACGACGCGGTGCCCCCTGCCCGGAGCTGTGTCCTGAGGGACGTACGGGAACAGGCAGGTGGAGCGGGGTGCACGATCACAGAACGTATGCAACCCATTGCCGCTGCTTGCGTCAAGTGACGAGGGCAGTGGCGATCATGCCACTGCCCCCGCCGGTCAGACCGATCGGCTGTTCTTCGGACGATTCGTCAGATGCCGTCCCCCGCTCGGGCGTCAGATGCCGTCCCCGCTCAGGCGTCAGATGATGCCCCCGCCCGGGCCACCGCCCGCGCCCGTGGCCGCGGTACCGGCGATCGTCGCGTCGTTCGGCGAGAGGACCACGCCGGTCGTCCTCTTGCCGCGCCGCAGCCTGCCCTCCAGCCAGGAGGCGAAGCTGGTGATCGCGAAGTTCACCACGATGAAGATCGCGGCGACCACGATGAAACTCGGAATGACGTTGGCGTAGTTGGCCGCGAGGGTGCTCCGTGCGGTGAGGAGTTCCGTGTATCCGATCATCACACCGCCCAGCGCGGTGTCCTTCACGATGACGACGAGCTGGCCGACGATCGCCGGGAGCATCACCGTCACCGACTGCGGCAGCAGGATGCTGGTCATCGTCTGGCCCTTGCGCAGACCGATCGCGTACGCGGCCTCCGTCTGCCCCTTGGGGAGCGCCAGGATGCCCGCCCGTACGACCTCGGCGAGGACCGCCGAGTTGTAGAGCACCAGACCGGTGACGACCGCGTAGAACAGACGTTCCTCGCTGGCGATGTTCCCGGACTTGGCGAAGAGCTCGTTCGCGAACAGCATGAGCAGCAGGACCGGGATCGACCGGAAGAACTCGACCACGGCACCCGCCGGAACACGCACCCAGCGGTGGTCGGACAGGCGCGCGATACCGAAGACCGCGCCCAGCGGCAGGGCGATCACCATGCTGAGCGCGGCTGCCTTCAGCGTGTTGAGGAGACCCGGCCACAGATACGTGCTCCAGGCGTCCGATGTCGTGAACGGCTCCCACAGGGCCCATTTCAGCTGGCCCTTGTCGTCCATCGCCATCCAGATCCACCACAGGAAAAGGGCGAGCAGGACGAAGAAGACCACCGAGAGCAGCAGATTGCGGCGCTTGGCCCGGGGACCGGGCGCGTCGTAGAGAACGGAGGTCATCGCTTCACCGCCAGTCGCTTGCCCAGCCAGCCGAGAATGAGGCCGGTGGGGAGGGTCAGGACCACGAACCCGAAGGCGAAGAAGGCGGCGATGAGGACCGTCTGGGCCTCGTTCTCGATCATCGTCTTCATCAGGGTGGCGGCCTCGGCCACGCCGATGGCGGCGGCCACGGTCGTGTTCTTGGTCAGCGCGATCAGCACGTTCGCCAGCGGGACGATGACGGAACGGAACGCCTGCGGCAGCACGACGAGCCGGAGGGTCTGCCCGAAGCTCAGCCCGATCGCGCGGGCCGCCTCGGCCTGTCCGACCGGCACGGTGTTGATGCCGGAGCGCAGTGCCTCGCAGACGAAGGCCGCGTGATAGCCGATGAGACTGAGGACCGCGAGCCGGAAACCCTGGAGATCGAAGTTGTCGGGCGCGCCCAGCGTGACGCCGAAGATGTCCGCGAGACCGAGCGAGCTGAAGACGATGATCACGGTCAGCGGGATGTTCCGGACGATGTTCACGTAGGCGGTGCCGAACCCGCGCATGAGCGGGACCGGACTGACGCGCATCGCGGCCAGCAGGGTGCCCAGGACGAGGGAGCCGAGGGCGGAGAAGACGGTGAGCTTCACCGTCATCCAGAACGCCTCTAGGACGTCATAACCTTGAAGAAAGTCGAACATCTCCCGCGCTTCCGGGTGGTGGCGTACTGGCGGACGCGGTGTGCCGCCGCCGTGATCGCGGCCGGGCGGCGGCACACCTGCGGAACCTCGCGTGAACCGCGGATTCCTGCGTTACCTGAGGGTCCCCCGCGTTGGCCGAAGGTCCCTGTGGTGCTGGTGATCCGTGACTACGAGACGATCACGCCGATCTTCGGGGCCGGCTCGTTCTTGTAGCCCGCCGGGCCGAAGTTCTTGTCGACCGCCTTCTGCCAGGACTTGTCGCTGACCATCTTCTCCAGCGCGGCGTTGATCTTCTTCTCCAGCTCGGCGTCGCCCTTCTTGATGCCGACGCCGTAGTTCTCGTTGCTCAGCTTGAGCCCGGCGAGCTTGAACTGACCCTTGTACTTGTCCTGGGCGGCGAAGCCCGCGAGGATCGAGTCGTCGGTGGTCACCGCGTCCACGGCGCCGCTCTGCAGGCCCGCGATGCACTCCGAGTAGCCGCTGTACTGACGCAGGTTGGCCTTGGGGGCGATGGTGTCCTTGATGTTCTGCGCCGAGGTCGAACCGGTCACGGAGCAGAGCTTCTTGCCGTTGAGGTCCGTGCCCTTGGTGATGTCCGAGTCGGTCTTGACGAGCAGGTCCTGGTGGGCCAGCAGGTACGGGCCGGCGAAGTCGACCTTCTGCTTGCGCTCGTCGGTGATCGAGTAGGTGGCCGCGATGAACTTCACGTCGCCGCGGGCGAGCGCGTTCTCACGGTCGGCGCTCTTGGTCTCGACGAACTCGATCTGGTCGGGCTTGTAACCGAGCTGCTTGGCCACGTAGGTCGCGACGTCCACGTCGAACCCGGCGAAGGAACCGTCGGGCTGCTTGAGGCCGAGACCGGGCTGGTCGTACTTGATGCCGACCTTGATCTTGCCGCCGCCCGAGGACGAGGACCCGCTGTCGTTCTTGTCGTCCGAACCGCACGCGGTGGCGGTCGCGGCGAGGGCGAGTACGGCTGCCGAGGCGGCGGCTGCCTTGCGGAGCTTCATGGTGAACATCCTTTGAGTGATGAAGAACTGTGGGCCGTCGACGGGCGGGTGACGCGTGTGGTCCACGCGCGGGGAGGTCAGTGGTGCAGGATCTTCGAGAGGAAGTCCTTGGCACGATTGCTGCGCGGGTTGCTGAAGAACTGGTCTGGCACAGCCTCTTCGACGATGCGGCCGTCGGCCATGAAGACGACGCGGTTGGCAGCCGAACGAGCGAAGCCCATCTCGTGGGTGACGACGATCATCGTCATGCCGTCCCGGGCCAGCTGCTGCATGACTTCGAGGACCTCGTTGATCATCTCGGGGTCCAGCGCGGAGGTCGGCTCGTCGAAGAGCATGACCTTGGGGTCCATCGCCAGCGCCCGCGCGATCGCGACGCGCTGCTGCTGGCCGCCGGACAGCTGTGCGGGGTACTTGTCGGCCTGCGTGCCGACACCGACGCGGTCGAGCAGCGCGCGGGCCTTCTCCTCCGCCGCCTTCTTGTCGGTCTTGCGGACCTTGATCTGCCCCAGCATCACGTTCTCGAGCACGGTCTTGTGCGCGAAGAGGTTGAAGGACTGGAAGACCATGCCCACATCGGCCCGAAGCCGGGCGAGCCCCTTGCCCTCCTGGGGCAGCGGCTTGCCGTCGATCGAGATGTCACCCGAATCGATCGTCTCCAGGCGGTTCATGGTGCGGCACAGGGTGGACTTCCCGGACCCGGAGGGGCCGATGACCACGACGACCTCACCACGGGTGATCGTCAGGTCGATGTCCTGGAGCACGTGCAACGCGCCGAAGTGCTTGTTGACGCTCTTCAGGACGACCAGTTCGTCGGTCGCGGCCATGGCGTCCTTGGCCACCGATACTTCGGTCATCGCTTTGGGGCTCCGTCCTCCTCGGTTTCGGAGGACAGTAGTGACGCCGTACGACCAGCGTCATTACATCTGAGGGGAACTTGAGCATCACGATCCGGTAGCAATCGGACACGTGTCGTAGCAGCCCGTACAAATGCGCGTACCGGCTGGGTAACGGAAGCCCCGCGCAACCCGAAGCCTCTTGACGCCGTCCTTGTCCATCGGCGTGACTTCCTTGATGCACGCGAGCGTGCATCGTGTTCTACACGCAGACATCGTACGACCTGTGAACCGGAGGGGGCCGGAATGAGACTGCTTCTCGTCGAGGACGACAATCACGTCGCCGCTGCCCTGTCCGCGGTGCTGGCACGGCACGGTTTCGACGTCACACACGCCCGCAGCGGCGAGGAGGCACTGCAGGCGCTGGTCCCGGAGAGCGACGGGTTCGGTGTCGTGCTGCTCGACCTGGGGCTGCCCGACCAGGACGGCTACGAGGTCTGCGGCAAGATCCGCAAGCGGACCGCCACGCCGGTGATCATGGTCACCGCGCGCGCGGACGTACGGTCCCGCATCCACGGCCTCAACCTCGGCGCCGACGACTACGTGGTGAAGCCCTACGACACCGGGGAACTGCTCGCCCGGATCCATGCCGTCAGCCGGCGCAGCGTCCACGACGACGCCGGGGCTCCCGGCGAGACCATGCTGCGCCTCGGCCCCGTACACATCGAACTCCCCAACCGCCAGGTCACGGTGGACGGTTCGACGGTCCAGCTGACCCGCAAGGAGTTCGACCTGCTCGCGCTGCTCGCCCAGCGTCCCGGAGTGGTGTTCCGCCGGGAGCAGATCATCAGCGAGGTGTGGCGCACCAGCTGGGAAGGAACCGGGCGCACCCTGGAGGTGCACGTCGCGTCGCTGCGCTCCAAACTGCGCATGCCGGCGCTGATCGAGACCGTACGCGGCGTCGGGTACCGGCTCGTCGCCCCGGCCTCGTAGCGGGCACGGGTGCGCACACGTCTCCTTCCGCTGCTCATCGTCCTGATGGCAGCCGTCCTGCTCGCGCTCGGCATCCCGCTCGCGGTGAGTGTCGCGGCGGCCCAGCAGCAGCGCGTGGTGGTCGACCGCATCGACGACACCGCGCGCTTCGCGGCCCTCGCCCAGTACGTCACCGAGGCCGCCGGGAGTTCCCAGGGGGGCTTCCCGGACGAACGCGGCGAGACCCTGCGGACCGAACTCATCCGCTACTACGAGGTGTACGGCATCCGGGCCGGCGTCTTCTACCGCAACGGCAAGCCCATGGCCAACGCGCCGGAGACCTGGAGCGTGCCGAGGACGGGAGTGGCCCGCGACGCCTTCAACGAGGCGCTCGTCAGCCGCCGCAGCCACGACCCGGAGCAGGTCTGGCCCTGGCAGCGCCACCGTCTCGTCGTCGCCTCCCCGGTCATCAGGGACGGTGACGTGGTCGCCGTCGTCGTCACCGACTCGCCCACCGGGCAGATGCGTTCCAAGACCCTCCATGGCTGGCTGATCATCGGCGCGGGCGAGATCGCCGCGATGCTGCTCGCGCTCGGTGCCGCGCTGCGCCTCACCGGCTGGGTGCTCAGACCCGTGCGTGTCCTCGACGCCACCACCCACGACATCGCGACCGGACGCCTGAAGTCCCGGGTCGCGGTAGCCGGCGGCCCGCCGGAACTCCGGCGACTGGCCCGGTCGTTCAACGAGATGGCGGACAACGTCGAGGACGTGCTGGAGCAGCAGCGCGCCTTCGTCGCCGACGCCTCGCACCAGCTGCGCAACCCGCTCTCGGCGCTGCTGCTGCGCATCGAGCTGCTCGCCCTCGAACTCCCCGAGGGCAACGAGGAGATCGCCTCGGTGCGCACCGAGGGCAAGCGCCTCACCCAGGTGCTCGACGACCTGCTCGACCTGGCGCTCGCCGAGCACGCCGAGGCCGATGTGCGCCTCACCGACATCGGCGCGCTGGCCGCCGAGCGCGTGGCGTCCTGGCAGCCGGTCGCCGAGAGCAGGGGCGTACGGCTGGCGGGGAACTGCCCGCCGACCACCGCGTGGGCCGACCCCGTCACGCTGTCCAGCGCCCTGGACGCGGTGATCGACAACGCGGTCAAGTTCACACCCGAGGGGGAGAGCGTCGAGGTGACCGTCGCGTCGAACGGCGAGTCCTCGACCATCGTGGTCACCGACGGCGGCCCCGGCCTCGGCGACGAGGACCTGGCCCGCATCGGCGACCGCTTCTGGCGCAGCGCGGTCCACCAGAACGTCAAGGGCTCGGGCCTCGGCCTCTCCATCTCGCGGGCCCTGCTAGCCGCGGGCGGTGGCTCCATCGCGTACGACCACCACGAGCCGCACGGCCTGCGGGTGACGGTGACGGTGCCGAGGTCGGGGCCGGTGTGCTGAGGGATCTCGCGGGGCGCCGCTCCGCGGGACGGCCCGCGCCGGAACGGGGCGGCTCCGCGGATTCGGCAGGAGGTGGCGCCGGGCTCCCGGCGCCGCGGGTCAGGGCTTGATCGACCGGTAGTAGCGGCTCGCGCCGTCGTGCAGGGGCAGCGGGTCCGTGTAGATCGCCGTGCGCAGGTCCACCAGCTGGGCCGCGTGCACCACGCCGCCGATCCGGTCGCGGCTGGCGATCACCGTGCGGGTGAGCTCCTCGGTGAGCTTCGCGTCCGCGTCCTCACGGGTGATCAGGTAGTTGGCCACGGCCAGGGTCTGCACGGGGGAGCCGCGCTGCGCCTCGGGGTAGGCGTCGGCGGGCATCTGGGCGGACCGGTAGTAGCGGGAGGCGCCGCCCTGCTCATGCAGCTTCTTGACGAGGTCGTCGCCGATCGGCACCAGCCTGATGTCGTCGGCCTTGGATAGGTTCACGACGGCACTCGTCGGCAGGCCGCCCGACCAGAAGAAGGCGTCGATCTTGTGTTCCTTGAGCAGGTCGGGCATGGTCGCGATGCCGTCGTCGAGGGGCTCGATGTCCGTGCCGGGGTCCAGCCCGGCCGCCTGGAGCACATGGTTCGCGATCAGCCGCACCCCGGAACCGCTCGGTCCGAGGGCGACCCTCCGGCCCTTCAGGTCCGCCACGGACCGTACGGACGACGAGCGCGGGACCACCAGGTGCACATAGTCGTCGTAGAGCCGCGAGCAGCCCCGCAGCCGACCCGATCCCGGCTTGTTCTCGAGTATGTACGTCTCCACGGCGTCGGCCGCCGCGATGGTGAAGTCGACCTCGCCCGTGGCCAAGCGCCGGACGTTCTCCTGTGATCCGTCGCTCTTCTTCAGCTGTACGTCCAGGCCTGGCAGGTCCTTGGCGATGGCGCCCTGGAGGAGCTTGCCGTACATCTGGTAGACCCCGGTCGGGGTGCCCGTGCTGAAGGTGATCGTCCCGCTCGGGGACTCCTCGCCCAGCGGCAGCAGCCACCACAGCAGCAGCCCGACGACCGTGAAAGCTGTCGCCGAGCCGAACAGCGCGCCGCGCCGGCCGATACGGGGGAGTGCCTGGAACATGCGCGCGATCCTGCCAGTCCGGGGGCGGTCCTGACCAGGGCGGGACTCACAAGGTGGATCCGGCGGATCGATAGGCTCGCCGGATGCAGCCGTCTTCCCCGTCGCAGGTCGCGCCTTCCGTCACTCCGGCACCTTCCCCGGCCGCCGCCGAGCCCGGCGCCGCCCCTTCGCCCTCCTCCCTGGTCCGCGCGTTCCATCTCGCCTTCGGCCTCGACGTCCGTGGCACCCCGACCGAGGTCTCCCCGAAGCTCGCCGCACACCGCGGCGAACTGCTGGCCGAGGAGGCGGCCGAGGTCGCCGAGGTCGCGGTCGGTGGGCCGCTCGACCGGCTGGCGCACGAGCTCGCCGACGTCGTGTACGTGGCGTACGGCACGGCTCTGGTCCACGGGATCGACCTCGACGCGGTGATCGCCGAGATCCACCGGTCCAACATGACGAAGCTGGGCCCCGACGGCCATGTCGCCCGCAGGGCCGACGGCAAAGTACTCAAGGGCGAGCACTACCGGGCACCGGACGTGTCGGAGGTACTGCGGCGGCAGGGGTGGAGCGCGCCGGACGCGTAGGGCGTGTCCGCGGCACCCGGGGGCGAGGCGCTGCCGCTCTCCCGCCCGTCGGCCGGCCGTCTCGGGCGGCCCGGCCGACCCGCACCCTTCCCCACCGCGGGTCGGCTTGCCGGCTTGCGGCCCGCTTCGGGCCCGGCCACCAGGAACCGCGAGGCCGCCGGTACCCCGGGGCGCCCACCAGCGACGATCAGGAGAGCGCATGAACGAGCCGGCCGAACTCGATCTGCCCGTCGAGGGCGGAACCCTCCGTGTCCTGCGGTTCGGCCGGGGGCCGCGGATCGCCCTCGCGGCGCACGGCATCACCGCGTCCGGGATGGCCTTCCGCGCCATGGCCCGTCGGCTCCCCGACGCGTGGACCCTGTTCGCGCCCGACCTGCGGGGGCGCGGCGGCAGCGCCGGCACTCCCGGCCCGTACGGCCTCGACCGGCACGCCACGGATCTGTGCCGCCTGGCGGAGGTCCTGGGCGGGGGCCGGCCCGTCGCCCTGACCGGGCACTCGATGGGCGCGTACATCGCGCTGCGCGCGGCGGCGCGACGGCCCGAGCTGTTCGACCGGCTGCTGCTCGTCGACGGCGGCCTGCCCCTGCCCGTGCCGCCCGGGGCCGACCCCGACGGAATCCTGGACGTCACCCTCGGCCCCGCGCTGGCGCGCCTCGGCCGGACCTACGAGACCGACCAGGCCTACGTCGACTTCTTCCGCGCGCATCCCGCGCTCGGACCCGACTGGAACGCGGACGTCGAGGCGTATGTGCGCTACGACCTCACCGGGCCCCGGGGCGCTCGGCGTTCCAAGGCGCGCGAGGAGGCCGTACGGCACGACGGGCGGGATCTGCTGGCCTCCGCCGACCTGTTCGGGGCCGACCTCACGCGGCTGTCCGTCCCGGCTCGGCTGCTGCACGCGCCGCTCGGGCTGCTCGGCCAGGAGCCGCCGATGCTGCGGGCGGCCGTCGTCGAGCACTGGACCGGGAGGTCCCCGGGCCTGTCCGCCGAGCTGATCGCGGGCACCAACCACTACACGATCCTGCTGGGAGCCGCCGCGGAGACGGTGGCGGAGCGGCTGGTCGCACCGGGCGAGTGATCACGACTCCGCGAGCCCGGAGGGGCCGGGCGGACCGTGGATCCCCGGCCCGCGCACCGGCCGGCGGCTCCGGCGTCCGGACGTACTCCGGCTACCGCCTACCCTTGTCACATGAGCAGCGGCGACCGGAGTCAGGCAGTGGACGTTCAGGAATCCAAGACGTACGAAGTGCGCACCTACGGGTGTCAGATGAACGTCCATGACTCCGAACGGCTCTCCGGGCTCCTCGAGGACGCCGGATATGTGAAGGCGCCCAAGGGCTCGGACGGCGACGCGGACGTCGTCGTCTTCAACACCTGCGCCGTCCGGGAGAACGCCGACAACAAGCTCTACGGCAACCTCGGCCGCCTCGCCCCCATGAAGACGAAGCGCCCCGGCATGCAGATCGCCGTCGGCGGCTGCCTCGCCCAGAAGGACCGCGACACCATCGTGAAGCGGGCGCCCTGGGTGGACGTCGTCTTCGGAACGCACAACATCGGCAAGCTGCCCGTCCTCCTGGAGCGGGCCCGCGTCCAGGAAGAGGCGCAGGTCGAGATCGCCGAGTCCCTGGAGGCCTTCCCCTCCACCCTGCCGACCCGCCGCGAGAGCGCGTACGCGGCCTGGGTGTCGATCTCCGTCGGCTGCAACAACACCTGCACCTTCTGCATCGTCCCGGCGCTGCGCGGCAAGGAGAAGGACCGCAGGACCGGCGACATCCTGGCCGAGATCGAGGCCCTGGTCGGCGAGGGTGTCTCCGAGATCACCCTGCTCGGCCAGAACGTCAACGCGTACGGCAGCGACATCGGCGACCGTGAGGCCTTCAGCAAGCTGCTGCGCGCCTGCGGGCAGATAGAGGGTCTGGAGCGCGTCCGCTTCACCTCGCCGCACCCGCGCGACTTCACCGACGACGTGATCGCCGCCATGGCCGAGACGCCGAACGTGATGCCGCAGCTGCACATGCCGATGCAGTCCGGATCGGACACCGTCCTGAAGGCGATGCGCCGCTCGTACCGCCAGGACCGCTTCCTGGGGATCATCGAGAAGGTCCGGGCCACCATCCCGGACGCGGCGATCACCACCGACATCATCGTGGGCTTCCCCGGTGAGACGGAGGAGGACTTCGAGCAGACCCTGCACGCGGTCCGCGAGGCCCGCTTCTCGGCGGCCTTCACCTTCCAGTACTCCAAGCGCCCCGGCACCCCGGCGGCCACCATGGAGGGGCAGATCCCCAAGGAGGTCGTCCAGGCGCGCTACGAGCGTCTCGTCGCCCTCCAGGAGGAGATCTCCTGGGACGAGAACAAGAAGCAGGTCGGCCGCACCCTGGAGCTGATGGTCGCCGAGGGCGAGGGCCGCAAGGACGGCGCCACCCACCGACTGTCCGGCCGCGCCCCCGACAACCGCCTGGTCCACTTCACCAAGCCCGACGAAGAGGTCCGCCCCGGCGACGTGGTCACGGTCGAGATCACCTACGCCGCCCCGCACCACCTGCTCGCCGAGGGTGCCGTCCTGGACGTGCGCCGCACGCGCGCGGGGGACGCCTGGGAGAAGCGCAACGCCGCCGAGGCCGCCAAGCCTGCGGGCGTCATGCTCGGCCTGCCGAGGATCGGCGCGCCGGAGCCGCTGCCGGTCGCCGCGGGCAGCGGCTGCGGCTGCGACTGACCAACTGGTCGGGCAGGCTCGGCCGGGAGGGCATTCCGACGGACCCGGGGCGGGCCCGGACGGCAGGCCGGCGGAACCGGAGTGGGCCCGGGGCGGATCGTCGGCCGGCACCGTTACGCTGCGGATCATGCTTGTAGCCGCCGCAGTCTGCCCCTGCCCTCCGCTGCTCGTCCCCGGCGTCGCCGCCGGCGCGGCGTCCGAGCTGGACGCCGCCCGCGCGGCGTGCACGGACGCGCTGGGCCTGCTCGCCGCGTCCCGTCCCGACCTGCTGGTCGTCGTCGGCCCCGCCGAACAGAGCGGTCGCGGACCGCATCCGGAGGGCACTCGCGGATCCTTCGGCGGATTCGGGGTCGATCTCGACGTGTGCCTCGGTCGCCCGGACGCGGCCGCCGCCGGCCCCGAAGCCCCGGAACGCGAACTGCCGCCCTCCCTCGCCGTCGCGGCCTGGCTGCTGGAGCGCACCGGCTGGTCCGACGCCCCGGTGGAGGGGCTCGGAGTGGGGGAACCTCTGGAGGCCGAGCGGTGTATCCGGGCGGGGGAGCAGATCGGCGGGCGGGCCGGGCGGGTGGCACTGCTGGTGATGGGTGACGCCAGCGCGTGCAGGACGCTCAAGGCGCCGGGCTATCTCGACGAGCGCGCGGCGGGCTTCGACGCGGAGGTCGCGCGTGCGCTGGGGACCGCGGACGTCGCGGCCCTCAAGGCGCTGGACACCGCTCTGGCGCAGGAGCTGAAGGCCGCGGGGCGCGCCCCCTGGCAGGTCCTCGCCGGTGCGGCCGAGGGCGCGGGGCTCGGCGGCGCCCTGCTCTACGACGACGCCCCGTACGGGGTGGGATATCTGGTCGCGGCCTGGTCCTAGGCGCCACCCCGGGAGAGCCGTGGCGCCCTGGGCCGTAGGGGCGCGAGAGCGGCCGGGGCACGAACGCGCAGCCCGGGGCTGCCCGCGGCCGCCGTCGCTCATTTTCGTCGTGCCCGCTCCGGGCCGGACACGGCGGACGGCCGGAAGCCTGAGCGCTTCGCGGCCGTCCGCCGATGTGTGGGTCGTTCAGGATGTCTGAGGCGGCGTCGGCACGTCCGGTGGGGGCGTGGCCCCGTCACCGTCCTTGTGCGCGAGGCGGTCCATGGCGTCCTTGGCCTTGCCCGTACCCGTCTGGATCTTGCCGCTGTACTTGTGCTTGGTCTTCTCGTCGACCACCTTCGCGGCCTTGTCGAGGCCGTGCGTGACCTTGTGCCCGTGCTGCTGCGCGAGCCCGGATACCTTGTCCTTGGCGGGCTCCAGCTTGGCTTTCAGATTGTCCATCAGACCCATGGTTCGCCTTCCCTCGCGGGACAGTTATGTGCGGGCGCCCTCGCCGGCGTCGTTGTCGGCGGCCTGTTCGGCGGTCTGCTGCTTGGGGATGTCGACGTCCTCCGCGGTGTCGGTCCCGGCGGTCCCCGCCGTCGCCTCGCCCTCGTTCTCGGACGAACCCTCAGCCTTCGCCGCCACCTCCGCCTCGGTGCAGGCCGGCTGTGAAGCGGCCTCCACCTCGGCGGTCGACGCCTCCTCCGTAGCCTTTGACCTCCGGAGAAGTCGTGCAAAAACGCCCATATCCGCTCCATACGTTACTCGTGAGGGCGAAATTCCGCGTCGCCCGGTGCGTCCCATTGCGTCGCCCGGGTCACCGGTTCTCGAAACCGGCGGCTGGAACCTCGCATCAGGCAACGAACCCGGACCCATGGCGTCACGTAGCTCGTTGGAGGAGAGGGGCAGGGGTTTGCGAGACTGGGACCGTGAGTAGCGCACCCCCCGCCCCCCGGGTCATCGCCGTCGTCGGACCGACCGCCGCAGGAAAGTCCGATCTGGGCGTTTTCCTCGCCAGGCGTCTCGGAGGCGAGGTCGTCAACGCCGACTCGATGCAGTTGTACCGAGGGATGGACATCGGTACCGCCAAGCTGACGCCCGATGAGCGCGGCGGCGTCCCGCACCACCTCCTGGACATCTGGGACGTGACGGTCACCGCCAGCGTCGCCGAGTACCAGCGGCTCGCCCGCGCCCGCATCGACGCGCTGCTCGCCGAGGGGCGCTGGCCGATCCTGGTGGGCGGCTCCGGGCTGTACGTCCGAGGGGCCGTCGACAACCTGGAGTTCCCCGGTACCGACCCCGAGGTGCGCGCCCGGCTGGAGGAGGAGCTCACCCTGCGCGGCTCCGGAGCGCTGCACGCGCGGCTCGCCATGGCCGACCCCGAGGCCGCGCACGCGATCCTGCCCAGCAACGGCCGCCGTATCGTCCGCGCCCTCGAGGTAATCGAGATCACAGGCAAGCCCTTCACCGCCAATCTGCCCGGCCACGACTCCGTGTACGACACCCTCCAGATCGGTGTCGACGTGGCGCGTCCCGAGCTCGACGAGCGCATCGCGCGCCGGGTGGACCGGATGTGGGAGGCCGGGCTCGTGGACGAGGTGCGCACCCTGGAGGCGCACGGCCTGCGCGCGGGGCGCACGGCGTCACGCGCGCTCGGATACCAGCAGGTCCTCGCGGCGCTCGCCGGGGAGCGCACCGATGCCGAGGCCCGCGCCGAGACCGTTCGCGCCACCAAGCGCTTCGCGCGCCGTCAGGATTCGTGGTTCCGGCGCGACCCGCGGGTGCATTGGCTCAGTGGGGCTGCGGCGGATCTCACAGAACTCCCGGAACTCGCACTGGCGTTGGTCGAACGACCGGTCACAGCCTGATCACGTCATGGCATCGGGACGCTCCGGCCGTCATCCGGGCCTCCGGCGCCGTGCCATCATCGAGCTTCGATCGACCAGTGAAGTCCGAGTTGGGAGGGCGCGTGGCGATGGAGGCCGGCCCTCGCGACACTGCACGAGGCACTGAGTACGGTGCTGATCCGGACGGAGTTCGTCTGAGCATCGATCCGGACGCCGATCACGGCGTCGAACCGGAGCTGGGCGGAGAACGCCTGAGCTCCGACGGCCCCGAGGAGACCCCCGGCGGGGTGATCGCCGACGGCCCCGGCCTCGGCGAGATGTCCCCGGAACCGGAGGTCGAGGTCGAGCTGCGCCCGCAGCGCCGGCTGCGCATCTGGCAGCTCGCGCCCATCGTGGCGCTCGCCGCGACCGGTTCGCTGATGTTCGCCTTCCCGCTGGCCTTCGAGTTCGGTGACGGCGGTGCCGTGGTCGCCATGCTCGGCCTGCTCATCTGCTCGTGCGCCGCCGGCTGGGGCATGATGGCGGCCCGCCGGGTCGGCTACGCCCTGCCCGGCTTCCCGCCGCGCGGCTCCGGCCGTCGCCCGGACTGGCGTGTGGTGATCGCGTACGTCGTGGTCGTCGCCGCGGTGGCGGTGCTCGCCGTGTGGCGCGTGGCCCGACTGCGCTGACTCCACGGGCCCGGTCCGCCGGGTCACGGACCCGATCCCGTTCACCCGGCGCCGCGGACACGAGTGGCGTACCGACCCCCGCCCCGTGCCGACCGGACTGCCGTGCCGACCCCGTACGATCGGGGAATGAGCACGCGGATCGCCTTCCTCAAGGGCCACGGGACCGAGAACGACTTCGTGATCATCCCGGACCCGGAGAACGTCATCGACCTGCCCGCGGCCGCTGTCGCCGCGCTGTGCGACCGCCGCGCCGGCATCGGTGGCGACGGTCTGCTGCACGTCGTGCGGTCCGCCGCGCACCCCGAGGCCAGGCAGATGGCGGCCGAGGCGGAGTGGTTCATGGACTACCGCAACGGCGACGGCTCGGTCGCCGAGATGTGCGGCAACGGAGTGCGTGTGTTCGCCCGCTACCTCCAGCGCGCCGGGTATGTGGTCGAAGGTGATACGGCCGTCGCCACGCGCGGGGGTGTGAAGACCGTGCACGTCGCCAAGAACGGAGACGTCACCGTCGGCATGGGCAAGGCCCTCCTCCCCGAGGGAGAAGTGACGGTGAGCGTCGGCGAGCGCCGCTGGCCCGCGCGCAACGTGAACATGGGCAACCCGCACGCCGTCGCCTTCGTGGACGATCTCGCGCACGCCGGCGATCTGTTCACGCCGCCGCCGTTCACCCCGGCGTCGGCGTACCCGGACGGGGTCAATGTCGAGTTCGTGGCCGACCGGGGGCCCGGTCATGTCGCCCTGCGGGTCCACGAGCGCGGCTCCGGAGAGACCCGCTCCTGCGGCACGGGCGCGTGCGCCGTGGCCGTCGCCGCGGCCCGCCGCGACAACGCCGACCCCGCCGTGACCGGCACCCCGGCGACGTACACCGTCGACGTGCCCGGCGGACGACTGGTGATCACCGAGCGCGCGGACGGCGAGATCGAGATGACGGGCCCCGCGGTGATCGTCGCCGAGGGCGAGATCGACGCGGAGTGGCTGGACGGCGCGCGACGCTGAACCGCGCGGCCGGGGGACGGTTGCGATCTGTCCCCCATCGGTTCGACGCCGTACGTCCGTGCCGTCCCTTCCGAAAGTCCGAAACCGTAAACCCCAAAACCTTCGCTCGAAGGGGTGATCCGTTTCACGGTCGGCGAGAGGCGGTCAACCGGGCGTGGTGGGCTCGGTAGCATCAAGCACCGGCCCGGACGGGGGACCGACACGATCCCCTGAGCCGAGTACGCCATGGGGCACCCGTCCGCCGGTCTTACGCAGTCGGAGGTGCCCATGAGTGCGGAGGCGACGAATCCCGCGACGCCAGGCCCTGCAATGCCCGCCCCCGAGCGTTCGCCCTTGCTGGAGCCGGGGGTGACCCCGGCGCACCGCAGGAAGGGGCGTCCCCGGATCGACCTGCGCCGTCTGGGGCGGGCCGCACTGCTGGGGCCCGCGACCAGGGACCGGCTGCCGGACGCCATCGGGCATGTGGCCGAGGCGCACCGCGCCCATCACCCCGACGCCAAACTGGAGCCTCTGCGCCGGGCGTACGTGCTCGCGGAATCCTCGCACCGCGGCCAGATGCGCAAGAGCGGGGAGCCGTACATCACGCACCCGCTCGCCGTGACGCTGATCCTCGCCGAACTCGGCGCCGAGACAACGACGTTGACCGCCTCCCTGCTCCACGACACCGTCGAGGACACGGAAGTGACGCTGGATCAGGTGCGGGAGGAATTCGGCGACGAGGTCTGCTATCTCGTCGACGGCGTCACCAAGTTGGAGAAGGTCGACTACGGCGCCGCCGCCGAACCGGAGACGTTCCGGAAGATGCTGGTCGCGACGGGCAACGACGTCCGGGTGATGTCGATCAAACTCGCGGACCGGCTGCACAACATGCGCACCCTCGGCGTCATGCGCCCCGAGAAACAGGCGCGGATCGCCAAAGTGACCCGGGACGTGCTGATCCCGCTGGCCGAGCGCCTCGGTGTCCAGGCGCTCAAGACCGAACTCGAAGACCTCGTCTTCGCGATCCTGCACCCCGAGGAGTACGAGCACACGCGGGAGCTCATCGCCCAGAACGCCAGTCGTGACGACAACCCCCTCGCGGATATCGCGGAGGAGGTGCGCGTGGTCCTGCGCGACGCCGGCATCCCGGCCGAAGTCCTCATAAGGCCACGGCACTTCGTCTCCGTCCACCGCGTGTCGCGCAAGCGCGGCCCGATGCGCGGCGCCGACTTCGGACGCCTCCTGGTGCTCGTGAACGAGGACGCCGACTGCTACGGCGTCCTCGGCGAACTGCACACCTGCCTCACCCCCGTGGTCTCGGAGTTCAAGGACTTCATCGCCGTCCCCAAGTTCAACCTGTACCAGTCACTGCACACGGCAGTCACCCGTGGCGACGGCCAGGTCGCCGAAGTCCTCATCCGCACGCACCAGATGCACAAGGTGGCCGAGGCCGGAGTCATCGCGCTCGGCAATCCCTACGCTCCGCCGTCGGAGGAGCAGCCGGACGGCGGCGGGGACCGCCCCTTCGACGGCGAGCGCGCCGACCCCACCCGTCCCGGCTGGCTCTCCCGGCTGCTCGACTGGCAGCAGGGGGCCCCGGACCCGGACACCTTCTGGTCGACACTGCGTGAAGACCTCGCCCAGGACCGCGAGATCACCGTGTTCCGCGCCGACGGAGGCTCGCTGGGCCTTCCGGAGGGCGCCAGTTGCGTCGACGCGGCCTACGGGGCGTACGGCGAGGACGCGCACGCCTGCATCGGAGCCCGCGTCAACGGCCGCCTGGCGACGCTGAGTACGGTCCTGACGGACGGTGACACCGTTCAGCTCCTGATGGGCCAGGACCCCGCCTCCGAGCCGTCCAGGGAGTGGCTGGAGCACGCGCACACGGCAGCGGCGCGGATCGCCATCCAGCGGTGGATGGCCACGCATCCCGCACCCGGCGGCGAGGAGGTGTCCGGGACCTCCGCCACGAGCACCAGACCGCCCGTCGAGGCCCCGGCCCGCCCCATCGAGGCGCAGGTCGCCCGCC
Organism: Streptomyces sp. NPDC005141; assembly: GCF_053599975.1. Classification (NCBI taxonomy): domain Bacteria; kingdom Bacillati; phylum Actinomycetota; class Actinomycetes; order Kitasatosporales; family Streptomycetaceae; genus Streptomyces; species Streptomyces sp. NPDC005141. The sequence continues at coordinate 276,633 of NZ_JBSFYW010000001.1, read as the reverse complement.
CCGCGAGTGCCGTCGCCGACCCGCCCGGCGCGTCCGTACGCATGGCCGGCTGTTGTACGCCCGTACCGCCCGACGAGGTGACCGGCTTCACCGTCCGCGGGGGAGTGGTCACCGTGCACCGCGTGGAGTGCGCCGGAGCGGCGCGCATGAAGAGCGCGGGACGCGCGGAGGTCGGTGTGCGCTGGGGGGACACCACCGAGTGCCGCGTCACCCTGGTCGCCGAATCCTTCGGGCGCCCGCATCTGCTCGCCGACCTCACCGAAGCCATCGCGGCGGAGGGGGTCGCCGTCGTCTCGGCGACCGTCGAACCGCCCACCCAGCAGCGGGTGCGCCACACCTACACGCTCCAACTCCCGGACGCGGCGCGCCTCCAGGCCCTGATGCGCGCGATGCGCAATGTGCCCGGCGTCTACGACGTGAGCCGGGCCCAGCATCCGGCGACGGCGGCGCAGTAGGCGCCGGGTGCCGGGTGCCGCACGTCGGCCACCGGACAGCGGCCCCGATGGGCCTCCTTGCGGACCCGTTCGGGTGGGCCGGGCGCGAGTCGCCACCGCGGGACCCACGCGCGCTGGTAGCGGTGGTCCATGCCGCTCAGTCCCGCCCCCACGCCCGTACGCCCGAGGAGCCGCCGTGTCACGTCGGCCCTGCTCGCCTCGGCCGTCTCCGTCTGCCTGATCGCCGCGAGCGCCCCGGACCCGGCCTCGCCCCTGGGGGTGGGTGACCGGCTCTTCCCCACCCTCGGCAACCCCGGCTACGACGTCGAGTCGTACGACCTCGACTTCACCTACCCCGGAACCAACGACAAGCCGCTCAAGGCCGTCACCACGATCGACGCCCTGGCCACCGCTTCGCTCGACCGCGTCAATCTCGACTTCGCGCACGGAACGGTGCGATCGGTCGAGGTCAACGGGGCGCCCGCCGATTTCGTGAGCGCCGGCGACGACCTGGTCGTGACGCCCGCCGAACCGCTGTCCGCCGGAAGCCCGCTGCGGATCACCGTGCGTCACACCAGCGATCCGGTCGGTGCCAAGGGCCAGGACGGCGGCTGGGTGCGGACCGAGGACGGGCTCGCGATGGCCAACCAGGCCGACGCCGCGCACCTGGTCTTCCCGTGCAACGACCACCCCTCCGACAAGGCGATGTTCACCATCCACGTCACGGCGCCCGAGGGATATACGGCCGTGGCCAACGGTCTGCCCGAGGGCACCGACCGGGCCCGCGGGGCCACGACCTGGACGTATCGCACCCAGCACCCCATGGCCACCGAGCTGACGCAGGTGTCCATCGGCCGCTCCCGCGTGTTGCACCGCGCGGGGCCGCACGGCCTGCCCGTACGCGATGTCGTCCCCACCGCCGAGCGCGCGGCGCTCGAACCGTGGCTCCGGAAGACCCCCGGCCAGATCGCCTGGATGGAGAGGAAGGTCGGGCGCTACCCCTTCGAGACCTACGGGCTGCTGATGGCCCAGGCGCAGACCGGCTTCGAGTTGGAGACGCAGACGCTCTCGCTCTTCGAGAAGGACATCTTCACCAAGCCCGTGTATCCGAAGTGGTACGTCGAGTCGATCATGGTGCATGAGCTGTCCCACCAGTGGTTCGGCGACAGCGTCAGCCCCCGCACCTGGTCCGATCTGTGGCTCAACGAAGGACACGCCACCTGGTACGAAGCCCTGTACGCCGAGGAGAAGGCGGACAAGCCGATGAAGGCGCGGATGAAGGCGGCCTACCGGATGTCCGACTCCTGGCGCGCCACCGGCGGGCCGCCCGCGGCGCCCAAGGGACCCGAGCCCGGCCACAAGATCAGCATCTTCCGGCCGAACGTCTACGACGGCGCGGCCCTGGCCCTGTACGCGCTGAGGCAGGAGATCGGGCGCCCGGCCTTCGAGCGCCTGGAGCGGACCTGGGTGAGCGTCAACCGCGACGGCGTGGCCTCGACGGCCGACTTCGTGGACCTCGCCTCCGCCGTCGCGGCACGCGATCTGAGCGGGTTCTTCAAGGCGTGGCTCTACGCGGAGAGGACACCGCCGATGCCGGGGCACCCGGACTGGAAGAGCGACGCCCCCAAGGCGCGCAAGCACGCGTGAGGCGGCGGGGCCCGCGGGCGCGCGCATCGAGGGGACCGGCGCACACCGGCACCCCGCGAGCGCGAGGCCCGCGGGTTCGCGGCGGGGCCCGATAAGTCACGTGACGAGACGGGCCGTACCGTGCGACCATCTTCGAGCCGGCGGCACGGCCCCCTTCGGAGGGTTGGCCCGGCCGGAACCGGGAATCTCCCGGTGGCCTCGGGCGTTGTTCCCTGTGACGGACGGCATTCGTCGGCCCGCGGCTCTCCCAGCTACGTAAGGATCCAATGACCTCCTCTTCTTCCCCTTCCCAGGACGCGCAGAATCCCGCGCAGAACTACCCCGAAGGTCTTCGGGCCGATGCCCTGATGGAAGAGGACGTCGCCTGGAGCCACGAGATCGACGGAGACCGGGACGGCGAGCAGTTCGACCGCTCCGAGCGCGCGGCGCTACGGCGTGTGGCGGGCCTCTCCACCGAACTCGAGGACGTCACCGAGGTCGAGTACCGACAGCTCCGCCTGGAGCGCGTCGTCCTCGTCGGTGTCTGGACCTCGGGGACCATTCAGGACGCGGACAATTCGCTGGCCGAGCTGGCCGCCCTCGCGGAGACCGCGGGAGCGCTCGTGCTCGACGGCGTCGTCCAGCGCCGCGACAAGCCCGACGCGGCCACGTACATCGGTTCCGGCAAGGCCAATGAGCTCCGGGACATCGTGATCGAGACCGGCGCCGACACCGTGATCTGTGACGGTGAGCTGAGCCCCGGCCAGCTGATCCACCTCGAAGACGTCGTCAAGGTCAAGGTCATCGACCGTACGGCCCTGATCCTCGACATCTTCGCCCAGCACGCCAAGTCCCGAGAGGGCAAGGCGCAGGTCGCGCTCGCGCAGATGCAGTACATGCTGCCGAGGCTGCGCGGCTGGGGTCAGTCGCTGTCCCGTCAGATGGGCGGCGGCAAGGGCGGCGGCCTCGCCACCCGTGGTCCCGGTGAGACCAAGATCGAGACGGACCGGCGCCGTATCCGCGAGAAGATGGCGAAGATGCGCCGGGAGATCGCGGACATGAAGACGGGCCGCGAGATCAAGCGCCAGGAGCGCCGCCGCAACAAGGTGCCCTCGGTCGCCATCGCCGGTTACACCAACGCCGGCAAGTCGTCCCTGCTCAACCGCCTCACGGGCGCGGGCGTTCTCGTCGAGAACTCCCTGTTCGCGACCCTCGACCCGACCGTGCGCCGGGCCGAGACCCCGAGCGGGCGGCTGTACACGCTGGTCGACACGGTCGGATTCGTCCGCCACCTGCCGCACCACCTGGTCGAGGCGTTCCGCTCCACGATGGAGGAGGTCGGCGACTCCGACCTGATCCTGCACGTGGTGGACGGTTCGCACCCGGCTCCGGAGGAGCAGCTGGCCGCGGTGCGCGAGGTCATCCGTGACGTCGGCGCGACCAAGGTGCCCGAGATCGTCGTGATCAACAAGGCGGACGCGGCGGACCCGCTCGTGCTCCAGCGGCTGATGCGGAACGAGAAGCGTTCCATCGCGGTCTCGGCCCGTACCGGCCAGGGCATGGACGAGTTGCTCGCACTGATCGACAACGAGCTGCCGCGTCCCAAGGTCGAGATCGAGGCGCTCGTTCCGTACACGCACGGCCAGCTGGTCGCCCGCGCCCACACCGAGGGCGAGGTGATCTCCGAGGAGCACACCCCGGAGGGCACGCTGCTCAAGCTGCGGGTCCACGAGGAGCTGGCGGCGGACCTCGCCCCGTACGTCGCGGCGCCCGCGCTCCGGTAGGAGCATCCGCTCGGCACCTGCATCCGCTCCGGATGTCCGAAGGCCCGCCCCCTGTCGAGGGGGCGGGCCTTCGCCGTGACCGCGCGCCCGTGACCGCGCGCCCCGTGTCCGTGGGCGCGTGTCCGTGGACGGGGCGCCCGTGACATGGGCGCCTGTCCGTGCGGGTGCGGGTGCCTACCGGCCGCCGTACTCCTTGCTCATCCGCTCGTAGAGCGCCTGGGCGCCCTTGCCCAGCTGCGGTCCCGCCAGCCAGGTGTTGCCGGCCGGGCCGATCGAGGTGTTCGAGACGAGCTCGGTCCTGCCGTCGGCGACCCGGAACCAGCCTCCGCCGGACGAACCGCCGGTCATGGTGCAGCCGATGCGGTACATCGTGGGCAGGGCCGGGTCCAGCGAGAGGCGGCCGGGCCTGTCGACACACTTGAACATGGCGAGGCCGTTGTACGGCGGCGCGGCCGGGTAGCCCCAGGCGCCCATCGCGGTGACGTCCTGGGCGGACGGCGCGGAGAAGTCCACGTCCAGCGCGTTGCCGACGGTCTCCTCGAGGGACTTGGTGCCCTGCTCCGGCTTCACGTGCAGCACGGCGTAGTCGTACGGGGCGCCCGCCCCGCCCGTCTCGTCGCCGCCCGAGATCCACTCGTCGGAGGTCGAGGCCCAGTCCGCCCACCACTGGCCGTACGGTGCGATCTCCGAGGCCGTGGCGCTGCCGAGCTGCGCCTCGGACCTGCCCCGGTCGTTGTAGGACGGCACGAAGGCGATGTTGCGGTACCAGCCGCCACCGCCACCGGCGTGCACGCAGTGGCCCGCGGTCCACACGAGGTTGGACTTGCCGGGGTGGTTCACGTCCTTGACGACCGTGCCCGAGCAGACCATCGAGCCCTCGGGGGAGTCGAAGAAGACCTTGCCGACCGGCGCGGCGTGCTCGTGGTACGGGGTCTTCTCGGCCTTGGCGTCGACGGGCTCCGGCTCCGGATCACTGACGCCCTGGTCGGCCGCCGCGTCCTTGGCGGAGATCGTCTTGCCCGGGTCCTCGGCGGACTTCATCCGCTCGGGTTTCCACAGCCCGTCGATCACCGGGTTGACGAAGTCCTCGGCCTCGCTGAGCCACTTGTCCTTGTCCCAGTTCTTCCAGGCGCCGTTCTTCCACTTGTCGACGTCGATGCCGTGCTCTTTGAGCTTGTCCTTGATGCCGTCCGGGATCTCGATCTTGTCGTCGCCGCTCCCGGATCCCCGCGACGCGGAGGCCGTGGACCCGCCGCCCGCCTTGTCGTCACCGGAGTCGCAGGCGGTCGCGGTGAGTGCCAGGGCGGCCACGAGGCCGGTGGCGGCGAGGACCGCGGGACGCCGTCTTGAGGAACGCATGGTGGTGTAACCCCCGTTGAAGCTCAGTGGCTGTGCTTGTCGGGTGTGGGGCGGCTCTGCGGGGATCCCGCCCGGACGCGGCACCCCACTCTGCCCGCCCGGCCGAGGACGAACGGCGGTGGACCGGTGACGCTGTGCGCGAACCGTCCCACCGCCGTCCGTCCGAACCCTGTTACGTCGTCGGCGTCACCGCTTGGCGAACTTCCCGCTCACCGAGTCGTACACGCCCTTGGCCACATCGCCCAGCCGCGGACCCGCCAGCCAGCCGAACTTGACCGGGCCGATCGAGGTGTTGGACACCAGCGCCGGCTTGCCGTCCGAACCCGCGGCCACCCAGCCGCCGCCCGAGGAACCGCCGGTCATGGTGCAGCCGATGCGGTACATCGTCGGGTCGGCCTGCGCGACCGACAGCCGTCCCGGCTTGTCCGTGCACTGGTACAGCTTCTGGCCGTCGAACGGCGCCGCGGCCGGGTAGCCGGTCGCCGTGATGCTCGAGACCTTGGGCACGGCCGGGGCGTTGAAGTTCACCGGCAGCGCCGAACCCACCGTCTCCTCGAGCGACTTGCCGTCGCTGCCCTTCTCCGGCGTCACATGCAGCACGGCGAAGTCGTACGAGGCACCCTGGCCGCCCGTGGTGCCGCCCTGCTCGATCCACTGGTCCGAGGTCTGCGCCCAGTCGCTCCACCAGACGCCGTACGGAGCGACCTCCTGCCGCGGGGCGCTCTCCATCTGCGCCGCCGTCTTGCCGGAGTCGTTGTACGAGGGCACGAAGGCGATGTTGCGGAACCAGCCGCCCTTCTTGCCGGCGTGCACGCAGTGGCCCGCGGTCCACACCAGGTTGGACTTGCCCGGGTGCGCCGGGTCCTCGACCACCGTCGCCGAGCAGACCATCGTGCCCTCGGGGGAGTCGAAGAACACCTTGCCCGCCTCGGGCACGTTGGCGTGGTAGGCCGTCTTCACGGCCTGCGCCGTCACCGGGGCCGGCTCCGGGTCGGTGACGCCCTGGTCACCGGTGAGGTCGGCGTCGTCGACACCCTTGTTCTTGTCCGGGTCGTCGGCGCCGCGCATCCGGTCCGGGTCCCAGAGGTCCTTGATGATCGGGTTGATGAAGTCGTCGGCCTCGCGCAGCCAGTCGTCCTTGTCCCAGTTCTTCCAGGCGCCGTTCTTCCACTTGTCGACGTCGATGCCGTGCTCTTTGAGCTTGTTCTTGATGTCGTCCGGGATCTGGATCTTTCCGTCGCCGCCCTGGGACGCGGAGGCGCTCGCCTGTCCGCTCGCCTTGTCCTCGCCCGAGTTGCAGGCGGTGGCGGTCAGCGTCAGGGCCACGGTCAGGCCGACGGCGGTCAGGACGGGGGACGTTCTGCGGCGCGCGCTCCTGCCTCGACGAGCGGCGAAGGGCGGGCGTATGGATCGCATGGTGTAACTCCCCCTGAGCGTATGGGAACTGTGTGGCGCGTATGCGGGTGCCGAGCGGTTCGTTCGGTAGGACCGAACGGCACCAAAGACTATGCGGTCGCTGTGGGGGACGTCCGACGGAACGGCAACGGTTCAGCTACGGGGGGCCGCTCGGGCAACCCGCCGGGACCTCCCTCCTGCGATGGCGGATCCGGCACGCGCCCGGTGTTCGGGGGCCGGATTTCCGGAGCGTAACGACCTCGAGAACTCCTGGCCGGAAGCGGATGTTCGAGCAGGCGTTCGCCCAAGGTGGCCGTTACTGTCCGAGCCCGTGGAGGAAAGTGGAATGGATTCCGTCCGGTTCATGGTGCTCGGCCCCCTGCGTGCCCGGCGGGGCACCGTGGAACTGGCGCTCGGCTCCCCCCAGCAGCGTGCCGTGCTCGCGATGCTGCTGCTGCGCCGGGGACAGACGGTCGGCACGGCCGATCTCGTCGACGGGATCTGGGGCACGCGGCCACCGGCGGGCGCCGTCGCGGTGGTCCGCACGTACATCTCCCGCCTGCGCAGACTGCTCGAACCCGAGCGGGCGCCGGGGCAGCCGCCCGGGCTCCTGGTGTCCGTCGGGGACGGATACACCCTGCGGACCGACACGGTCACCAGCGACCTGGCCGACTTGGAGGAGGCCGTCGCGCAGGCCGACAGCCGCCGGACCGCGGACGACCGGCACGCGGCCGTCCGCCGGCTGCGCACCGTACTGGCTGCCGGCGGCGGCACGGCACTCGCGGGGGTACCCGGCCCCTTCGCCGAAGCCGCGCGGGTGAGCCTGACCGAACGGCTCCTGAGCGCCTCGGAGTCGGCGCTGCGCATGGAGCTGGAGCTGGGACGGCACGAGGCGGCGGTACCCGAGTTGCTGGCGCTGCGCGACGCCCATCCACTGCGCGAGGCCGTGAGCGAGCTGCTACTGATCGCTCTGTTCCGGTGCGGGCGACAGGCCGAGGCGCTGGAGGTCTACGCGAGGACACGCCGCACTCTCGTCGACGAACTGGGCATCGAACCGGGCCCGTCCCTGCGTGCCGTACACGCACGGCTGATGGCCGGCGACCCCGCGCTCGCTCAGCCGACACCACCCGCGCGGACAGGCGGCGCCCCTGCCCCGGACAGTTCCGGCGCCGCGCCCCGCCCGGAACCGGACGAGCCCGCCCCACACCGCCCCCCAGGCACCGTGCGCCCCTCGCAACTCCCCGCCGACCTGGCCCTTTTCACCGGACGCCGTGCCGAACTCGACCACACCGCCGCCCTGCTGCCGGACGGCGACGGCCCGCCCGGGGCCCCTGTCATCGGCGTCGTCGACGGCATGGCCGGAACCGGCAAGACGACCCTCGCCGTGCACTGGGCCCACCGGATCGCCCACCGCTTCCCCGACGGCAGCCTCTACGTCAACCTGCGCGGCTACGACCCGGGCGGCTCCCGTATGGATCCCGCCGACGCGATCGAGATGTTCCTCGTGGCCCTCGGCGTCGCCCCGCAGACGGTGCCCGAGGGGCTCGACGCACAGGCAGCCCTCTACCGCAGCGTCCTCGCCGGCCGGCGCGTCCTGATCGTGCTGGACAACGCCCGTGACACCGAGCAGGTACGGCCGCTGCTTCCCGGAACGCCCGGCAGTCTCGTCATCGTCACCAGCCGCCGCCGGCTCAGCGGCCTGGTCGCCGGACACGGCGCGCATCCGCTCACCTTGGGCCTGCTGACCGCGGAAGAGTCCCTGGAACTGCTGACCCGGCGGCTGGGCGGCGCCCGCGTCGGCGCCGAACCGGAGGCCGCGGGCGCCATCGTGGACCTCTGCGCCCGGCTGCCGCTGGCGCTGGCCATCGTGGCCGCGCGCGCCGCCCACCATCCCGGCTTCCGGCTCGCCGACATCGCCGAGGAACTCCGGGACGACCGCGGCGGCCTCGACGCGTTCGTCGTCGGCGGCGACGCGGGCACCGACGCCCGCGCCGTCTTCTCCTGGTCCTACCACGCCCTGTCGCCCGACGCGGCCGGACTCTTCCGCTTCCTCGCCCTGCACCCCGGCCCCGACATCAGCACCGCCGTGGCCACCGCGCTGGCGGGCGAACCCCCGCGCCGGGTGCGCGCCCTGCTGACCGAACTCACCGGAGCCAGTCTGCTCATCGAACGCCTCCCCGGCCGGTTCGTCTTCCACGACCTGCTGCGCGCCTACGCCAGTGAACTCGGCACGACGCAGGACAGCGCCGGAGACCGTGACGCGGCACTGCTGAGGATGCACGACCACTACCTCCACACCGCCCACCACGCCTCCGCCGTCCTCGGCCCGTTCCGGGAGACCATTCCCCTGGCACCGAGCACAACGGGCAGCGGACCGCTGCGGTTCAACGACAACAAGCAGGCGACCGCCTGGCTGCGCACCGAACGCCACGTCCTGCGCTCGATCGTCGAGCACGCGGCCGATCACGGCCGCCACGACCACGCCTGGCGCACCGCCTACGCCCTGGACCTGTACTTCGACCGCCTCGGCTTCGGACACGACCTCATGGAGATCAACAAGGCCGCGCTGCGTGCCGCACAGGCCCTCGGCAACCCCGCCGGCCAGGCGCACGCCCTGCGCGGTCTGGGCTTCGGCCACACCCGCTCAGGGCACGAGGACGAGGCGTTACGACTCCTCGGCAGCGCCCTGGAACTGTTCCGAGAGGCCGGCGACGCCTTCGGCCAGGCCCGCACCCACCGTTGCCTCGCCTTCCAGGCCAACAGGTCGGGCCGCCACGACGACGCGCTCGACCACTACGCGCAGGCCACCGCGTCGTACCGGTCCCTCGACCACGGCAGCGGCGAGGCCAGCGTCCTGAACGAGGTCGGCTGGACGTACATCCTGATCGGCGACGCCGCGAGCGCGCTGGTGCACTGCGAGAAGGCCGTCGCGCTCCAGCAGAAGGTCGGCGACCCGAACGGCGAGGCGTCGGCGCAGGACAGCGTGGGCTGCGCACACCACCAGCTCGGCCAGTACGCCGCGGCCGTCGAGCGGTTCGAGCGGGCGGTGGAGCTGTACCGGGAGATCGGCAACGGCTACCTGGAGGCCGACACGCTGCGCCACCTCGGGGACGCACACCGCGCCGCCCACGACGACGCGTCGGCCCGCGCGGCCTGGGCCGCGGCGCTCGCCCTGCTGGAAGAGGGCGGCCACGCGGAGGCTGACGAGGTGCGAAGGGCGCTGCGCGAGCTGAACTCCCCCGCGCCATAAGTCGGTTCGGACGAACGGGAGGCGCGATCGGAACAGGCGCGATCGGAACAGGCGCGATCGGAACAGGCGTGAACGGAACCGGCGTGAACGGAACCGGCGTGACACGGAACGGGATCAGTGGTCCGCCGGGTGCTCCGTCACGCCGCCCCTCTCCTGCAAGGCCAGTTTCAGGCTGCGCAGGGCATAGTACACGCGGGACTTGACGGTGCCGCGCGGGATCCCCAGGTCGTCCGCCGCCTGCTGGGTGGTGCGGTCCGCGAAGAACGTCGCCCGAAGCACCTCACGGTGCGCGGGTGTCAGCGCCTGGAGGGCGTCGTGCAACACCATGGAGGACAGCATCCGTTCGATGTCGTCCACCTCGGCGCACATGTCGCTCAGCCAGCCGGTGCCGCTGAACTCCAGCGGGCGCGCCTTCCGCGTCCGGTGCGTGTCGATGACGAGATTGCGGGCGACGCGGAACATCCAGGGGCGTACGGCCATCCCCTCGTCGTCGGTCAGGTTCTGCTTGTTCCAGCAGCGCAGCAGCGTCTCCTGGATGACGTCCTCCGCGCGGTGCGTGTCCCCGTCCAGCATGCGCAGCACGTACGAGTAGAGGGCCGGACCGTGTTCCAGGTAGAGGTCGCGCAGCGCCCGTTCCTCGGGGGAGACCGCGATCGCCGATTCGATGGCTGTCACGTTCATGGATGTCGCTCCTGATCCTCGGGTCGGCAGGCCCGGCCGGTCACGGACCGGAACCGGGCCTTCAGAGGAACGGAGTGTTCCGAGGCGGGGTCCACGTTCGTTTGACGCCGGTTGTACGAGGCGATGGACGCGCTGGTCAGGGGCGGTGCGCGGGGGATGCGCGGGGTGATGTGCGGACCGGTTCGCGGACGCTGCGAGGTGGCTGCGAGGTGGTGCGCCGAGGCTGCGCGGCTGTGCGCGCGGGGTTCAGACGTAGGCCCCTTCCAGCTCCTCAACCTGCCTGCTGACCTGCCGGGCGAGTGTCGCGTGGCCGGGCGGCAGGGGACCGCGACGGGCCAGCATGGCCCACATGTGCAGCAGTTCGCGTCCGTGGGCGAGGAGGGCCTGGTCGTCGTCGAGCTGCCGCCAGGCCGCCGCCGCCCGCGCCACCTCCGCCGGTCCCCGTCCGTCCTCGGTCCTGCACCGGATCCGGGCCACGGCCAGGGCCAGCACGATGGCCTCGCGATGATCGCCGCACAGATGCGCGAGGTACGCCTCCACCGCCCGCGCCTCCACGGCGTGCGGATGCTCGGCGCCCAGCGAGCCGGTCAGGCTCTCGCGCAGGGCGGTCGCGTCCGCGTACGCCTCGTCGAGTCGGCCGACGGCCGCCAACGCGTTGATACGGAGGATCTGTTGGGCAACTTCGGCGGGGAGGTCGATGGTGGCCACCGGGGCCGGGGCCGGGGCCGGGACTGGAGCTGGGGGCGAAGTCGGCGCCGAGGCCGGGGCAGTGGCCCGGTCAGCGCCTGTGGCCCGCGCGCGGGCACGGGCGACCGCAGTGGCGACGGCGGACGCGGTGCCGGAGGCGGGAGCGGAGTCGATGACGTAGGTGGCGGAGGCGGAAACGGGGGCAGTGGCTGGGGGAGCGGCAGCCGGGGTGACGGCATCCGCTGGGGAAGCGGAGGAGCGAGTGGTGGGTGAGGCGGAGGCAGGGGGAGCGGCTGGGGGAGTGGCGGAGGGGGCCGTCCGTCGTTCCGGGGCCGGTGCTTCCGGTGCTTCCGGTGCTTCCGGTGCTTCCGGTGCTTCCGGTGCTTCCGGTGCTTCCGGTGCTTCCGGGGGTGCGAGGACGCGGCTGGAACCGTCCGGCGACACCTGAAGGACGAAGTGGGTGGCACCGGGGCCGTCGTTCACGGTCGCCTCGACAGCGGCGTCGCGTTCCTGCGCGTACCGCTGCAGCCGGTCGAGCACGGCCTCGTGCACGGACTGGCCCGGCGCGGCGACAAGGGGGTGGCCGTCGATCTCGGCGAATCCTTCGCCGGAGACGCGCACCTCGAAGTGGTCCATGGCTGTTCTCCTCATGCTGCGGGCGTGGCGGAGCCGGCGGCTCCGGCGGCGACCGGATCCGTGGGGTCGGGGGTGACGCCGGGGGTGGCGCCCGAGGGCGGGGCGCCGATGCCCTGGTACTTGGCGAACTGGGCGCGGACGGCGAGGACATAGCCCTGGGCCTCGTTGGTCCGCGGCACCCCCTTGGCCGCGCGGACGGCGTCCATGCCGACGTCGTAGCCGGCCAGGGCGAGGTCCAGAACGCTGTTGGTGGTCCCGTCGTCGCTCGTCTCCGGGATCTCGCCGTTGTCGATCATCGTCTGGGCCTGACCGGCCAGATCACACATGTAGCGGCCCTGCGCCATGATCGAGTCCGCCGCGTCCAGGGCGGAGACCTTGTCGTTGTCGTCGTCGTCCTTGCCGTACTGCTTGAAGATCTCGGGCGGCAGCTGTGAGACGCCCTGCTCGCCGTTCGGGCCGACCAGGGACGCGTTGAAGCCGGACTCCTTCTCGACCTGGGACGCGAGGACGATCGGACCGACGGCGTCACAGAGGGCGCCGGCCTTCTGGAGGGGGTCCACCAGGTCTTCGGGGACCGTGGAGGTGTCGAGCTCGCCCTTGCCGTCCCCCTGGAGGATGGCCAGCATCCGGTCCGCGGTGTCCTGGTTCGAGCCGTCGTCCCCTCCCCCTCCGTGAAAGAGCAGGATCAGCGCGATGAGGGGGGCCAGCAGGACCCCGAACCCGCCGACGACGATCACGACGACCACCGTGCCGACCAGGGCGAGCGGTGACAGCAGACAGCCGCAGCCGGTGCCCGCGACGATGGTGTTCCTGACGGCGTTCGACGAGCCGTCCGCTCCGCTCTCTCCCGTACCTGGGCCCATGGGCGTTCGCCTTCTTCCCCTCACCTTGAACCGCTCTGGCCACACGGCCCGTTGTGCTGTCCGACGGGCTCGACAGATCCAAACGGGCCCTGGAGCAAATAAGTTCAAACCAGTGGAAACCAGATGAACCACAGCAGCGGAAGCGCGAGTGAAGAGGGGGGCGGGGCACACATGGGCACTCCTTCGGCAATGCCGTCGGGTCCGCAGTCATGGGTACGGGGACCCAAGGAGCCACAGCCGACTCCCGCGGAAACGCGGCCCGTCGCACCGCAGCAGGCCCCGGTGCGCCGCGCCGGCTCCTCCGCGGCTCCCGCGCGCCGCGCCGCCCCGGCTTCCGCCGCCGAAGCGCCGTGGAACCGGTCGAAGGGGCCGGGTGCCGCGCGGGGGAGGTCGCGCGACGAGGTCGGGTGGGTCAAGGCGCACGGCGGGTCCGGTGCGACCTCGCTGGCCGAGACCCTCGGCGGCGTCGACGTGGGCGCCCGCTGGCCCGAGCCCGCCCGGGGAGAGCCGCGCCGGATCGTGCTGGTCGGCAGGACCAGCGCGGCCGGACTGCGTTCCGTCTCCCAGGCGTTGGGCGCGCTCGACGAGGGGAACGCCCCGCAGGGGCTCGAGCTGCTGGCCGTGGTGCTCGTCGCCGACGCCCCCGGACGGCTGCCGCTCAGCCTGCTGCGGCGCATCCGGATACTGCGCTCCGTCGCCCGTGTGCACCGCGTGCCGTGGATACCGGCCTGGCGTACGGGCGGCCGCCCGAAGTCCCTGCCCAGGCAACTCGTCACGCTCGCCGGGCTGGTGGGGAGCGAGCTCCACGACGAGGGGGCCGCGACATGACCCAACTCCTGTCCGGCGCCCGGTTCCTGGCCGCCGACGCCTATTCCCCGCCCGTGGGTGCCGACACGATCCTCGGCATCCTCGCCTGGTGTGCCTCGGCCGCGGGCGTCGCCGGACTGATCGTCGTCGGCATCCAGATGGCGCTCCAGTTGCGCCGTGGCGACCCGGGCGAGGGCGGCGAGCACTTCCGCGGCGTCTTCTTCGTCACCCTCGGCTGCCTGGTCGCCACGACGGCCGGTCCGCTCGTCGCGGCCCTCGGCGCACTGTCGCTCCTCGGCCCGTAGTCCAACTCGCCTTCCAGCACAGCCAGACACCCTCTCGCCCACCGCTCGCGCCGGGCGCCGATTCCTCGGAGATCCCCATGTCCTCACTGCTGTACGAAGCCTCCACCGTGCTCGCCGCCGGCGTTCCCCAGCCGGTGAGCAACGCCCCCGGCGAGCTCACCTCCAAGGTCAACACGGTCCTCGGCATAGCCGCCTGGGCCGGTACCGCCGCCGGTGTCGCCGGGGTGCTGATCACCGGCGCGATGATGGCCGTCTCCGTCAAGCGGGGCGAGAGTTCGGAGCACATGAGCCGTCTCGGCATGGTGCTCGGCGGCTGTGTCCTGGTGGCCACCGCGGGCCCGCTGATCAGCTTCGTCTTCGCGTGAGCCGACGGGCGGCCGAGATGTTGAAGCGCAGGGAGCGACGGGCCGAGGAGTCCGGGCCGTACTGGAGGCAGCGCAGCTGGCAGCTGTCGGCGGGGTTCCTCGGCATCGTGCTCGTCCTGGGCGGGATCGTCGCGCTGACGTCCGACCCCGACACCAACGGGGATCGCGTGAACGCCGCGGCGTCCGACGGCCCGCTGTCCGGAGACCCGGTCATGAAGGACGGCCGGCCCGAGGGGTGCCGTACGGACGACAGCGCGGTCGAAAGGCCGGTCAAGACCGCGCCCAAGGACGTCAGTTGGCGCACTCTCGGCGTGGCGCGCGTGCCCGTCTCCGAGGCGGCCGGACCCACCCGGATGGAGGGCGGCCTGTGGTGGTGCTTCGCGCACACGCCCGACGGCGCCGCGCTGGCCGCCCACATCATCCCCTCCCAGATGAGCGGATCCCACTGGCGCGCCATCACCAAGCAGCAGGTCGTCGCGGGGAGGGGACGCGAGATGTTCGTGTTCCAGCGGTCCACCGTCCAGGACACCGACAGCCGCAGCGGTGGCACGTCCGTCGCCTCGTACGCCGGTTTCTCCGTGCCCTCCTACACGAGCCGCGAGGCGACGGTGCGGCTGCTCATCAAGAGCGACCAGGGCTACGCGTCGACCGCCATCGTCCTGCGCTGGAGCGGCGGCGACTGGAAGGTGCTGCCCGACGACAACGGTTCCCTGCACTCGCCGGTGTCGGTCGTCCAGAGCACCGACAGTTTCACTCTTTGGGGGGTGTGACATGGACTGCCCGTCCGGCAATCCGGTCATCGACCTGGTGAAGGGGTTCTTCAGCTTTCTCGGCGACCCCATCGGCACCATCATCGGCCTGGTCGCGAAGACCATCCTCGCGGGCGCGGTCGCGGTGTTCGCGGCGCTGACCACGAGTGTCCCGACCCTGACGGGGACGGACACGTCGAAGGAGATCGGCGGCCAGACGCAGTGGATCGTGGTCTACCTCGCGGTCGGCTCGCTGCTCTTCGCCTCCGCCCGGATGGCCATCGAGCGGAAGGGCGACGCGGGCCGCACCGCACTGAAGGGCATCCTCCGCGTCGTCCTCGTCTCGGGCGCGGCCACCACCGTCGTCACGGCGGCCGCCGCCGTCTCGGACGACTACTCCAACCACCTGTTCAACGCGGGCGTGCAGCAACAGCTGAACAATGTCGGCGCCTGCTCGAACGGCGACGGGATCCAGAACTTCCTGCTGCTGGTCCTCGCCTTCCTGCTGCTGATCGCCGGGATCATCCACACGATCCTGATGTACATCCGGCTCGGCGTCATGATCCTGCTGCTGGGCACCCTGCCGATGGCCGCCGCCGCCTCCATGACCGACTGGGGCGCCGGCTGGTGGCGCAAGCACATCGGCTGGATGATCGCCTGGCTGCTCTACAAACCCGCGGTCGGTCTCGTGCTCTACGCGGGCTCGGTGATGATCACCTCGGGCTCGGACGGCGAGTACGGCGGCAACTCCGTCAACGAACGCATCGCCGGTATCGGCGTGATGCTGCTGTCCGCCGTCGCGCTGCCCGCGCTCCTGAAGCTCATCGTGCCCGCCACCGCAGCCCTCGGCACGGGCAACGGCATGGCCGCCGCGGGGCAGGCGACGAGCAGTCTGGCGACCGGCGCGGTCCAGCTCGGCGGACGCGGCGGCAGTTCCGGCGGACAGCTGGGTCCGAGCGGCGCCTCCGGAGCCTCGGGAGCCACCGGTTCCGGCGGTTCCGGCGGCTCGTCCGGTTCGGGCGGGGAAGCGGGCGCCACCGGTTCGGGCGGCGCGAACGGCGCGGCCGCGAACGCGGGACGTGCCGGCGCCGCGGGTGCCGGAGCGGGCGGTGGCGCGTCGGGAGCGGCGGCCGCGGCCGGAGGCCCGGCCGGTGTCGCCGTCCTCGCGGCGGTGTCCGCGGCCCAGGCCGCCCAGCAGACCGTCTCCGGCGCCGTCGACGGCGCCGACGGCGAGCTGGGCCACAACAAGTGATCCCAGCGGAAGCGGCGACACCAGGGCCGTACGCCCGTACGACCCGTCCTCGCCCTCCCCGATGAACGGCCGCCGGGCTCCCGCCCCCCGGGAGCCCGGCGGTCTTCGCACCGCCCCGCCGCACCCCCACTCACTTCACGAAGGGAATCCGGACTCATGTCCACGGAAGCCGTCACCCATCCGACCTACGGGAACTGGCGCAGGCCGAGGCGGCCGGGGCTCGGACCGCTCGGGCTCCTCGGCACCTTCGGGGCCTTCGGCGGACTCATCGTCACCCTGCTGGCGTCGCTGATCTCGCTGTACGCCGCGCTGGTCGTGTTCGTCCCGGTCGTCGTGTTCCTGGTGCCGCTCGCCGTCCGCACCCAGGACGGACGCAACGTCTACCAGCTGATCACCCTGCGGATCGGGTGGTGGCGCCGGAAGGCGAAGGGCGCGCACCTCTACGTCTCCGGTCCGCTGTCGGCCAGGCCCGGAGGCCGCTTCCGGCCGCCGGGCCTGCTCAACAAGGTCACCGCGACCGAGGGCCGGGACGCCTACGAACGCCCCTTCGGCGTCCTGCACCACCCGGCCCGCAACCTGTACACGATCGTCCTCGGCTGCGACCCCGACGGCGGCTCGCTCATCGACCCGGACCAGGTCGACGTCTGGGTCGCGCTGTGGGGCGAGTGGCTGGCCCGGCTTTCGCACGAACCCGGGCTGCGCGGCGCCTCGGTGATCGTGGAGACCGCCCCCGACCCCGGCACCCGGCTCGCCCACGAGGTGCTGCCCCGCATCCACCCCGACGCGCCGCCCGCCGCCCGTGCCGTCATGGAGGAGGTCGTCGAGCGCTACCCGAGCGCCTCCTCCGAGATGCACACCTACGTCACCCTCACCTATGGCGTCCCGCCGGGCCAGCGACGCAAGAAGGACGACGTGATCACCGACCTCGCCATCCGCATCCCGGGCCTGCTCAGCGGGCTCGTCGCGGCCGGCGGCGGTGCGGCGTATCCGCTGTCGGCCGAGCGGATCGCCGAGGTCGTCCGCGTCGCCTACGACCCCGCCGTCGCCGCCGATGTCCTCAACGCCCGGGCCCAGCAGGGCGGAACGGGCCTGGAGTGGGACGACGCCGGCCCCGCCGCGGCCGTCGAGACGGTGAACAGCTACCAGCACGACTCCGGGGTGTCCCGGACCTGGCTGCTGACCCTGGCGCCGCGCGGCACCATTCGGTCCTCGGTGCTCCGGGGCATGCTGGAGGCGGCCCCCGGCACCCGGCGCAAGCGGGTCGCCCTGGTCTACCGGCCCATCGACCCGGCCACCTCGGCCCGGATCGTCGAGGCGGACCGGCGCAGCGCCCAGTTCATGGCGACGTCCGGCAAGGGCATGGTGCAGGCCCGAGCGGCCTCCGAGGTGAGGGCGGCGGAGCAGACCGCGGCGGAGGAGGCGTCCGGAGCCGGGCTCGTGGAGTTCTCGCTGATGCTGACGGTGACCGTCGACAGCATGGAGGAACTGGCCGACGCGAGCGTCACCGTACGGAACCTGACCGCGGCCTCCCGGGTGCTGATGCGGCCCGCGGACCGGATGCAGGCGGCCGCGTTCAGCTGCACCCTGCCCGCCGGAATCCTCCCGTGGGAGCAGACCCTCGTCCCGCACGAGCTTCAGGAGGCCTTGTGAGCCGGCGGCGCGAAGAGAAGCAGGCCGAGCGGGCCGACCGCCTGGCCGAGGAGCTGGCGTTCAACGCGCCCACTGTGCCGCGGTCCGGGCGTCGAAACTCCGGACAGCCCATGCGGACCGGAGAGTCCATGCCGACCGGGACCTCCGCGCAGTCCATGGAGACCGTGCGGTCCGGGAAGGAGGAGCTCCGGACCGGGACCTCCGCACGGAAGGAGCCCGCCGGGGAGAGCTCGGGCGCGCAGCGGAACGGCAAGCGGAAGACCGGCCCGGCCAGGCCCAGGGAGCTGTATGTCCCGCCCCGCGGCTGGAGCGGTGTGGGTGGTGGACGCGTCGGCTATATGGACCCACCCACCATGTGGCGGGCCACCACCGTGCAGGCCTGCGGCATGTGGCCGTTCGCGGCCGGCTCCGGCTCACCCATGACCGGAGTACCGCTCGGGCAGCACCTGTTCACCGGCGCCACGGTGTGCGGCGACCCTCTGAACTGGTTCACCCGGGCCCGTTACATCTCCAACCCGTCCCTGTTCATGCTCGGCATGCCGGGCCTGGGCAAGTCCACCCTCGTCAACCGGATGCTGATCGGGCTCGCCGCGACCGGCGTCGTCCCGCTGGTCCTCGGCGACCTCAAGCCCGACTACGCCGACACCGTCCGCGCGCTCGGCGGCCAGGTCATCTCGATCGGCCGCGGCCGGGGCGGCATCAACGTCCTCGACCCCGGCGCCATGGGCGCGGCCGCCGCGAAGATCGGCGGCGAGGCGGGCGAGGTCCTGAAGGCCGAGGCCCACGGCCGGGTACTGAACATGGTCGCCGCCCTCGTCACCATCGTGCGCGGCCGTCCCATGGACGACCACGAGCAGTCCGTGCTCTCCGCCGTCCTCCACCACCTGCGCGAACGCACCCCCACCGGCCGCGCCGTGCTGCTCCCCGACGTGCTGCGGGTACTCACCGAGGGCCCCTCCCGGGTACGCGCCGTCACGCTCGACCGGGGAGACGACACCCGCTACCGGGACGCCGTCGACCCACTGCACCGCTCCCTGCTCGGCATCCTCGACGGCCCGCTCGGCGACACCTTCGCGTCCGAGACGTCCACCCGGATCGACCCCGACGCGCCCGCCGTGTGCATCGACATCTCCGGCATCGGCGAGGCGGACACCCAGCTGACCGCCGCCGCGATGCTCGCCGCCTGGTCCGACGGGCTCGGCACGGTGGCCGCCTCGCACGCCCTCGCGGACGCCGGGCTCGCCCCCCGGCGGTGGTTCTTCACCGTGCTCGACGAGCTGTGGCGCCCGCTGCGCGCCGCCTCCGGGATCGTCGACCGCATCGACGCGCTCACCCGCCTCAACCGCTCGCTCGGCCTCGGCGACGCCAAGATCACCCACACCCTCAAGGACGCCGAGGCGCTGGGCACCGACGCCGACCGCGCCAAGGCCCGCGGATTCGTCGAACGGGCCGGGATGGTGGTGTGCGCCGGACTGCCGAAGACGGAGATGGAGGATCTCGGCAAGGTGGTCGGGCTGTCGCGGCGCGAGATCGAACTCGTGTCGTCCTGGTCCTCGCCGCCCGGCTGGGGCGTCAGCGGCGAGAACGAGGAGCCGCCCGGCCGCGGGCGCTTCCTCATCAAGGTCGGCGGCCGACCCGGCATCCCGATCAAGGTCGCCATCACCGACGCGGAGCGCCGTCTGCACAACACCAACACGCGGTGGACGCCCAACGATGAGGCCGTCGAACAGGCCGTGGCCCGCGCCGCCGAGCGGGTCGCACGGGTCGCCCAGGAAGGGCCTCTCGGATTCCCTGGTGCTCCAGGAGCCGCCGGCACCCCAGGAGTCCTTGGCGCGCCCGGAGTCCCTGGCGTTCCCGGAGCCCTTGGCGTTCCCGGAGTCCCTGGCGGTTCCGGCGCGGAGGCGGCGGCCGGGCGGTGGACGGCATGAGCGGCCCCCGCAGCGGCGGCGACCTGCACGACGCGCTGCCGTGGGCGGTCTTCGCCGTCGCCGCCACCGGCCTCCTGATGTTCACCGTCGCCTGGTCGGGCGGCACCCTCGGTGCCGGACTCTCCGGTCACGGCTGGGACGCCCCGCCCTTCGCCCTGTCCACCCTCACCCACCTGGCCACCGACGGCCCGGCCGCGCTGTGGCCCACCACTCCGGCCGCGGCCGTCTACGTGGGCATGCTCGGCCTGCTGGCGCTCATCACGCTCCCCGTCGCGGTCGCCGCGCGCCTCCTCATGGACCGCGCCGCCCGCCCCAAGGGCCTCGCCGGTCAGCGGGAACTCGCCGCCATGTGTCCCAAGGGCATCGAGGCCCGCGCCCGCGAACTGCGCCCGTCCCTGAGCGGCCGCGACCATTTGCACCCGGACGAGACCGGCAACCTTCTGGGCGATCTCGAACCCAAAGGCCCCGAACTGCGCAGCAGTTACGAGGACGTGGAACTCGACCTGATGGCGCCGCGCGCCGGAAAGTCGACCGGCATCGCCGTTCCCCGGGTGCTGCGGGCCCAGGGCGCCGTGCTGCTGACCTCCAACAAGTCCGACGTGTACGCCGTCACCCGCGCCGCCCGTGAAAGAGCGGGCACGGTCTGGACGTTCGACCCGCAGGGCATCGCCCACGCGCCGCGCGCCATGTGGTGGAACATCCTCGGCGAGTGCCACACCATCGAGGGGGCCCGCCGGATGGCCGGCCACTTCGTCGCGTCCGTCAACGACGACACCGCGAAGAAGGACTTCTGGATCTCGGCCGCGCAGAACACCCTCACCGCACTGTTCCTGGCCGCCGCCCGCGGCAGGGTCGCGCTGCACGAACTCCTCGGCTGGCTCGCCGATCCCGCCGACCGCACGCCGATCGACCTGCTCCGCGAGGTCGGACTCGTCGCGATGGCCGAGCAGTTGCAGGGCACGGTCCGGGGCGCGGTGGAGACACGCGACGGCATCTACGAGACCGCCCGGCAGACCGTCTCCTGCCTCCTCGACCCCGAGATCCTTGCCTGGGTCACGCCCGACCCCGAACTCCCCGAGTTCCGCCCCGACCTGCACGTCCTCGGCACCGACACCCTCTACCTCCTCTCCAAGGACGGCGGCGGCTCGGCGGCCGGCGTCATCGCGGGACTCGCCGACGCGACGATGCGGGCGGGCGTCGTCGCCGCCGAGCGCATGGGCGGCCGGCTCGACCCGCCCCTGACAGCGGTGCTCGACGAGGCCGCCAACGTGTGCCGCATCTCCGATCTCCCCGATCTCTACTCGCACTTCGGCTCTCGCGGCATCAACGTCGTGACCCTTCTCCAGAGTTACCGCCAGGGAGCCCGGGTGTGGGGCGAGGTCGGCATGGACGCGCTGTGGAGCGCGGCGACCGTCAAACTCCTCGGCGCGGGCCTGGACGACGCCGACTTCGTGCAGAAGATCTCCACCCTGGTCGGTCAGCACGACGTGCGCACGCCCAGCGTCTCGCGCGGCAGGGAGGGCACATCGCGCTCCTACTCCTACCGCCAGGAGGCCGTCCTGCCCCCCGACCGGATCCGCGCCCTCCCGAAGGGAACCGCTCTCCTCCTGGCGACCGGAGTCAGGCCCGCGCTGATCCGGCTGCGCCCCTGGTACAAGGAGCCCGGCGCGGGCGCCATCTCGGCGGCGGCGAAGGCGGAGACGGCGGCCATCACCGAACGGGCCGCACGGCGTCCGCTGCCCGGCGTGACCCTGCACAAGGCGAACTCGGTGGACGGGCACCGGGACACCGCCCCAGCGTGACCGCGCGCAGCAGCGACTCGACCGGGCCGTACCGGACACGCCTCATCAGCCAGGCGCCGAGGACGAGTTGGCCGGCGTACAGCGGCACGCACCCCGCCAGGACGACGATCGTGCCGGCCCGGTCGTAGAACCCGAATCCATACCCGGTGAACACGCAGGCGAGGACCAGCGACTGGGTGAGGTAGTGGCTGAGCGCCATGCGCCCGGCGGCGGCGAGCAGGTCGGCCGTCGCCGGGCGCACGACGTCGAGCAGCAGGAGCAGTCCGCAGGCGTACGACGCCGTGAGCGCGGGTGCGGTCAGCACCGCCACCGCGTGGCCGACCAGGAACCACCGGCTGTCCAGCGGCCAGTTCGCACAGCACGCGGTGACCACACCGCCGGCGAGCCCCACCGGGAGCCACCGTCCGAAGGTCCGCCGCAGCCACGGCCGGTCCCGCCCGCGCCGCTCCACCAGCCCGACCCGGGCCGCCGCGAGCCCCGCCAGGAACGCGGCCAGCATGTCGGGCGCGTACAGGAGATCCGTGCCGAGCGCGGACGGCAGGTCCCGCAGATGAGCCCCCAGCACCGACAGGGCTCCGCCGCGGTAGGCGGCGACGGTGTCGGCGACGTGGGGCGCGTACCCGGCGGGGGTGAGCGGTTCGGCGAGAGCGGCGGTCAGCAGCCCGTATCCGAACAGCAGAGCCGCCAACGCGAGGACCAGCCCGGCCGCGAGGCGCAGGGCGGTCCGCGGAGCGAGCCCGCGCAGGCCGTAGAGCACCAGGGCCAGGGCGGCGTACGTCATCAGGACGTCGCCGGGAAAGAGCAGCAGGGCATGCGCCGCGCCGATCCCGAACAGCCCTGCCGTACGCCGCAGATGGCGCGGAGCGAAGGCGGCACCCGCCCGCCGGGCGGAACGCTCCTGGAGCACGAAGCTGTAGCCGAACAGGAAGGAGAACAGCAGATAGAACTTGGTGGTGACCAGCGCCGTCACCGCCCAGGCCGCCGCCCGGTCGCCCGCCGAGGCATCCGGACCACCGCCGAACGCCGCGTAAGGCCCCGCCATCAACAGGCAGTTGACCAGCAGGATGCCGAACAGGGCGAACCCGCGCAGCACATCGAGTTCGCGCACGCGCCGGGGGCCCTCGAGCGTGCCCCCTCCCGGCCTCACGAGGTGATCACGACCCCGGTGCCGAAGGCCAGGGTCGACGACAGGAACCACCCGAACGCCGGCGCGAGCAGATGCCGCACCGTCCATACCCGGGCCGCGGCGGGCCGGTCGCGCACGAACACCACCGGCACGCTCCCGCCGACCGGCGGCAGCCCGTACAGCCGCCCGCACCTCCCCGGATCGAGGACGAGTCTGCGCCCGAGGTGGTCGGAGAACAGCACGAGCCCGCCGCCGCGCCGGTCGGCCGCCGCACGGGCCGTCACGACCCCCACCACGCGCAGTCCACGCACCCACAGCCGGACGGCGGCCGTCGTCGACCGTGCGGCGAGCAGCAGAAAGCCGAGGCCGAACCCCGTGCACAGCGCCAGCAACATCAACTCCGCGTCCATGCGAACCCCTTCACCGGCCCTACGCCCTTGGCACGCACAACGGTCCGAGGCCCACGCCGGTTCACACCCTCCTTGAACCACCGGACACCGCAGCCCCGTTGTGCGGACGACCCCCGTATTCCATCCCGACACGGCGCCCATGAAGGGAACTTCGGTCCAGATGAGACGGATTGCGCACACACCCCGCCGGCGCACGGCGGCAGCGGCTGTCGGCCTGGCCCTCGTTCTGACGGCGTCGGCCCAGCAGCCGGCCCGGGCCGAGCCCACCACGCTCACCGAGGTGCGCGCCGAACTCGAGCGCCTGTACCACGACGCAGAGGTCGCCACCGGCAAGTACAACGCCGCCGACGAAAAGGTGACCGGACAGGAGAAGCGCCTCCGCGCCCTCACCGCCCGGGCCGACGTGGCCGAGGCGAAGCTCGGCCGCCTCACCGCCCTGGCCGGGGCGGCGGCCCGCGCCCAGTACCGGGGCGAGGGGCTCCCCGCCGAGATGCAGTTCGCGCTCGCCGACAACCCCGAACACGCCCTGGACAACGCCTCGTCGGCACGCCAGGCGCAGCGGGCCACACAAGGTGTGCTGACGGCCCTGGCAGCGACCCGCAAGACCCTGCGGGCCCGCACCGACGACGCCTCCGGCGAACTGAAGCGTCTTCGGTCGAGCCGCCGCGACAGGAACACCGAGCGCCACACGATCGAGAAGCACATCGCCACGGCGAGGAAGCTGGAGCGGCGGCTCGCGAAGGAGGAGATCGAGCGGATCGCCGCACTCGAGAAGCAGGAGGCCGACGACGCCCAGGCGAAGTGGGTGGACACGGGCATCCTCAAGAGGGTCGGCACCGACGCGACCGCCGCGGGCAGGAAGGCCATCGCCTTCGCCACCCGGCAACTCGGCAAGCCGTACGTGTGGGGTGCCGAGGGCCCCGACTCCTTCGACTGCTCCGGGCTCACCTCCCAGGCCTGGCTGGCGGCGGGCCACTCCGTCCCCCGTACCTCGGAGGAACAGTGGCGGCGGCTGAAGCACGTCCCGATCGAGGAGATGCGGCCCGGCGACCTCATCATCTACTTCGCCGACGCCAGCCATGTCGGGCTCTACATCGGCGACGGCGAGATCATCCAGGCTCCCCGCCCCGGGCGATGGGTGTACGTGTCGCCGGCCGCGTCGATGGAGATCCTCGGGGTGGTCCGGCCGGACGCCTGAACCCCTCTTCGTACAAAACCCGTTGTGCTCCGCACAGCACCCGTCGTGCTCCATGACCGAGCGACACGGAGCACCGACCGAACCGCCCAGGACATACCGAACCGCCCAGGACATCAGGAGGGCCATGACAGCCATGCCGACGGAGAAGCCCGAGGTCTCCGAAGCCGAGCGGGTCACCGCTCCGGTGGAGAAGACCGGCACCGGGACGAAGGACACGGCCACAGAGGAGAAGCAGCCCTCACCACCGCTGTTCATCCTCTACCTGCAAGGGTCCGCCTACGCGCACACGCTGCGTCAACTGACCTTGTGGACCCACCATGTGCTGCTGCCGGTCTACGGCAGGGAGGTCACGTCAGCGGCCCCTTGGTGCCCCCGCTGGTGGGAGCACCCCGAAGCGGTGGCCCAGCTCCACGGCCTGTGGCTCGCCTGGGGCGAACTGACCGGCCCCGGCTCCGGAATGACCGGACCCGCCAGTTGGCACCGCGACCACCTGTCATCGGTCATGGAGACCCTGCGGGACCCCCAGGGCCCCTTCGCCGGATGCAAGCCCGGCATCCACCGCCCGAAGGAGACGCCCACCATCGACGCCGTCGACCCGTTCGCGCCCCCGCCCGCCTGACGCCGCATCGGCCACGCGCCGGGACCGGCGCCGGGGCGGAAGACGGTGAACCGCCCTCCCGGCGGGCGCGTTGTGCTTGCCGAGCGGAGCACGTATCCGGTCGGCGGGGCCAGATCCGCCGCCGCAGGCTCCGCACGGAGCGATCCTCCACCCCAGAAGGAAGGGTGAAATGCCGAAATCAACGCATTCAGACGACAGCGGCAACTCCAATTCCAGCTCCTATTCGGCCGTCCGGGTCAACGACGACGGCAACGGCGGGCTGAGCGTACGCGGCTCGAGTCAGCCGGTCCCGGACGACGCGCCTCAGCTCCTCGAGGGAGCCGGAGCGGGCGTGTATGACCAGAACTCCGGAGACTTCTACGCGGTCAACTCCGACAACTCACGGGTCGCCCATTGGGACAAGGCCAAGCAGACGTGGGCGTGGCTCTCGGAGAACCGGGGGCGTATCGGCAAGGCCCTGCTCGATGTCGCTCCCACCCTCATTCAAGGTGCCTCGGCCTTCGTGCCCGGCAAGGCCGGCACGATCGTGAACGCGACCGGAGTCGCCGCTCAGGCCGGCGTGGGTCTCAACGAGCTTCGGGGCCAGTTCAACCAGTGGCGCGAGGGTGGCCGACTCGACGGGGTCCAACTGGCCACGAGCGCCGCCCGAATAGGGTCCGCGGCGATGAACACGTACGCCGCCGCCTCGGACCCGGAGGCCACGTCCACCAAGATGGTCGGTGGAGCGGGGAACTGGGTGGCCGGAGGAGCGACCATGACCGACGTGGTGCACCACGCCCACACGGATCCGGGCCGCCAGCCGCATCAGGACGCCGAGAACCAGATGTACGCGCTGCACACCAATCCGCAGCTCGGAATGCAGCCCGGTCAGTACCCGCCCGGGTTCGTTCCGCCCACACAGCCCGAGTCCTCGAACTCGTCGTCGTATTCGGCGCGGTCGCCCGTCATCGTGCCGGCCGGGTCCTTCAACCCGCCGAGGAACAGCACGGGTTCCATGCCGACGACCTCGACCGAACCGCCCACGGGCGGCGTGTCGAAGCGGAAGCAGGGCAAGAAGCCCGTCGTCCGCGGCGGTAGTTGACCACATCCGCCGGTCCGACTCACACGGCCGCGCCCTCGGGGCGCGGCCGTTGTGCCGAACCCGGGGGCGTACGCGGTCCGTTGTGCTTCACGAACCGGCGCCGGCCGACGGCCGGCGGATCCCCGCCGACAGATCGGAGAGGTACGGACATGTCCGTCAGCCATGTGTGGCGGCTCGCGTCGCAGGGCCTGCTGGAACGGCGCGGATCCGTGCCGCGGGGGACGGCTGGTATCCGCGCCAGGTCCCGCCGCGGCCCGTCGGCGACGTCCCGCGGCTTCCCGAGTCCCCGCTGCCCGCGGGCCTCCTCCCGCTGCCGGCCGGGTTCGCGTTGCACGGCGCGGAACCCAGCTCGGAGCCCCCGTACGGTCCCGTGCGCGCCGCGGGTTGAACCGCGCACCCCCGGAGGTCCGTTGTCGCTCGTGCTGACACCTCCGCCATGAAAGAGGGGCACCGTGGCGCATGGCACCCCGGCTTCGCCGGGCCGGAATTCCCTGGGCCCGCGCCTAGGGCGTGTCCTCCTCCAGACGGCCGAGCCTCTCGCGGACCTTCTCGGCGTCCGGGTGGTCGAACTCCGCGAAGATGGCCAGTGCTTGCTGCCAGCTGAAGCGAGCGGCCTCAGGTTCGTCGGCGTCCAGATGGACGTCGCCGAGGTTGCCCAGGGTGTGGCCCTCTCCCCAGCGGTTGCCGATGTCCTGGTGCGTCTTCAGCGCCTGGTGGTAGTACTCGACCGCGTCCGCGTAATGGTGGAGTCGGCGGTGGACCGTGCCGAGGATGTCGAGGGTGACGCCTTCGACCCAGCGGTTGCCGCCTGCCCGCAGGACGGTCAGCGCCTGATCCAGGCAGTCGACCGCCTCGTCGAACCGGCCGAGCCGCTGGTAGGCGTCGCCCAGGTTGCTCAGCGCGATTCCCTCGCCCCAGGCTCCGCCGACGGCCCGTTCGACGGCCAGCGTCCGGCGGCTGTACTCGACGGCCTTGCCGAGCCGACCGGTCTGCAGGTAGGCGTCGCCCAGGTTGGCCACGGCCGACACCCTGCCGTCGGTGTCCCCGAGCTCCCGGTAGGCGACCATCGACCGGTGCAGGTGGTCGATGGTCTCGTCGAGCCTGCCCGCACCGCGCAGCGCGGCGGCGGTGTCCGCGAGTGCCTGGGCCTCGCCCCAGAAGTCGTCGGCGGCGCGGGCGGCGGCCAGGCCGGTTCGGGCGGTGTCGAGCCAGTCGTGCGTATGGCTCCGGAGATAGAAGAACCCCCACAGGACGGCGGGCAGTCGCCAGGCGATGACGGGCTGCCCGGACCGTGCGGCCTGGTGCACCGCGGTGACCAGGTTGGCTCGCTCGGTCTCGCACCAGTCCAGGGCCTGGTCGTGCGTGGTGAACTCCAGCGGCCGGCACGAGGCGGGTGGCGGTTCGAGAGGGATCCGGCGGCGCTGCGGCGTGATGTGCGGATAGGCGGCGTCGGCGGTGTGCAGATACCAGGCGAGCAGCCGCTCGACGGCCCGCTCCCGCTCCTGCCGTGTCTCCTCGGCCCGGACGCGTTCCGCGGCGTAGACACGCAGCAGGTCGTGCAGGGTGTAGCGGCCCGGGAAGTGCTCGGTGAGCAGACGGGCGGCGGTGAGCTCGACGAGCAGGCCGCGGGTCTCACGCGGGAGGAGTCCGGCGAGGCCGGCCGCGGCGGGCGCGGAGATGTCGGGCCCCGAGTGCAGACCCAGCAGGCGGAACAGCCGTGCGGCCGGGGCGGACAGCGCCTTGTACGACCAGGAGAAGACGGCCCGTACGTCGACGGTGATGTCGTCGCCCCCGGCGAAGGCGTCGAGGCTGCCGTGACTGTCGCGCAGCTCCTCGGCGATGGCGCTGAGCGGGAAACCGGGGTGAGCGGCGGCATGGGCGGCGACGATGGCCAGTGCCAGCGGCAGCCGCGCGCACCGCGTGATGATCTCGTCGGCCGCGAGCGGTTCCGCCACCAGTCGGCCGATGCCGAGGCGGCGCGCCAGGAGGTCGTGCGCCTCGGCGGGCGTCAGCTGGTCCAGCGTCAGCGGATGGGCGCCCTCACCGGCGACCAGGCCGGTGAGCTGATTGCGGCTCGTGACGATGACCACGCAGCCGGGGGAACCCGGCAGCAGCGGGCGGACCTGCTCGGTGTCGCGGGCGTTGTCGAGGAGGACCAGCACCCGCCGCTGGGCCAGCATGCTGCGGTACAGCGCCGCCTGGGCGTCCAGGCCGGCGGGTATCCGCATCGGAGGGACGCCGAGCGCGTCCAGAAACGTACGGATGGCCTCGTCCGGCGTGACGACCGACCCTGTCGGATCGAAACCGCGCAGATTGATGGCGAGCTGTCCGTCGGGGAATCGGCCGGCGATCTCGTGGGCCCAGTGCACGGCCAGGGTGGTCTTGCCGGTACCGGCCATGCCGCCGATCGCGCTGATCACCACGGTGGACGGGGGGCTCCCGTCCTCGGGCAACAGGGCCCGGGCCCGGTCGAGTTCGCTGCGCCGGCCAGCGAAGGTGGGCAAGTCGGCGGGCAGTTGGGCCGGACGGGTCGCATGCGTGCCGGTCGGGAAGGCCGACTCCGGTGGCGGGTCCGCGGGCGGGTCGGACCGCCGGGGCGGGCCCAGATCCAGGGACTCGTCGGCCGCCAGGATGCGGTCGTGCAGGTCCTGGAGCGGCGCGGCGGGTTCGATGCCCAACTCGGCCACCAGGGTGCTCCGCGTTCCGCGGTAGGCGGCCAGCGCCTCGGCCTGCCGCCCGGACCGGTACAGGGCCAGCATGAGCAGGCGGCTCAGCTGCTCCCGCAGCGGGTGGGTGCCGGTCAGCGAGATCAGTTCGGCGATCACTTCGCCGTGGCGTCCGAGCTCGACGTCGAGGTCCAGCCGGAGCTCCAGCGCGGCCAGCCGCTCCTCGTTCAGCCGGGAACCCTCGGACTCGGCCAAGGGGCCGGGCAGTCCGGCCAGCGCCGATCCCTGCCACCCGCCGAGCGCGGTGTGCAGCGACTCCGAGGCGGCGGCCGGGTCCCCGGCACCCCGCAGCCTCTTCGCCTTGGTGACACGCTGCTCGAATACGGCGAGATCCAGGGCGTCCTCCCGGAAGCGGACCAGATATCCGTCCCCGACCGACACGACGACCCGCGGGGCGTCGGCCGTGTCCCGCTCGGGCTCGAGAACCTTGCGCAGGCGCGACACATAGGTCCGCAGGACGGACACGGCGGCCGCCGGCGTCTCGTCTCCCCAGACCGCGTCGAGGAGTTCGTCGAGCGTGACCGGGCGCCCCCGCCGTAACAGCAGCGCCGCCAGCACCGCGCGCTGCTGCGGCGAACCGAGGTCCAGTTCCTGTGCGCCACGCCACGCGCGGACCGGCCCCAGCACGACGAACCGCAGGGACTCTTCGTAGTCATTCACCCTCGGACTGTACTCAACGCCCCTTCTCGACAGCCGACTTGGTGGCGCGATACCGCCGGAGGGCCGTGCTGCCCCCACGGCGGTCCTGGTGCGCGGGCCGAGGCATTGAACCGTTCCCGGGCGGCGCCCGTTGCGCTACGCGGGAACCGTCGCGACGGACCCGACCCGAAGCCGGATGGCCGGGAACGTCCGGGTCAGGACCTCAGGGCCAGGGCCTCAGGGACTCAGGGCCGGGAACGTCAGGAAGGAAGCGTCATGAGCCGGGGCGAAGAGGCGGACGAGCCGAACACAGGGGGAGAGGACGTCGTGTCCGGTGAATCGCCGGACATCAGCGAGCCGGACCACGCCGGGCGGCCGTCCGAGCCGTCCGCGTCGTCCGAGCCATCCGCGTCGGCCTCGCGCTTCACGGTGGTCATTTCCGGCGACGGCTCGGCCGCCATCGACGGCGTCCCCGTGCCGACGCCGGAAGGCATGACGGTCGACGCGGCGATCCTGGACGCGCTGCACGGATACGCCCGCGACCGGAGCGCCACCGTGACGGCGGCCATCTCCGATCCCTTCGCGGGATATGTGGCGTTCGTCGAGGTCGCCCCCGATGGTTCGAGCAGCCTTCTGGAGCAGCGGGAGCAGGAGCGGGAGCAGTCGCCCGAGCCCGCCGAGCCGACGTCACCGGGACCGGGACCGGGACCGGCCGAGCGGCAGCCGACGCGGGCCGAGGACGCGATCGGTCGGTCCGCACAGGCGAGACCGGTTGACGGACCCGCACCGGAAGTCGCGCCCACGGATCAGGACGCCCACTCCGGGGAGGACCCTGATGAGGGCCTCGACGGGGATCTCGGTTCCGACGACGGTGCCGGCGCCTTCGGCGAAGACGGTGCCCCATACGGCGGCTCCGACATGGACCGCGGTGCCGAAGCCCGCGACGGCCACCTCCGTCACGACGGCGACCTCAGCCGTGACGACGTCCTCATCCGTGGCGACGTCCTCAGTCGCGACACCGACCGCGACGACGAGGGACCCGAGGGCGCGGGCTCCGACGGTGAAGGACCCGACGGCGAGGCGCACACGCCCGAGGGCCCGCGTCGGCACCACGACCAGGGGCACCCGCGGTCCGCAGGGCCACCGCCGCTGTCCGCCGTCGTCCGCCCGAGCCCGGAGATCGTCCGCAGGCGCGGCTCGCGCCAGTCGGACGAGGAGTACGAATCCCCGGGACTGCTCAACAGGCCCTTGGTCGTCGGGTCGGTGGCTCTCGGTGTGGCCGCCCTCGTCGTCGTCCCGCTGGTGGCCATGGGCAGCGGCGGATCGGACGACGGCGGGCGCCGGCAGCAGGCCGCCCGTGCGAGCAGCGGGACGAGCAGGGCGCCGCAGGCCCAGGAACCGGTACCGACCGCCTCCTCCCCCGCGGGCACGCTGTCGCCGACGCCCGGCGCGACCGCCACAGGATCGTCGGCCAGGCCGAAGGACACCAAGGGGGCGAAGAATCGCAAGGGTTCGCAGAGTTCGGAGGGTGCCGAGCACGGTGGAGGGGTCAGCGTCACGGTGACCGCGAGGCCGCCGCAGGCCACCGTGACCAGGAAGCCACCGCAGGACACCGCCGCCACCGCTGTGAACCGTCTGGCCGGGAACGACCCGTCCGGGCGGCACGTCTGCTACCGCGCGTACGTCTCCGGACAGGGCTGGCAGAAGCCCGTGTGCGACGGCACGATGGCCGGGACGTCGGGCCGGAACCGGCCGATCAAGGCCCTCAACATCGCGGTGTCCGGCACTGGCGGCTCGGCCGCCAACGCCTTTGTCGAAGACCCCGGGTCGGCCGACGGCCGGGGCAGGTGGAAGCCGCGGTGGACGGCCGTCATCGGCGACGGCAGGAACAACTACGTCGGCAGTACGAAGAAGGGCGCCCCGAACATGTCGGGCTTCGCCATCAACATCGGCAGCGGCCAGGTGTGCCAGACCACCAAGGTGCACGGATCCGACTGGGGAGGGCAGGACTGCGCCGACGCGCGCCCCGACTACGTCTTCGGCGGCGCCCTGGAGAACGCCCGCTGGCTCGAGGCCGTCAAGTTCACGGTGTGAACGGTTCGAACAGCCGTGAATCGGCTCGGTGACCCGGCGTCCTGAACCTCCCGCCCCTCGTCCTGAACTTCCCGCCCCCGCAGGTGCATACAACGCCCGATGGCGTCGGGCGGACCGGAGACGGACCGCCGGTCCCGGGGGTCGGGCTGGTACGGCAGCGGTTTCGGCACGGCAAGGAACTTCGAATTCACCCGCTTCCCAACGCGAGCAGCGTCGTTGGTACGTACGGGGGGTCTGACGCCTGCGTTCCGAACCCCCTGCCAACTCGCCTCTGGACAGCGGGAGGACCTGAAGTCGTGGCCGTGACCGATTCAGTGGTGGTGCCGGTGGGGGCGCCCGGGGAATCCCGGGGGGCGCGGGGTGATGGTGCAGCGGCGGCCGAGGGGGCGCGCGCGGCACACGAGGGGATCCTGCGGCGCCAGTCGGCGCGCGAATCGGCGGCACGGACCTACGCGCGTGCCCTGCCGATCGTTCCCGTGCGGGCACGCGGGCTGACGATCGAGGGCGCCGACGGACGCCGCTACCTCGACTGCCTCTCCGGCGCGGGGACCCTGGCCCTCGGACACAACCATCCGGTCGTCCTGGAGGCGATCAGAAAGGTCCTCGACTCGGGGGCACCTCTGCAGGTCCTGGACCTCGCGACACCGGTCAAGGACGCCTTCACCACCGAGCTCTTCCGGACGCTTCCCCCGCGATTCGCCGAGCGCGCCCGGGTCCAGTTCTGCGGACCGGCCGGGACGGACGCAGTGGAGGCCGCGTTCAAACTGGTGCGAGCGGCCACCGGCCGTACCGGCATGCTCGCGTTCACCGGCGCCTACCACGGGATGACCGCGGGCGCGCTCGAAGCCTCCGGCGGCGCGACCGACGTACGCGTCACGCGCCTGCCCTATCCGCAGGACTACCGCTGCCCGTTCGGCATCGGTGGCGACCGCGGCGCCGAACTCGCCGCGAGCTGGACGGAATCCCTCCTCGACGACCCCAAGTCGGGCGTAGCGCTGCCCGCGGGGATGATCCTCGAACCCGTCCAGGGCGAGGGCGGGGTCATTCCCGCACCGGACGTCTGGATGCGGCGGATGCGCGAGATCACGGAGGCCCGGTCCGTCCCGCTGATCGTGGACGAGGTCCAGACGGGAGTGGGCCGGACCGGCACCTTCTGGGCAATGGAACACAGCGGGATCACCCCGGACGTGATGGTCCTGTCCAAGGCCATCGGCGGCAGCATGCCGCTGGCCGTCGTCGTCTACCGCGACGACCTCGACGTCTGGCAACCCGGCGCCCACGCCGGCACGTTCCGCGGCAACCAGCTGGCCATGGCCGCCGGCACGGCGACCCTCGCCCACGTCCGCGAGAACGGCCTCGCCGAACGCGCCGCGACCGTCGGGGCCCGCATGCTGACCCAACTCCGGGGCCTCGCACGAGAGTTCTCCTGCATCGGCGACGTACGCGGCCGCGGCCTCATGATCGGTCTCGAACTCGTGGACCCCGAAGGGCCACCAAGCCCCACCCCCGACGGCCCGCGCCCCGCCGCCCCCGAACTCGCCGCGGCCGTCCAACGCGAGTGCCTGCGCCGAGGACTCATCGTCGAACTCGGAGGCCGCCGTTCCAGCGTCGTGCGTCTCCTTCCTCCTCTGACGATCAGCGACGAACAGACGTCCGCCGTGCTCGACCGGCTCGCGGACGCGGTGAAGGCGGTGGCACAGGGAGACCGACGGCTCGGCAGGGACGGCGCACGGGCCACCGGCGGTTCGCCGTGACGGTCTGACCGGCACGGCATCGGCCGTACGACGTCGGGCGGAACGTGCTGGAACCCCGTGGGCAGAGGGCGCGGCCTCGGCGAACGCTCGTCGGCGACGGACCACAACCCCGGCCAACGACCGTCACCGGCGCCCCACCCCCCACCGGCACCCCGCCAGCCCCCACAGCAACCGACCAGGAATGCCACGAGCCCAACGCGACCCAGTGCCGCCCAGGTTCGTCGCCGCACGAGCCCGAACGACCTCCAAGGAACTCTCGTGAACGCCACCCCCGCCCCCGACAGCCCTCCCCCCGCGTACGAGCGAGCGGCCCGCGGCACATCGACCCCGCACCTGTCCGGAGCGGAGTCGGTGCCCCGGCAGAAGGAGGGGGATCAGGCGCCGGAGCGGCGGCGAGAGCCCGGCCTCGACCTGCTGGATCACCCCGACACCCGGACGGCGGCGCAGGCCGCGGCGGTCGAGAACCTGCTGCGCTGCTGGGTACGGGAGAACAATCTCCCCGCCCCCGACGACGACACCCTTCACATCGCCCTGCCGGCCAGCGGCGCGGCCCTGCTCGTTCCCGTCCGGCACTGGTCCGCCTCCGGCTGGCACCGCTTCGGCCTTCCCCGCCTCGCCGACGCTCCCGACGACGCACCGGCCGCCGACGCGGTGACGGTCGCGGCACTCTTCGCACGGCAGACGGCCGCCGGAGCACCGACCGCGGGCGCGACCGTCCCGGCGCCCACCGCCGAGCGGGCGGGAGCCGCGCCGAGCCATCGCGAAGCCCGGCACTCGGACAACCCGGCCGGTGAAGGCGCCGACCTCGTCGGCCGCGTCGCGGACTCGGTCCGCCGCACCGCCGTGTTCATCAGGGACCGCAGGGAACACCCCGCCGACACACCCGACCTGTTCCTCGCCGCTGAGCAGGCCCTCCTCCTCGGCCATCCGCTGCACCCGACACCGAAGGGACGCGACGGCCTCTCCGAGGCCGAAGGACGGCTCTACTCACCCGAGTTGCGCGGCTCCTTCCCCCTGCACTGGATGGCGGTCGCCCCCTCGGTGCTCGCGGCCGACTCGGCGTGGACGGAGCGAGGCCGCCCCGTATCGGCGGAGCAGCTCACGATGCGACTGGCCGGTACCGACCTGGCGCTCCCCGACGGCTACGCCGCCGCACTGCCGCTGCACCCCTGGCAGATGCGCGAGATCCAGCACCGCCGTGAGACCGCGGTCCTGCTGGACGCGGGGCTGCTCCAGGACCTCGGTCCGCAGGGCACCGCTTGGCACCCCACCTCCTCCGTCCGTACCGTCTACCGCACCGGCGCCCCCGCGATGCTGAAGCTGTCGCTGGGCCTGCGCATCACCAACTCCCGTCGTGAGAACCTCCGCAAGGAACTCCACCGGGGCGTCGAGGTCCACCGCCTTTTGCGCGGCGGCCTGTTCAAGCAGTGGCAGGCCGTCCACCCCGGCTTCGACATCGTCCGCGACCCGGCCTGGCTCGCCGTCGACGGCCCGGACGGCAACCCGCTTGCCGGGCTCGACGTGATGATCCGCCACAACCCGTTCGGCCCGTCGGACGACGTCGGCTGCGTCGCGGGACTGGTCTCACCGCGTCCACACGCCCGACCCGGCACGCTCGACCCGGCAGAGCGCGGCCCCCTCATGCGGTCCCGGCTCAGTGAGATCGTCGCAGGGCTCGCCGGCCGCACCGGCCGCCCGCGCGGCGCCGTCGCCACCGAGTGGTTCCTGCGCTACCTCGAACACGTCGTACGCCCCGTGCTCTGGCTGGACAGCGAGGCGGGCATCGCGTTGGAGGCGCACCAGCAGAACACCCTGCTCCTGCTGGACGCGCAAGGCTGGCCGACGGGCGGCCGCTACCGGGACAACCAGGGCTACTACTTCCGTGAGTCCCGGCGCGCGGAACTCGATACCCGGCTGCCCGGCATCGGGGCGCACAGCGACACCTTCGTCTCCGACGAGGTCACCGACGAACGCTTCGCCTACTACCTCGCCATCAACAACGTGCTCGGCCTCATCGGCGCGTTCGGCTCCCAACAGCTCGCCGACGAGAAGCTGTTGCTCGCCGCGTTCCGGCGCTTCCTCACCGACGTCGTCACAGGCCCGTCCCGGCTGCGGACGCCGCTGCCCGCCCTCCTGCTCGACTCACCCGTCCTGCGCTGCAAGGCCAACCTGCTGACCCGGCTGCACGGCCTCGACGAACTCGTCGGTCCCGTCGACACCCAGTCCGTCTACGTCACCATCTCCAACCCCCTTCATTCCTGAGGAACACGACCCACCCCGCCTTCTGAGAGGAGCGTCGTCGTGCCTCCCACCGACGCGAGCACCGACGCCGGCACCGCCCGCGCCACCCGACCCGACCCCGGAGCCGCCCCCGGTCCCGGATCCCGCGCGGGCACCGGTTCGGACCCCGGCGCCGGCACGGACAGCGAGGACACGCTCGACCTGCGCCTCCCCGATGAGCTGATCGCTCTGCTCGCCGGAGACGCCGCGGACGCCGAGGCTCGTGACGGGACGGCGGACGGGGACGATCTTCTCGACCGTGTCGGCGGCTGGGGGCCGACCGCGACACCCGTCGGAGTCCTTCATCTCCTCCCCGCGCGTACCGAGCGCGATCTCCCGCTCATCACCCGCTGGATGAACGACCCCGCCGTGGCGGCGTTCTGGGAACTGGCGGGATCCGAGTCCGTCGTCGAGGAACATCTGCGCCGGCAGCTCGACGGCGACGGACGCAGCGTTCCGTGCCTCGGGACGCTGGACGGCACCCCGATGAGCTACTGGGAGATCTACCGCGCGGATCTCGATCCCCTGGCGCGCCACTACCCCGCCCGACCCCACGACACCGGAATCCACCTCCTCATCGGTGGTGTCGCCAACCGCGGGCGCGGACTCGGCTCCACCCTGCTCAGAGCCGTCGCCGACCACGTACTGGACAAGCGCCCTTCGTGCGCTCGTGTTGTCGCGGAACCCGACCTTCGCAACACCCCCTCCGTATCCGCGTTCCTGAGCGCCGGCTTCCGGTTCTCCGCCGAGGTCGACCTGCCCGGCAAGCGCGCAGCCCTCATGATCCGAGACCGGGCCCTCCGCGATCTGTCGTAGAGCCGTCACTCTTGGTACACCGCTCGTCCCGGATCGGTTCCCTGTCGAGGAGTTCCCGTGTCGAATCCATCCGCCACCCCGGCCGCCGGAGAGACGCCCGCCCTCTACGACCCACCCGAGCTGCGCGCGGACCGCTGGGAGCAGGCCGGCCGCCGCCTGCTCGCGAAGATGATCGGCGAGTTCGCGTACGAGGGGATCATCGAGCCGGAGCCGGAGCCGGAGCCGGAGCCGGAGCCGGACCTGGCCTCGATTCCGGCCTCGACCTCGACCTCGACCTCGGACCAGCCCTCCCCGTCGTCCTCGGTCCCGGTCCCG
The DNA here is from genome assembly GCF_053599975.1 of Streptomyces sp. NPDC005141. Classification (NCBI taxonomy): domain Bacteria; kingdom Bacillati; phylum Actinomycetota; class Actinomycetes; order Kitasatosporales; family Streptomycetaceae; genus Streptomyces; species Streptomyces sp. NPDC005141. The sequence goes on along the minus strand of NZ_JBSFYW010000001.1, from coordinate 240,002 downwards.
CCCTCGGTCCCGATCTCCGCCCCGGCTCCGTCCTCGTCCTCGACCGGGCCCCAAGCCGCCCCACCGCACCCGTCCTCCGCCCCGTTCTCCGACCCGCCCTCCATCCCGCGCGCGGCTCCCACCCGCACCCGCAGCGCCCCGTACGCCCTCCGCCTCGACGCGGGCGGCAGTCTGTCCTTCCGCGCCCGCCGTACCGCGTACGGCAGCTGGCGGGTGGACCCCGACACCCTCACCCTCACGGACGGGGACGCGGAACGCCGGCCGTTCGGCGACCCCGTCGGCTTCCTCACGCGCGCCCGCGGCACGCTGAGGCTCGACGGGGCGACGCTCGGGCACGGCATCCGTGAGCTGAGTACGACGCTCGCCGCGGATGCGCGCCTCGACCACGAAGCCCTCACGGCCGCCGAGCTGGCCGACCTGGGATACGCGGAACTGGAGGGCCACCAGACCGGCCACCCGTGGATCGTCCTCAACAAGGGCCGCCTCGGCTTCTCCGCACGGGACGCCGGGCACTGGGCACCGGAGGCCCGCAGGGCGACACCCCTTCCGTGGATCGCTGTGCACACCGGGCTCGCCACCTACCGCGGTGTCGGCGGGCTCGACACGGCGGACCGCCTGTACGCGCGCGAACTGGCCCCCGCCACCCGGGAGTCCTTCGACGGGGTGCTCCGCGCGCGCGGGCTCGCCCCGGAGTCGTACCTCTATCTGCCCGTGCACCCCTGGCAGTGGGACGACGTCGTCCTGCCCCTCTTCGCTCCGCACATCGCCACGGACGCGATCGTGCCGCTGCACTCGGACGGCGATCTGCGACTGGCCCAGCAGTCCGTCCGTACGTTCGTCAACGTGTCGCGCCCGGACCGGCACACCGTGAAACTGCCGCTGTCCGTCCTCAACACCCTGGTGTGGCGCGGCCTTCCGACCCAGCGAACGCTCGCCGCGCCCGCCGTCACCACCTGGATGCACTCCCTGCGCGAGGCCGACCCTTTTCTGCGCGACACCTGCGGGGTGATCCTGCTCGGCGAGGTCGCCTCCGTGGCCGTGGGACATCCGGTGTACGACGCGCTCCCCGAGGTGCCCTATCAGTACAGGGAACTGCTCGGGGCGATCTGGCGCGAGCCCGTCTCCCACCACCTGGCACCCGGCGAACGCGCCCGCACCCTGGCAGCCCTGCTGCACACCGACCTGGCGGGCCGTTCGTTCACCGCCCAGCTGGTGGCCCGCTCCGGACTCGCCCCGAGGGCCTGGCTGCGCCGTCTCTTCGCGGTGCTCCTGCCGCCACTGCTGCACTTCCTGTACCGGTACGGCACCGTCTTCAGCCCACATGGCGAGAACGCGATCGTTGTCTTCGACGGCCATGACGTCCCCGTGCGGCTCGCGGTGAAGGACTTCGTGGACGACATCAACGTGAGTGCGGAACCCCTGCCCGAGCACGCCTCCATGCCGGACGAGGTACGGCGAGTGCTGCTCACCGAGCCGCCGGCCTTCCTGATCCAGTTCATCCACTCCGCGCTCTTCGTAGGAGTGTTCCGCTACCTCGCACCGCTATGCGAGGAGCAACTGGGTGTTCCCGAGGAGGAATTCTGGTCTCTCGTACGAGCGGAGATCGTCCGCCACCAGACGCGTTTCCCCGAGCTCAAGGACCGTCACGAGATGTTCGATCTGCTCACCCCGCGTATCGAGCGGCTGTGCCTGAACCGTAACCGGCTGCATCTGGACGGTTACCGCGATCGCCCGGCACGCCCGCACGCCGCCGTCCACGGCACCGTCCCGAACCCCCTTCACCAGCCGTGACGCCCCGGCCCGCACCCGGCTTGATCACGCCTTCGGTTCCGGCCTTGATCGCTCGGTTGTCAGTGGCGCCCCGTAGGCTGGCAGCGCTATGACGAAGCCCTCACTCCCCGAACTCCTGCATGCTGCCGTCACTGCCGTAGGCGGTACGGAGCGCCCTGGCCAGGTGACCATGGCCGAAGCCGTCGCCGGTGCCATCGACAACAGTTCCCACCTGTTGGTCCAGGCGGGCACCGGTACCGGAAAGTCGCTCGGCTACCTGGTTCCCGCGCTCGCGCACGGGGAGCGGGTGGTCGTGGCGACCGCCACCCTGGCGCTCCAGCGGCAGCTCGTGGAGCGGGACCTGCCGCGCACCGTCGACGCGCTGCACCCCTTGCTGCGCCGCCGCCCCGAGTTCGCGATGCTGAAGGGCCGGTCGAATTACCTGTGCCTGCACCGCCTGCACGAGGGCGTGCCGCAGGACGAGGAGGAGGGCCTCTTCGACCAGTTCGAGGCCGCCGCGCCCACCAGCAAGCTGGGCCAGGACCTGCTGCGGCTGCGCGAATGGTCGGACGAGACCGAGACCGGTGACCGCGACAACCTCACACCCGGTGTCTCCGACCGGGCCTGGGGCCAGGTGTCGGTGTCGTCCCGGGAGTGCCTCGGCGCCACCAAGTGCGCCTATGGAGCCGAGTGCTTCGCCGAGATGGCCCGCGAGCGGGCCAAGCTCGCGGAGGTCGTCGTCACCAATCACGCGCTGCTCGCGATCGACGCCATCGAGGGCGCGCCGGTCCTCCCGCAGCACGAGGTGCTGATCGTCGACGAGGCCCATGAGCTGGTCTCCAGGGTCACCGGCGTCGCCACCGGCGAGCTCACGCCCGGACAGGTCAACCGCGCCGTGCGCCGTGCGGCGAAGCTCGCCAACGAGAAGGCCGCCGACCAGCTCCAGACCGCCGCCGAGGGCTTCGAGCGTGTGATGGAGCTGGCTCTGCCGGGACGCCTGGAGGAGATCCCGGAGGACCTGGGGTACGCCCTGATGGCACTGCGCGACGCCGCCCGCACGGTGATCACGGCCATCGGCTCCACCCGCGACAAGTCCGTCCAGGACGAGGACGCGGTACGCAAGCAGGCCCTGGCCTCCGTGGAGTCCGTGCACGCCGTGGCGGAGCGCATCAGCAACGGCTCCGAATGGGACGTCGTCTGGTACGAGCGGCACGACCGCTTCGGAGCCTCGCTCCGGGTCGCTCCGATGAACGTGTCCGGGCTCCTCAGGGAGAAGCTGTTCGCCGACCGCTCCGTCGTCCTGACGTCCGCGACCCTCAAGCTCGGCGGCGACTTCAACGGCGTGGGAGCGTCGATGGGGCTCGCCCCGGAGGGTACGGAAGGAGAGGACCTTCCCCAGTGGAAGGGCGTCGACGTCGGCTCGCCCTTCGACTACCCCAAGCAGGGCATCCTCTACGTCGCCAAGCATCTCTCGCGCCCCGCCCGGGACGCCGACCGCGGCGACATGCTCGACGAGCTCACCGAGCTGATCCAGGCCGCCGGCGGTCGTACGCTCGGTCTGTTCTCCTCGATGCGCGCGGCTCAGCTCGCGGCCGAGGAGCTGCGGACCCGCCTCCCCGAGTACCCGATCCTGCTCCAGGGCGAGGAGACGCTCGGCGAGCTGATCAAGAACTTCGCGGCCGACCCGAAGACCTGCCTGTTCGGCACGCTCTCGCTCTGGCAGGGCGTGGACGTGCCGGGGACCAGCTGTCAGCTGGTCGTCATGGACAAGATCCCCTTCCCCCGCCCCGACGACCCGCTCATGAGCGCCCGCCAGAAGGCGGTCGAGGAAAACGGGGGCAATGGCTTCATGGCCGTCGCCGCCACCCACGCCGCGCTCCTCATGGCCCAGGGCGCCGGCCGCCTCGTACGGGCTTCCGGGGACCGGGGCGTGGTCGCCGTACTGGACCAGCGTCTGGCCACGGCTCGCTACGGCAGCTATCTGAAGGCCTCACTCCCCGACTTCTGGTACACCACGGACCGCAATCAGGTCCGTAGATCCCTCGCCGCGATCGACGAGAAGGCGAGGACGATCGAGGAGACGGCAGCGAAGGCGGACGAGCCGGCGTCCGAGGCGGAGGACGCGTAGCGCCCTGGGCCCGGTCGGGTGCCGGCGCATGGCGAGAGGGCCTCAGAGGTGCACGTGACCTCTGGGTCCTTCGTCCATGAGGTCCGTTGCGAGGTCCATGGGAACGCTGGGCCACGCGCCCAAGGGGTTCGTGTCCCGGCCGGGCCACCGGCCGGGAAAAGCACAGGACCCCGGAACCGGCGCAGTTGGTTCCGGGGCCCGGTCAGGGGCGGGGGCGGGGGTCCGCCCGTCGCGTTGTCACACCCGACGCAGCACGGCCACGACCTTGCCGAGGATGGTTGCCTCGTCACCGGGGATCGGCTGGTACGCGGAGTTGTGCGGCAGCAGCCACACGTGCCCGTCCTCGCGCTTGAACCGCTTCACCGTGGCTTCGCCGTCGAGCATGGCGGCGACGATGTCGCCGTTCTCGGCGACCGGCTGGCGGCGGACCGTCACCCAGTCCCCGTCACAGATGGCGGCCTCGATCATCGAGTCACCGACGACCTTCAGGACGAACAGCTCTCCGTCGCCGACCAGCTGGCGGGGGAGAGGGAAAACGTCCTCGACCGATTCCTCGGCGAGGATCGGGCCACCGGCGGCGATACGGCCGACGAGCGGCACATAGGACGCGGCCGGCTTGCCCGCCGTGTCCGTGGGCTGCACCGACGACTGGTCGGAGCCCCGCACCTCGTACGCGCGCGGGCGGTGCGGGTCTCGGCGCAGGAACCCCTTGCGCTCCAGTGCCATGAGCTGATGCGCGACCGAGGAGGTGCTGGACAGGCCGACGGCCTGACCGATCTCCCGCATCGACGGCGGGTAGCCGCGCCGCTGCACGGAGTCCCGGATCACCTCGATCACCCGGCGCTGCCGGTCCGTGAGTCCCGAGCTGTCGGCCCGGATGCCTGGAGGTCGGCCAGGCAGGGAGCGCTTGGGCCCCTCATGATTCGCGGATTCGTTCATCGCATGCACCGGCTCGAGTCGGCCCTGGGAGCGCTCCTGGGCAGTGATGGTGGCGCTGTCTGCGGTGGTGGTCACGTCGGCCCCTCTCGATGGTCTCCCTGCTGGACAACGGTAGTTGCTTTCGAAAGGTTGCGCCAAACACACGTTCGAGTGAAAAAACGTGGATTATCTGCCGCGATCATGTGTCTGGGTGTATGGCTGGCCACGCGCCTCGCGGACAAAAGGGCTCATTGCTGTACCCTTCACCGCCGGAGGCGGCCGCCGTGCCGACCGACCTGGGCCGCCGTCCAGTCTGCCATTCGATGGCCGACCGGCCGGGAACCGCCCCCCTTCCGTGCGTCGCCCACGCTATCCCCGCGTGTCCGGGATGGGTATGCCTGTGCGGCACGTGCCCTTACGTGCACGACACGCGGGTCGTGGGCGAATTCACGGGTCAAGCCCCACATCTAGTGGTTGGATTGCGGCGGCGTCCCAGAAGTTGTGGTCCCCCGGGTCTTTGGACCCTCGGCTATCGCCTATGCTTGAGGCTGCTTCGAGGGGCCCGGGAGGTCCCGAGAGGTCTCTGAGTCGTGCTGTGAAGGAGGGTTGGAGCCATGCACTGCCCCTTCTGCAGGCACCCCGACAGCCGCGTCGTCGACAGTCGTACGACCGACGACGGCACGTCGATCCGCAGGCGCCGCCAGTGCCCCGACTGCTCCCGTCGTTTCACGACCGTGGAGACGTGCTCGCTGATGGTGGTGAAGCGCTCCGGTGTGACCGAGCCCTTCAGCCGGATCAAGGTCATCAACGGCGTGCGCAAGGCCTGCCAGGGGCGGCCGGTCACCGAGGACGCGCTCGCCCAGCTCGGCCAGCGGGTCGAAGAGGCCGTGCGAGCCACCGGAAGCGCCGAACTGACCACCCACGACGTGGGGCTGGCCATACTCGGACCCTTGCAGGAACTCGACCTCGTGGCCTACATGAGGTTCGCGTCCGTGTACCGGGCCTTCGACTCGCTCGACGACTTCGAAGCCGCCATCGCGGAACTCAGGCAGGTGAATCAGCGCCCCGCCGCGGACGACGACGACCCGGACGTGGTGCGCAAGGAGACCGATCACGGGCCCGCGGGAACCGCGGAGGTTCCCGTGCCCGCCACCGCCGCCGACTGACCGCGGGCCGGACCCTTCCAGGCGTCCGGCCCCGCCCACGGGCGGCGACCACAGACTTGCTGCGAAAAGGCCGTACCAGCGCCACACGCAGCATCAGACACAGACCGTGCCACGGGAAGTTCGCGGCACTTCAGCGCGTTTTAGCCTGTTACAGGGAGGCGGCATGACAGAGACGGCGAGCGGTCCGGCACGAGGTTCCCGCGCAAAGAGCGGAGCCAAGGCCAGCAAGGGACTGCGCATCGAGCGCATTCACACCACCCCCGGCGTGCACCCGTACGACGAGGTGGAGTGGGAGCGCCGTGACGTCGTCATGACCAACTGGCGCGACGGCTCGGTCAACTTCGAGCAGCGTGGCGTCGAGTTCCCCGGCTTCTGGCCGGTGAACGCGGTCAACATCGTCACCAGCAAGTACTTCCGCGGTGCGGTCGGCACCCCGCAGCGCGAAGTGAGCCTCAAGCAGCTCATCGACCGCATCGTGAAGACGTACCGGAAGGCCGGTGAGGACTACAAGTACTTCGCCTCGCCCGCCGACGCCGAGATCTTCGAGCACGAGCTGGCGTACGCCCTCCTGCACCAGATCTTCAGCTTCAACAGCCCCGTCTGGTTCAACGTCGGGACGCCGCAGCCCCAGCAGGTCTCCGCCTGCTTCATCCTGGCCGTCGACGACTCCATGGAGTCGATCCTCGACTGGTACAAGGAAGAGGGCATGATCTTCAAGGGCGGCTCCGGTGCCGGCCTGAACCTCTCCCGCATCCGCTCCTCCAAGGAGCTCCTCTCCTCGGGCGGCAACGCCTCGGGTCCCGTCTCCTTCATGCGCGGTGCCGACGCCTCCGCAGGAACGATCAAGTCGGGCGGCGCCACCCGCCGCGCGGCCAAGATGGTCATCCTCGACGTCGACCACCCCGACATCGAGGACTTCATCGAGACCAAGGTCAAGGAGGAGGAGAAGATCCGCGCCCTCCGTGACGCGGGCTTCGACATGGACCTGGGCGGCGACGACATCACGTCCGTCCAGTACCAGAACGCCAACAACTCGGTCCGCGTGAACGACACGTTCATGAAGGCGGTCGAGGAGGACGGCAAGTTCGGCCTCACCTCGCGCATGACCGGCGAGGTCATCGAGGAGGTCGACGCCAAGTCGCTCTTCCGCAAGATGGCCGAGGCCGCCTGGGCCTGCGCCGACCCGGGCATCCAGTACGACGACACGATCAACCGCTGGCACACGTGCCCGGAGTCCGGACGTATCAACGGTTCGAACCCGTGCAGCGAGTACATGCACCTGGACAACACGTCCTGCAACCTCGCCTCGCTGAACCTGATGAAGTTCCTCAAGGACGACGGCAAGGGCCGCCAGTCCTTCGAGATCGAGCGCTTCGCCAAGGTCGTCGAGCTGGTCATCACCGCGATGGACATCTCGATCTGCTTCGCCGACTTCCCGACGGAGAAGATCGGCGAGAACACCCGCGCCTTCCGCCAGCTCGGCATCGGCTACGCCAACCTCGGCGCCCTGCTGATGGCGACCGGCCACGCGTACGACTCCGACGGCGGCCGCGCGCTCGCCGGCGCCATCACCTCCCTGATGACGAGTACGTCGTACAGGCGTTCCGCCGAGCTCGCCGCGGTCGTCGGCCCGTACGACGGCTACGCCCGCAACGCGCAGCCCCACCAGCGCGTCATGAAGCAGCACGCCGACGCCAACACCACGGCCGTCCGCGTGGACGACCTGGACACTCCCATCTGGGCCGCCGCCACGGAGGCCTGGCAGGACGTCGTCCGCCTCGGCGAGAAGAACGGCTTCCGCAACGCGCAGGCGTCCGTCATCGCCCCGACCGGCACCATCGGTCTCGCGATGTCCTGCGACACCACCGGTCTTGAGCCCGACCTCGCGCTGGTCAAGTTCAAGAAGCTGGTCGGCGGCGGCTCGATGCAGATCGTCAACGGCACCGTGCCGCAGGCCCTGCGCCGCCTGGGTTACCAGGAGGAGCAGATCGAGGCGGTCGTCGCCCACATCGCCGAGAACGGCAATGTCGTCGACGCCCCGGGCCTCAAGCACGAGCACTACGAGGTCTTCGACTGCGCCATGGGCGAGCGCTCCATCTCCGCGATGGGCCACGTGCGCATGATGGCCGCGATCCAGCCGTGGATCTCCGGCGCGCTCTCCAAGACGGTCAACCTGCCGGAGACGGCGACCGTCGAGGACGTCGAAGAGGTCTACTTCGAGGCGTGGAAGATGGGCGTCAAGGCGCTCGCGATCTACCGCGACAACTGCAAGGTCGGCCAGCCCCTCTCCGCGAAGACCAAGGAGAAGGAGAAGACCGAGGTCACGGCGAAGGCCGAGGAGGCCATCCGTACCGCGGTCGAGAAGGTCGTCGAGTACCGTCCGGTCCGCAAGCGCCTCCCCAAGGGCCGTCCCGGCATCACCACCTCCTTCACGGTGGGTGGCGCCGAGGGCTACATGACCGCCAACTCCTACCCGGACGACGGTCTCGGCGAGGTCTTCCTGAAGATGTCGAAGCAGGGTTCCACCCTCGCGGGCATGATGGACGCCTTCTCGATCGCCGTCTCGGTCGGTCTGCAGTACGGCGTTCCCCTGGAGACGTACGTCTCGAAGTTCACCAACATGCGCTTCGAGCCGGCCGGCATGACGGACGACCCGGACGTGCGGATGGCGCAGTCGATCGTCGACTACATCTTCCGCCGCCTGGCGCTGGACTTCCTGCCCTTCGAGACCCGCTCCGCGCTCGGCATCCACTCCGCCGAGGAGCGCCAGCGTCACCTGGAGACGGGCTCCTACGAGCCCGCCGACGACGAGGTCGACGTCGAGGGTCTGGCCCAGTCCGCGCCCCGCGCGCAGGAGCTGAAGGCTGTCGCCCTTCCCAAGGTCGAGGCCGTGGCGGCCGAGCCCGCCCCGAAGCAGGTCCACACCAGCGCCGAGCTGGTGGAGATGCAGCTGGGCATCCAGGCCGACGCCCCGCTGTGCTTCTCCTGCGGTACGAAGATGCAGCGGGCCGGTTCCTGCTACATCTGCGAGGGTTGCGGTTCGACCAGCGGTTGCAGCTGACACCGAGCGCCTGCCGGGCGTGAAATAGCTGTTCAGGGCGGTGCGGCCGATCATCGGCCGCACCGCCCTCGGCGTTGGCCGACCGGAGGCGTCCGCACCGGGAGGCGGGCCCTTCGTGCGGAGCGGCGCCGGGAGCCGTGCGCGCCGCGGTGCGGCGCGCCGGGCATCCCTCGCCGGTGGCAGCAAGACCGCCGCCCCGGAAGCGAACATCACGCTGAGGACCTACTCCGTGAGGCTCTCGGCTTCCCACGACCGGCTTCCGGTCTCCCGGACGGCCGATCTGCTGGGCGGGTCGGCGGAGCCGAGGGAGATCCTGGGCCACCCGGCGGTCCTCCACTCGGACCGGACCATCGCCCTCACCTCCGGCTCCGGCAAGGCCCACGCCGGCCCCGGAGGCATCGCGCGCAGCCTGCTGGTCGCCAGGGACGTGAAGGACGGGGGAGGCTCGTTCGAGGTCGTCATCTGGTGTCAGGACACGTGACGCCCGATGACACGGCACTGCTCCGCGTCGCCGAGACGGTGCTGCCGACGGTCCTCGGCTGGACCAACGGCTGAGAGGCCGCTGAAGGAGGACGTGACGAAGCGGGGCCGAAGACGGGCGCCTGCCGGGAACGAACGCGCTCCGTCGGGCCCCGCCGGTGTGCGGGGGGCCGGGAAGGGCGGCACAGCCGATGGCCGTGCCGCCCTTCGGCCTTTTCATGGTCCTAGGGAGAGCGCTGTTTCGAAAAGGCGGTACTACGGGGGGCCTGTTTCGCGGAGGTCGTCACAGCGGGGGCCCTGCGAAAGGGCGGTCGCGCGAGGAGCGCGACATGGGCTCCGGGGAGTGCCCTTCACGCCTCCTGCGGGCTGCCCATGATCCTGGCGAAGGTCGCCGGGTCCGTGTCGTATCCGTGGATGCCGGCATGGAACGTCCACTCCCCGGAGTGGTCGCGTACGAACTCCCCGATGGTCGCCGCCGTCGCGCCCAGGACGTCGCCGAAGTCGCCCTCGGTCAGGACGGTGTAGCCCTCACGCAGGCGGAAGCCGGGATTGAGGACGCCGACGAACGTCTTCGACCCGGTGCGCTGCTGGATGAGCACGCCGACCACCACGCGCCCGTAGCGGCTGTCCAGGCGGTCGAGCTCCAGGGTCATGACCTCGTCCCAGCCGAAGCCCTTGCCGTCCTTGCTGTCGCGGTTCAGATAGATGGTGCCGTCCGGCGAGCGGCTGCCGAAATACACCACGTAGTCCGGGTCTCCCTCGGGCGCGGACGCCAGATAGGTCGCCGCGATGATGTCGAGGTCGGTCGCGGGCTCGCCTACGGGACTCGGATCCCACTTCACTGCCAACTCGGCCTTGCGGATGCCCTTGTTGAGACCGTTCACCGGATTTTCCCTCCCCGTTCCTCAGCAATCACCGGCCCAACTGCCCTGCGGGCATGGCCGGTTGTCCATCGTGCCACGCGCGCCTGAGGGCTCGCGCGGATCCACTGTGCCGGAGCGTGACCGGCGCCACGTTCCGTGGCCTTACGATGGCGCGGTGCTGGTCAAGTGGATTCGCTGCACCGTGGTCGATCGCCGCGGTTTCGAACGGGGGCAGCGAAAGTGGGCGGGGCTTCTGGGGGAGCCGGGATTCCGGGGACAGGGCGGAGGATGGAGTGTGGGGCGGTCCGGCGTCGCGCACATCTTCGCCTTCTGGGAGAGTCGTGCCTTCTACGACTCCTTCATGGCCCGGTCCCATGACCGGCTCGCCGCCGCGCAGTCGGGCACCTTCAAGGACTCCCAGGTCAAACTGTTCGACTACCGCTTCGACGTGAAGACCGGCTTCGAGCCGCGCTTCACGGACGCCGACGTGGTGCGGATCGCGCACTGCCGCGTCCACGAGGACCGCGCCGAGCACTTCGCCCTGATGCAGGAGAAGGTCTGGAACCCCGCGATGGCCGGTTCGCCCGGCATGGTGCGAGGCCTGTTCGGCGAGGCGCCCGGCAGCGAGTTCCTGGTCCTGTCCATGTGGAAGTCGGCCGCCGAACACGGCAAGTACCGTGCCGAGCGGGTGGAGAGGCTGGCGCTGCGCGCTCAGATCGAGGCCGACATAGCCGCCCTCGCGGGTGACATCGTGCAGCTGGAATCCGGCTGGATCGTCTGACGGGACGCACGCGCCGAGTCGGCCCTGATGTGCAGGAACGGTGTGACATGCGCCGTATAGGGCCGGTACGACTGCTCGATCCGTGCCGATACGATCTAGGGTCTTGGCATGGCACGACCACGGCGCATCGTCCTTGTCCGGCACGGCGAGTCGGTGGGCAATGCCGATGACACCGTGTACGAACGCGAGCCCGACCACGCTCTGGCGCTCACCGAGACAGGGTGGCAACAGGCGGAGGACACCGGCAAACGGCTGCGCGAAGTCTTCGGCCAGGAGCGCGTAAGCGTTTACGTCTCCCCGTACCGTCGCACCCACGAGACCTTCCGCGCGTTCCACCTCGACCCCGGGCAGGTCCGGGTGCGCGAGGAGCCGCGACTGCGGGAGCAGGACTGGGGCAACTGGCAGGACCGTGACGACGTACGTCTGCAGAAGGCCTATCGCGATGCGTACGGGCACTTCTTCTACCGGTTCGCGCAGGGCGAGTCCGGTGCCGACGTGTACGACCGGGTCGGTGGCTTCCTGGAGAGCCTGTACCGGAGCTTCGAGGCCCCCGACCACCCGCCGAACGTGCTCCTGGTGACCCATGGCCTGGCCATGCGGCTGTTCTGCATGCGCTGGTTCCACTGGACGGTCGCCGAGTTCGAATCGCTCTCGAACCCGGGGAACGGCGAGGTGCGGATGCTCGTTCTGGGGGAGAACGGCCGATACACCCTTGATCGTCCCTTCGAGCAATGGCGTGATCCGGAATCGTACGGAGTCACCGGATAGAGTGGCAGGGCGATGATCGCTGACTCCTCTCCCGACGGGCGCCTCGACCGCGCCCTGGCCAGCCTGCGCGGACTCGCGGTGGGGGACGCGCTGGGCTCGCAGTTCTTCGTGCCCGCGAACTACCCGCTGCTGAAGCGCCGAGAGCTGCCGCCCCGCCCTTGGCAGTGGACCGACGACACCGAGATGACGTGCTCGGTGGTCGCGGTCCTGGCCGCACACCACCGCATCGACCAGGACGAACTGGCTCGCTCCTTCGCCGACCACCACGACTTCGACCGGGGCTACGGTCCCGCGGTCAATCTGCTGCTGCGGCAGATCCGGGAAGGCGGCGACTGGCGCGAGCTGGCGTCCGCCCTCTTCAAGGGCCAGGGCTCCTGGGGCAACGGCGCGGCGATGCGGATCGCCCCCTTGGGGGCCTGGTACGCCGACGACCCGGAGCAGGCGACCCACCAGGCGGAGATCTCCGCCTATCCCACGCACCAGCACCGTGAGGCCGTGGTCGGTGCCATGGCCGTCGCCGCGGCCTCCGCGCTGGCCGCCGACCCGGCGGGCCCGCCGAGCGCCGAGGCCCTGCTCGACGGCGTGATCGCGCTCGTACCGCGCAGCGCCGTGGGCGCCGGGCTGCGGCGCGCCCGGGACATGCTCGACTACGGGGACGCCGCGACGGTCGCCGCGGTACTGGGCTGCGGACGGCGGACGTCGGCCCACGACACCGTTCCCTTCGCCCTCTGGTCGGCCGCCCGCACCCTGGGCGACTACGAAGAGGCCTTCTGGGCCACTGCCCAGGTCGGCGGCGACGTGGACACGACCTGCTCCATCGTGGGCGGCGTGGTCGCCTCCGGTAAGGCGGGAGCGCCACCCGTGGCGTGGCTGGAAGCCACCGAGGCGCTGCCGGAATGGGTGCCGGGGCCCGCGCACGGGCGTACGGCCGGCGACGCGTAGGGCGTACGACTGGGGGGCTCCCCGGGCCATTGAGCTGTGGCCCGTCGCGCTGTGGCGCAGGGACGGTGCCGCGGGCGACCTTCGGGGTGCACTCGGAACGCCGCCACGCCGGCCGCCTCGGGAAGGCCGGCAGCTGGGCTGTGTCACAGGCTTGCTACAGCCCCGCAGCCCCATCGTGAGCCCCCTAGCCCGTGGATACCCTGTGCGCCACGCCGCCCGTTGATCATGGCGGGCGAGTGCCGACGAGACACCGGTCGGCAGCCTCCCTGTCGCGATGGCGTGCTGCGGGCTGCCCGAGACCGGCTGGGAGGGGATCCCGTGCCCGACATACCGTCCACGCCCGAGCCGAGAGACGAGGCGCAGGCGCAGCCGAAGAACCCGGAGGCGAGCAAGGAGCTTCCGGAGGCCGGGAAGAGGCCCCCGGAGGCAGCGGATCCGGAGGATTCCACGGATCCGACCGGACCCGGATCGACGGGTCGGCCCGGACACGAATCCGGCGCCACGGGGAATACGACCGAACCGGGCGCCGGGGAGGAGCCCGCGGACACGGAGGAGCCCGGGGACGAGGAAGAACGCGAGGGCCGTGCCGGCGACGAGACCGACGATGGCGTCGCCGAGGAGCCCGCGGGACGGGTCGCCCGAGAGACCGGCGGGGACGAAGAGTCCGAGGAGCGGGCCCCCCGAGCGGCCGGCGCGGACGTGACGCCCCAGGCGCGGGCGGCCCGAAAGGCCGACGGAGACGTGACGCCCCGGGTGCAGGCCGATCGACGGAGCACCGCAACAACCGACTGGGCGCCCCTGTCGCCCACCCACGGTTCTTGGTCGGCCGATCTTCAGGTCACGCCGCCCGCCCCGGTGCGTACGCCCACGCTATGGGCCGTGCTCGCGACCGGAGTGCTGAGCATGCTGCTCCTCGACGACGGTCTGGCGATCAACCTTCTGCTGGTCGCGATACCCGCCTCGCTCGCCGCGTACTTCGCCGACCGGGCCGTGGGACGCCGCACGCGCGCGTGGACCCTCGTCTGGGGCATCGGCGGCATCGGCCTGCTGATCGTGCCCGCTCTGCGGGACGCGGACTGGCCGTCGTTCCTCGCCGTCGTGACGGCGATCGCGCTCGGTTCGCTCGCGCTGCACGGCGGACGCACCTGGCCCGCCGTGCTGCTGGGTCCCATCGGCGTCTTCAACTCCTTGGTCACCGGCCCCGTCTGGGGCTGGCGCGGGCTGCGGGAACGATTCGGCGGTGCCCGTCGCAGCGTGGGTGTCGGGCTGCGCTCGCTCGTGGTGACCGCGGTCCTGCTGCTGGTCTTCGGAGCGCTGTTCGCCGGGGCCGACGCGGCCTTCGCGAACCTGCTCGGCGACCTGGTGCCGGACACCTCCGTCTCCGGCGGCCCCTGGCGCTTGGTGCTGCTGGTGTTCGGTCTGGTCGGAGCGCTGGCCGCGGCCCACACGGCAGCCGCGCCGACGCAGTGGGACCGGGTCGTGGTGCCCGCCGGGCGTCCTCGCAACCGCGTCGAGTGGGCCCTGCCGCTGATCGTGCTCGTCGTGCTCTTCGCGGCCTTCAACGCCGTCCAGCTCGCCGTGCTCTTCGGCGGTTATGACGCCGTACTGGAGAAGACCGGGCAGACGTACGCCCAGTACGCGCGGCAGGGCTTCTGGCAACTGCTGCTCGTCACGTTGCTGACCCTGCTCGTCGTGGTGTTCGCGCTGCGCTGGGCGCCGCGGGACGACGCGAGCGACAAGAAGCTGGTGCGGGGTGTGCTGGGAACTCTCTGCGGCCTGGCGCTCGTTGTCGTGGCATCCGCTGTGCGACGTATGGACATGTATGTGGAGGCCTATGGGCTGACGCGGTTGCGGTTGTCGGTGGTGGCCGGGGAGCTGTGGCTGGGTCTGGTCATCGCGCTGATCATGGCGGCCGGTGTGTGGGGCGCCCGCTGGCTGCCCCGTGTGGTCGCTGCCAGTGCGGCGGCCGGCGTGCTCGCGTTCGGGTTGCTGTCGCCGGACGGTCTGATCGCCGAGCGCAATGTCCAGCGGTACGAGGACACGGGCAAATTCGACCTCGAGTACGCGCGAGAGCTGTCGGCCGACGCCGTACCCGCGCTCGACAAGCTCAAGGAGCCGATGCGCTCCTGCGCGCTGAGCTCCATCGCCGATGACCTGGGGGAGAACGACACGCCCTGGTACGCGACCAGTTGGGGTGCGGCCCGAGCCCGGGACATCCTCCGCGACCGCCCACCGGCCGCGTCCGCCGACTGGAGTGTCTGCAGCGACCTGGCGAGCGACCTCATGTACCGCTGAGCCGCTTCCGGGGGACTTGTGCCCTGAGCGAGGGGCGGGTTCGTGTGCGCGCCTCGCCGTGCACCCGGTGGGTCGCGGGTGCCTCCGCTTCGGCAGAGGCACCCGCCCTCGGGCTCGTACCGCGGACGGCCGAACCGTGGTCACCCTCGGTCTCCCCGTCCGCGGCGCGGCCGTCCGCGGCTCCGTCCTCAGCCCGCGGCGGGCTCCGCCGTGCCGGCCAAGGCGTCGAGGTCGCTCTTGCGGACCCTGATCACCAGTGCCGCGGTGACCAGGGCGAGCAGGGCCATCGCCACCGCGGGTACGAAGGCGGTCGAGATGCCTTGAGCGAGCACCTCGTGGCCCCAAGGGGCAGGCAGCTGGTGCGTCTTGGCGAACTCCGCCTTCTGCTCGGCCGAGCCGTCCGCCAGGAACTTCGGCATCTGCTTCGCCGCCTCGTCGCGGCCGGCGGAACCGAAGACCGTGGTGAGGATGGCGAGGCCGAGCGAACCGCCCACCTGCTGCGTGACATTGAGCAGACCCGAGGCCGCGCCCGCCTCGTGCTGGGCGACACCGGAGACCGCGGTCACCGTCAGCGTCACGAAGTTCAGGCCCATGCCGAAGCCGAACAGCAGCATCGGACCGAGGACTCCACCGGCGTACGAGCTGTCAGGGCTGATGAAGGTCAGCCAGCCGAGACCGAGGGCGACGAGTGTGGAACCGCTGATCATGAACGGCTTGGGACCCAGCACCGGCAGGAACCGCTGCGAAAGACCCGCGCCGACCGCGATCGCGACTGTCACAGGAAGGAAGGCCACGCCGGCCGAGATCGGGCTGTACCCCAGCACGTTCTGCACGAAGAGCACGATGTAGAAGAACATGCCGAACATCGCGGCCGCGAGGCTCAGCATGATCAGATACGTGCCCGAGCGGTTGCGGTCGGCGAACATCCTCAGCGGGGTGATGGGTTCCTTGGCCCGCGTCTCGATGGCGGTGAAGGCCAGCAACAGGGCGACGGCCGCGACGAACGACCCGATCGTGAGGCTGTCCCGCCAGCCCGCCTCTGCGGCGCGGATGAAGCCGTACACCAGCGACGCCATGCCGGCCGTCGAAGTGAGCGCGCCCGCGATGTCGAAACGTCCTGGGTGGCGTTCGGACTCGTTGATGTACAGCGGCGCGAGGACGGCGATCAGGATGCCGATGGGCACGTTGACGAAGAGGACCCACCGCCAGTCGAGCCACTCCGTGAGCATGCCGCCGGCGAGCAGACCGATGGCGCCGCCACCTGCGGAGACCGTTGCGAAGACCGCGAACGCCCGGTTCCTCTCCGGGCCCTCGGGGAACGTGGTGGTGATCAGTGCCAGCGAAGTCGGTGACGCGATCGCGCCACCGACACCCTGCAGGGCACGCGCCGCCAGCAACTGCCAGGGTTCCTGGGCGAGTCCGCCGAGGAGCGAGGCGAAGGTGAACAGCAGGATGCCGGCCATGAAGACCCGGCGCCGACCCAGGATGTCACCGGCCCGCGCGCCGAGGAGCAGCAGGCCACCGAAGGTGAGGGTGTACGAACTGATCACCCATGTCAGGTCGGTCGTAGTGAAGTCGAGGGCGTCTTGAATGTGCGGGAGTGCGATGTTCACAATCGTCGCGTCGAGTACCACCATGAGTTGGCAGGCCGCGATGACGGTGAGCGCGATGCCGGGATGCCCCTCCCGGCGGGCCGCACCCGGTTTGGTGTCCTGAGTCAACTGAGAGGTCGTCACTATGCTTCCCCCACAAGTGCGTTAGTGAACGCTCGCGTTCACTGTCGCGTCAACGGTAGTGAGTCCCCGACAGTGAACGCAAGCGTTCACTGAAGTCGCTGTCCGAAGACGTCACTTCGATCGCTCCTCCCCTCGACAGCCCGAACCTCCCCGAATTCCGCTCCCTTGTACGACGGAGACACTCTGATGGTTACTTCGCGTTGGACGGCCGCCCCCGCTCAGGCGGCCTCCTCGCGCCGGCGCGGTGCCGTGCTCGAGCGCGCGATCCTGGAAGCCGCGCTGGAACAGCTCGGCACGGTCGGCTGGAACGGCCTCACCATGGAAGGTGTGGCCGCGCGCGCCCAGACCGGCAAGGCCGCGGTCTACCGCCGCTGGCCGTCCAAGGAGGATCTGGTCGCGGACGCGCTCCAGTCCGGACTGCCGAACCAGGCGGAGGCTCCCGACCTCGGCAGCGTCCGGGAGGACCTGCTGGAACTGTGCCGACGTGTGCGCGCGGCGATGTTCTCGCAGACGGGACTCGCGCTTCGCTCGGTTCTTCACGAATGCGATGTGAACCAGGCCGAACGTTTCAACCGGGTGATCCTCGGCGGGGTCGTCGAACCCACCATGGGCCTGCTCCGTGAGGTCATCCACCGAGGTATCGACCGCGGTGAGGTGCGTCCCGACGCCGCGAACCCGTACGTCTTCGACGCCATCCCGGCGATGATGATGTACCGCTCCAAGGTGTGCGCGAGTGAATGGAGCGATCAGGATCTCCAGGAGATGATCGACCAGCTGATGGTCCCGCTGCTGCGCCGGAGGGACGTCTGACCGGCTTCGGCGCGGGCTCCCCGGCCGCTCGGGGAACCTGGGTGTCGCGAGGGGCTCCGGGCGGCGTAGTCTGATGGCGCCATGCCGTACGAACCACCCACCCACACCGTCGAGCGCTCCCTCCGCGCCACGACCGGAGCGAAGGTCATTGCCGGTGTCGACGAGGTGGGGCGCGGTGCCTGGGCCGGTCCCGTCACCGTCTGCGCCGCCGTCACCGGACTGCGCCGCCCGCCCGAAGGCCTCACCGACTCCAAGCTCCTGACCGTCAAGCGCCGGACCGCGCTCGCCGTGGAGTTGGAGAAATGGGTGACGTCGTACGCCCTCGGGCACGCCTCCCCGGAGGAGATCGATCAGCTGGGGATGACGGCCGCCCTGCGCCTCGCGGCCGGACGCGCGCTGGAGGCTTTGCCGGTCCGCCCCGACGCGGTCATCCTCGACGGGAAGCACGACTATCTCGGAGCTCCCTGGCAGGTCCGCACGGTGATCAAGGGCGACCAGTCCTGCATCGCCGTCGCGGCGGCCTCGGTGATCGCCAAGGTCCAGCGCGACAAAATGATGGCCGAACTGGGTGTCGACCATGCAGACTTCGGCTTTGCGGCCAACGCCGGGTACCCGTCGCCGGTCCACAAAGCCGCGCTGGAGGAGCGGGGCCCCACCCCGTACCACCGGTTGTCGTGGGCGTATCTTGATGCGCTGCCCCAGTGGCGGCATCTCAAGAAGGTCCGCAGCTGGGCGGACGGAAGCGTTCCAAAGATCGAGGGCCAGCTCGGCTTCGATTTCTGACGATTCCGTTCGCACTCATGTGCCACCCGCCGAGGCGAGTCGCACCGGCGTTTGATAGATATCAGCTCATGCCTCTCATTCCCGAGGAGCCTCAGATTCACGAGAGTGCCCAGGGTCCCCGCGTCACTCCGGCCAGTGGCCGCACCGCGCAGACCCCCCGCCCCGTACCCGGTCCCCGTCCCGCGGCTCCGCCGCGTCCCGGCCGTCCGGGTCCTGTCCGGCCGACGCCGGCCCAACGCACCCCGCGCGAGCCGCTCGTGGCCACGCCGGGACCGTCCGCCAAGGCGGCCGCACCCGCTGCCGTCACCCCACAGATCCAGCTCATCCCGGCCTCGGCCGAGGGTGCGCTGGACGCCGCTGAAGAAGCCGTCGACCTGCTGCTGGAGTCGGGCCGAGCCCCCGGTGAGGTGCTGGTGATCACCACCGGCGATCCGCACCCGTGGGCCGCGCACGAACTCTCCTTCGGTGAGCCCGCGTACTGGGCGCAGCACGACGCCGGCGACGACGTCTTCTACGCCGGCGCCTCCGCCGCGGGCCGGGCCGTGTCCCGTCCCGTCGTCGTGGTCGCGGCCAACGGCGGCTCCGGCGAGACCCTCGCCACCGCCCTGCCTCTGGCCCGCGGCCTGGCCGGCGCCCTGCTGATCGTCTGCGGCGACCCGCAGCAGATCAACTCGGTTCTGGGCGCGGGCGTCTGAGCGCGTTCCGGACCTGGTCCGGAACGCGTTCGGCGGGACGGTGAGGGTGCCGCCGCGGCGGCACCTGCACGGTGGTCACTTTCGCGTACCCGCAACGCGTCCACGCGCGCGGAGGGGGGCGTCCTGTCCATCGTTGTCAGTGGGGTGCGAGGCGGCCTGGTGCCGAGTTCGGCGCCTGGCTGCGGTACTCCCCGCTCCTGGCGGACGTCACTGGGACAGAGACCGATCTCGTTCCACGTTCATCGCCGGACCGATCTCGTGCCACGTTCATCGCCGGATATGGCATCCGTATGCCAGTCGGCGTGGGCTCCCGTTGCCCGGTGGTTCCGTCGCGCGATCGACGGACCGCGTGCGCCCGACATCCGAGCCGCGCGTCCGTGGCGTACGCACGAGTGAGTGATACGACCCTGGAGCGGGCTCATCGGACGTGTACGGCCCGCCTTCCCCCGAGGGCGGGCCGTTGTCTCCTGCGACTCGCCCGTGTCTCAGCGGGCGGCCGCCCGGCGCATGATCTCCGACGCGACGCCTCCCGTGCGGGGCAGGGGCGGCAGCACCTCGCCCGCGAAGAACTCCGGTGTCGAGTCGGAGTTGGGACGGCGTCCGCCGCGGCCCTCGCCGAGAACCTGCCAGCCGTCACGCGTAAGGGTGATGTACGCCCCGCACCGCAGTCCATGGAGCGTGCAGGCGTCCCGCAGTCCCCACATCCAGGCCCCGTCCTCCTCCGTCCAGCGCGCGTCGCCGTCCCGGCAGTACAGCAGCACGGCCGTACGCACGGGGGAACGGCGCCGCAGGTCGTGCGGGATGACCCGGCGCAGCTGCGCGAGCAGCGAGTTGCGGAACATCCAGCCATCGGCCGGTGCCGAACGCCGGGTGAAGGACGCGCTCGCCAGGAGCCGTTCCTCCGGATCGAGGACTGCCACGATCGCGGTCGACGGTCTGGGCCGGTGCCGGGCGTGCAGTCCGCTGACAACCTCACGGGGATCGCGCAGAAGCGGAATTCCGGCCGAGGCCCATTCGGCGGGTTCGAGCATGCGGGCCAGTGGGTTGGCGGAAGCGGCGGACAGGTCGGGAGACGTCGACATGGATGCCGCCGAGGACGGAGCGAATCCGAAGGTCACGGTCCTCCCTTCGGCTACGTGCCCATACAGCGGGCGGGGTCGGACTTGGGGGAATGGCACGCCGCAGCAGAGCCCTACCGGACCACGGGCGAACCGTGCGGGGAGCGGAGCTCAATTCTTCCTGTCGAACTGGGTTGCGGCAACGAGCAATTGGGGCCACAGACCGTTTTCGGGCGATTAGCGTCCTATATACCTGCCCAGTGTTTCGAATCGCGACACGCGACTCACGCTTGTACGGCGAGGACCAGCGGCAACACCGCCTGAGCGCCCGCTCTGCGAAGCATCCGCGACGCCACCGCCAGCGTCCAGCCCGTCTCCGTGGCATCGTCCACCAGCAGAATCGGACCCCCTGCCTCTGCCAAGGCGTCGGCCAGCTGCGGCGCCACGGACAACGCCCCGTCCAGCGCCTTCAGCCGCTGAGCGCTGTTGCTCCGGGAGATCTGCGAGACCTCGCCGACATACTCCACGGATCCCAGCAGCGGCAGTCGGCCGATTTCCGCGATCCGCGCACCGAGCGACTGGATCAGCTGAGGCCGCGAGCGCGAGGCGATGGTCACCACGCCGACCGGGCGCGGCTGCGCGTCGGACTGTCCGGAAGCCCAGCCGCCCGGGCCCTTCGCCCAGTCGGTCAGGACGCCGACCACGGCCTTGGCGACGTCGTCCGGGACGGGCCCGTCCGGTGCCTGCGGGGCGAGCATCGGCCGCAGCCGGTTGCCCCACCCGATGTCCGAGAGCCGTCCCAGGGCACGTCCCGGAGCGGCCTGTTCGCCGACCGGGATACGCCCCTTCAGGTCGACGCCGACCGCCGGCAGCCCGGTCGGCCACATCTTCCGGGGCTCGACGTCGACGCCCGCCCGGTCGAGCTCGCCGTTCGCCGCGTCCAGCGCGGCGGAGGACACTGACGCCTGGAAACGGCCACCCGCGCAGTTGTCGCAGCGCCCGCACGGTACGGCTTCCTCGTCGTCCAGCTGTCGGCGCAGGAACTCCATTCGGCAGCCGGTCGTCGACACGTAGTCCCGCATCGCCTGCTGCTCCGTCGCCCGCTGCTTGGCGACCCAGGCGTAGCGCTCGGTGTCGTACGTCCAGGGCGAGCCCGTGGAGATCCAGCCGCCCTTGACCCGGTGCACGGCTCCATCCACGTCGAGCACCTTGAGCATGGTCTCCAGACGGGACCTGCGCAGCTCCACGAGCGGTTCGAGCGCGGGCAGCGAGAGCGGCCGCTCGGACCGGGCCAGCACGTCCAGGGTGCGCCGCACCTGCTCCTCCGGAGGGAAGGCGATCGAGGCGAAGTACTCCCAGATCGCCTGGTCCTCCTTGCCCGGCAGGAGCAGCACCTCCGCGTGTTCCACACCGCGTCCCGCGCGTCCCACCTGCTGGTAGTAGGCGATGGGAGAGGAGGGGGAGCCCAGGTGCACCACGAATCCCAGGTCGGGCTTGTCGAAGCCCATACCCAGGGCCGATGTGGCGATCAGTGCCTTGACGCGATTGGCGAGCAGGTCCTCCTCGGCCTGCTGGCGGTCCGCGTTCTCGGTCTTCCCGGTGTACGACGCCACGGTGTACCCGCTCTGCCGCAGGAACGCGGTGACCTCCTCGGCCGCGGCCACGGTGAGTGTGTAGATGATGCCGGAGCCCGGCAGGTCGTTCAGATGCTCGGCGAGCCAGGCCATCCGGTGCGCGGCGTCCGGCAGGCGCAGCACGCCGAGGCTCAGACTCTCCCGGTCCAGCGGCCCGCGCAGGACCAGGGCGTCGGTGCTGGCTCCGGTGCCCAGCTGTTCGGCGACATCGGCCGTCACGCGCGCGTTGGCCGTCGCGGTGGTGGCCAGCACCGGGACGCCGGGCGGGAGGTCGGCGAGCATGGTGCGCAGGCGTCGGTAATCCGGTCGGAAGTCGTGGCCCCAGTCGGAGATGCAATGCGCCTCGTCGACCACCAGGAGGCCGGTGGCCGCGGCCAGCTTGGGCAGCACCTGGTCGCGGAAGTCGGGATTGTTGAGCCGCTCCGGACTCACCAGGAGGACGTCGACCTCGCTCGCCGCCACTTCGGCCTGGATCGTCTCCCAGTCCTCCGTATTCGAGGAGTTGATCGTTCGCGCGCGGATTCCGGCGCGGGCCGCCGCCTCCACCTGGTTGCGCATCAGCGCGAGAAGCGGGGAGACGATCACCGTGGGTCCGGCGCCCCGCTCACGCAGCAGTGCCGTCGCGACGAAATACACCGCGGACTTGCCCCAGCCGGTGCGCTGTACGACCAGCGCCCGGCGCTTGTCGGCCACCAGCGCCTCGATGGCGCGCCACTGGTCCTCGCGCAGCCGGGCCTCGCCCGCCCCGGCCCCGACGAGGCGGGCCAGGACGGCATCGGCCGCGGCCCGCAGGTCTTCGCGGGCTGCGTCGTGTGCGTTGTCGGTGGCTTCGGGTCGCGGGTCTTCGTTGGTCATGGCTCCATGCAACCCGATGGGTCGGACAAAGCGCGAACGAGCCCGTCGAGCTGTGGACAACTTCTGGCGTGATCATGGTGATGGTTATCCACAGGTCGAACCGGAATCTTGTGATCCGCGGGATGGTCACCGCATGACGAATCACGACGAAGCGGCCGGCAGGTCCGGCGAAGAGAACATCGGCGCGGTCGGTGGACGCGACGGGAACCGCGGGCGCGATCGATCCGGTGGCCAAGGCGATCACGGCGGCCCGAGCGGAGCCGGCGGCCACACCGGCGACGGGTGGAACGGCCCGGGCGGCCGATCGGGACCCGAGCGCATGGACCGACCGAGCCGCCAGGTCGGGCCACAGGTCCCTGGCGCTACGGTCCCCGGCGGACTGCGCCACGGGGGTGGGGCGGGCGTGGGCGGCGATGCCCGGCACGCGGGCGTCCCCGGGGCGGAACATCAGGTGACTCTGCGTACCCCGGCAGAGCTGGCCGACGCGCTGCCCTATCTCCTCGGGTACCGCCCTGAGGACAGCATCGTGCTGGTCGCCCTGCACGACCGGGAGCGCCGGGGGCGGTTCGGCGGCCGGGCCCGCCTCGGCATCCCCGCCCACGCGGAGGACTGGCCGTCCGTCTCGGAGCAGCTGGCGCAGGGTCTGGTGAAGGGCAGCGAGCGGCGGAGCTCCCGCCCCGAGAGCATGGTCGCGTACCTCTGCCAGGAACCGGGGAGCGGTGAATCAGGGCGGGACGTCATGGAACGCCTGCGCCCACTCGCGCAGCTGCTGCGGACGGCCTGCGGACGCCTCGACGTTCCGGTGATCGAGGCTCTCTGCATCTCGGACGGCCGCTTCTGGTCGTACACCTGCCCGGGGCAGGGATGCTGTCCGGCCGAAGGCACGCCGATGGGGTTGCCGGGTACGTCTGTCCTCGCCGCCGCCGCGACGTACGCGGGCCTGCAGGTGCGCGGATCCCTGAAGGATCTGACGGCCAGGCTCCTTCCCTGGGAGGGCGGCGCCGCCCTGGGCCAAGAGGTGGCGCTCGACACGGCCAGCATGGCCCTCGTGCCGAGGATCCTGGAGGACGACAGCCGCGCCGAGGTGGCCGAGGAGGCTCTCGCACTGGCCCGGCGGATCAGGGACCGGCTGGCGGACTCTTCCCCCGTGTCCGGAACGCGCCCGGCGGACCTCCGCGACGACGGACTCCTGGAGAACGACGAGGCCGCCACCTTGATCCTCGGCCTCCAGGACCGCACGACCCGTGACCGTGCCGCGCAGTGGATGGAGGGCGACGAGGCAGGCCCGGCGCTGCGGCTGTGGCGGGCGCTGGCCCGCCGCTGTGTCGGCCCCTACCGCGAGCACGCCGCCGCGCCCCTCACCCTCGCGGGATGGGTCGCCTGGTCCATGGGAGACGAGCTCGAGGCACGAGAAGCGCTCGCCATGGCGCTCGGCGCCGATCCCGACTATCTGTTCGCCCGTCTCCTCCACCAGGCGTGCAATGAGGGCTTGGATCCGGAATCCGTCCGACGCTGCCTGCGCGGGGAGCGTACGAGCCGTGGCTCGACGCAAGCGGGGCAGTCGACCGATTCCGGCGCCCCGCTCCGAGCGGGTGACTCGACGTGCGCTTCCCTCTCGCCGGACACACGTCCCTCGACGCCCGCCGCTCGGCGTCGCCGCCGGACCCGCCCGAACGCGAACGGCGGAAGCCGCCCGAGTCGGCGCGGCCCCGGGACGGTGAGCGCCCAAGGACGTCGCCCGGCCCACGATGCCTCGCAGGCAGGCGACGGACAGGGGCGAGAGGCGAAGAGGGCGGACGGTCCGCCGCGCGCGCGGGGCGAGAGTGGTCGGCGTGGTGCGGGGGAGGGCGGGTGAGTGGCTGGGGGCACAGCAAAGGGGGCGGGTCCGGGTGAGGCGAGGCCGGGGTGGACGTGCCCGCCCACTCGGTCGAGGCGGGGTTGGAGATATGCCTCCCACTCGGCCGAGGCCGGGACAGAGGCGGCCTGCCCACTCGGTCGAGGCCGGGACAGGGGCAGGCCTAACCACTCGGCCGAGGCAGGACGTGACGCACGTCGTCCCGAGGCAAGGCGGTGTTCCGGTCCAGCCGCGGCCGGCCGGCGCGTTGCCCGGCGACGGCATCACCCTCGGTGCGGCCGACGTCCGCTCGACGGGTGGTTGTCAGGCCCCGTCGGCCGTCCCACCGCCATTCGGTCGGCTTCCCGGGGCAAGGCGTGACCCCGGACAGGGCTGCCCCGTTCACCTGAGTGGCGGATTCCGTGGCCGGGGTGCGCCGCCGCAACGCGCCCCCGCTCTGCGGGGCCCGCACCAGAAGCCGAACGCGCTCCAGGCGCACCGAGCGCGGAGGAAGCCACCCATGCCCATGCCCCATCCGTCCTCGGCCCCCGACGGCGGCCGTCCGCCCGGGCGCGAGTCCGCCCAGCCCGTCAGGCAGAGGGGCGCCCCGGAGACCCCACGAGCGGGCTGGGACACCGGTGCGCCCTTCATCCCGGCAGGGCGCGGCACCGGCGTTGCCGCATCCCTTTCCGTCCCGGGACCAACGGCGGAACTGCCGCCCGCCCACACCTCCCTGATCTGTGTCGCTCTTCCAGGACTGGTGATCTCCACGGAGGAGGGTCAACTGACCGGCCGCGGGCTGGAGGGCTTCTACCGGGCGGGTCGGCGTGTGCTGTCCCGCTGCCAGGTGCGGGTCGCCGGACGGGAACCGCTCGCCATGCAGGCCCGCATGCTCGCGGCCGACCGGGCCCGCTTCGTGGGTACGCTGCGCGCGTCCCGGGATGTCGGCCCGGATCCGGACGTGGTCGTCGAAAGAACCCGCCATGCGGACGGCATCGAGCGGATCACCCTGCGGAGCTCGGCCCCTCGCACCCTGCGCCTGCCCGTCGAGGTCGCCCTCGGGACGGATCTCGCGGAACTGGGCGCGGTCGCCTCGGGCCGAGCCGGGCCCGAGCTGCCGGCCAGCGTCCATGCCTCCGGCCTGCGGTGGTCCTGCGCCACGGGGCACGCGACCGTCACCGCCGACCCGCCGCCCACCGACGCCCTGGCTTCGGCCGGACTGCTGCGCTGGGAACTCGAGCTGCCGCCGGGCGGCACCCTCAGCGTGGAACTGCGTGTCCGGCCGGACGGCCAGGGACCGATCAGGGCGGTGGGTCGCGGCGCCGCGAGCCCGTTCGCCCAGGCCCGGGCAGCGAGCGACGGGCCCGGGGTCGAGGCGCTCCTGCGGACCTGCGTCGAGGACCTCGGGGCCCTGCTGCTGCGCGACTCCCTGCATCCGGCCGACACGCACCTGGCGGCGGGAGCCCCATGGCGCTGCGGGCTGGCGCCGGCCGAGGCCCTGGCCGCGGCCCGGATGACGTTGCCGCTCGGTACGCGTCTCGCCGCGGGCACTCTGCGGACCCTCGCCCGCACCCAGCTCGCCGGCCCGGGACCGCGCTCCGGACTGATTCCGGGACCGCTCCGGGACGGTGGGCCACACCTGCCGCCGGGCTGCACGGCGACCGAGGCGACGCTGCTCTTCCCCGTACTCCTCGCGGAGGCCCGGCGCTGGGGACTGGCCGAGCAAGAGGTGGAGGAACTGCTGCCCGCGGCCGAGCGGTGTCTGGACTGGTTGCGGATCACGGTCGGCGACGGCACGTATCTGCCCGACCCGCAGCCGGGCGGACCGTTTCGCTGCGAGACGCAGGCACACGCGCACCGTGCGGCGCTGCTTGGCGCCGATCTGCTCGACGCGCACGGCCGGACCGGTGGCACGGGGCTGCGCGTGTGGGCTCAGGCGTTGCGGACGGCGTTCCGTGCCGACTTCTGGGTCGAGGACCGGGGTGGTGGCAGTCCGGCAGCCGCCCGCACCTCGGACGGGCGTCTCGTGCCCCAGCTCGGTTCGAGCACCTCCCATCTCCTCGACACCGGACTGCTGGGCTCCGGAGAGCTGGCCCCCGGTCTGCTCGACAAGGTGCGGATCGAACAGCTCGCGCGGCTGCTCGGCGGCCCGGCCATGGACTCTGGCTGGGGGTTGCGCAGCCTGGGAGCGAAGGAGGCGGGGTACAACCCGTTCGGCCATCGCAGCGGGGCCGTGCGCGTTCATGAGACGGCCGTCGCCGTCACGGGGCTCGCCGCCGCGGGCCACGAGAAGGAGGCCACCTCGCTCCTGCGCGGCGTACTGGCGGCGGCGGAGTCCTTCGGCAACCGGCTGCCCGAGATGTACGCGGGGGAGCAGCGTGCACAGGGGAGCGCCCCGCTTCCCCATCCGGCGGCCTCGCGGCCCGCGGCCATCTCCGCGGCGGCCGGCGTGCTGCTGCTCAGCTCACTGGCCGGGATCCGCCCCGATGCGCCCGCACGGACCGTGATCCTGCGCCCGTTCCGCGATGCGCCACTGGGCGAGATCGCTCTCACGGGCCTGCGGATCTCGGGCGCGCCCTTCTCCGTACGCGTCAGCAGACTCGGTGCCGCCATGGTCGAGGAGGCGGGCGACGGACTGCAGTTGGGGATGTGACGTCGCGGGACGCGTCTCGGAGCGAGTGTTCCCGGTCGTGGAGTGCCGTACCGGACGCGAGTCGATCAACCATGGACCGAGCTGCCGAAGGAGGTGTTTATCGTCAGGCAGACGACTATGATCGCGGCATGCCCTACGACCCGTCAGCCTTTCCGCCCTTCGCCGTGACCGTGGACCTGGTCGTGCTGACCGTACGCCGCCATGCCCTCTGCGCGTTGGCGGTTCGGCGGGGCGAGCAGCCGTTCCAGGGGCGATGGGCACTGCCCGGCGGCTTCGTACGGACCGACGAGGATCTCGCCCAGGCCGCGGCACGTGAGCTGGCCGAGGAGACGGGCCTGCGCGCCCACGACCCCTCCGTGCCCGCACAGGACAACGGCGCGCACCTCGAGCAGCTCGCTACCTACGGCGACCCCAAGCGTGACCCCCGGATGCGGGTGGTCAGCGTCGCGCATCTCGCGCTGGCCCCCGACCTTCCCGCGCCCCGGGCGGGCGGCGACGCGAACAGTGCGCGCTGGGCACCGGTCGAGGAGCTGCTGCAGCAGGGCGGATACGGCCGCGACGGGGAGCAGGCCGCACCCCTCGCCTTCGACCACGCCCAGATCCTCTCGGACGGCGTGGAGCGCGCCCGGTCCAAGATCGAGTACTCGTCCCTGGCGACCGCCTTCTGCCCGACCGAGTTCACGGTGGGCGAGCTGCGCCGTGTCTACGAAGCCGTCTGGGGCGTGGCGCTCGACCCGCGCAACTTCCACCGCAAGGTGACGGGCACACCGGGCTTCCTGGTGCCCACAGGGGGGACGACCACGCGCCAGGGCGGCCGCCCCGCCCAGTTGTTCCGCGCTGGCGGCGCCACACTGCTCAACCCGCCGATGCTGCGCCCCGAGGTCTGACGAGGGCGGCGAACACACTTCTTCGGCCCCGGGGCCTCCGCATGTTCGCGAGAGCCGCGAGGCCCGCCGGAGACGAGTCGCAAGGTGCCCGGAAAATCGGAAATGTCGCGCTATCTTGCTTCGAGTGATCCAGGCCATCGGACTGACCAGCAACACCCGCAAGACGCGTCCGCCCGCCGTCGACGACGTGTCCTTCGAGGCGCGCGCGGGCCACGTCACGGTGCTCCTCGGAGCACCGGGCACGGGCAAGACGACGGCGCTGAGGCTCATGCTCGAACTCCAGCAGGGCCGAGGGGTCACCTACTTCCGCGGTCGGCCGCTGCACCGGATCGCCCACCCCTCACGCGAAGTCGGTGTGCTCCTGGGTGAGGTGCCGGGCCATCCCGCGCGCACGGTCCGCGGTCAACTCCGGATGCTGTGCGCCGCCGCCGGCGTGCCCGCGCGTCGCGCCGACGAAGTGCTCGAGGTGGTCGGGCTCGTCAGCCTCCGCGACGAGCGCCTGGGCACGCTCTCCCGCGGCATGGACCGCCGGCTCGGGCTGGCCTGCGCGCTCCTGTCCGACCCGCACACCCTCGTGCTCGACGACCCGGCCGACGGACTGTGCGCCAGAGAGAGCCGCTGGCTGCACGGGATTCTGCGCGCACACGCGACACAGGGCGGCACGGTGCTGTTCACCACGGACGATCCGAAGGAGGCCGCGCGAACCGCCGACAGGGTCGTCACGCTGGAGCAGGGCCGCCTCGTCGCCGACCAGGAGGCAGCGGACTTCGCCCGCACCCGGCTCCGGCCCCGGGTCGCCGTCCGCAGCCCGCACGCCGCCCGGCTCGGCTCCCTGCTGACCAAGGAGGCCCGCACGGCGCAGCGCTCCGTCGAAGTCGTGCGCGAGGAGGGCAACCGGCTCTCGGTGTACGGCAGCACCTGCGCCGACATCGGAGAGATCGCCTTCCGGCACGGCATCCTCGTACACCAACTCGCCGACGAGACGGGCGACATGGGGCTCGCGCCGACCCCATCCGCCGAGCGGGGCGAGCCTCGGACCGAGGAGCCGCCCTCCGAGACGGCGGCCGAGAACGACCTCACCCCGCTCCCGCCACCCATCTCCGTACGCCAGGCCCCGAGCCCGCTGCGTCCTCTGCGCTACGAACTGCGCAGAGCGGCCGGTGTCGGCACCGGCTACCTCACGGCGGCCGCCGTTCTCGTCACCTCGGCCCTCCTGTCCGTCCTCCTGGCCAGAATCGGTCACACGCCTCAGCCCCGCCTGCTGGCCGCGTGGCCGCGGGAACTCCCGCTGCCGCCCGCCGCGCTCGGCGCCGGACTGCTGGGCGCCGTCGCCTTCGGCGAGGAGTTCCGCCACCCCGCCCTGGCCACGGACCGCGGCACCGTCCCTCGCCGCCTGGGACTGCTGACCGCCAAGCTCCTCGTCGCCTCGGGCACCGCGCTGATGCTGGCGTTCCTCACGGTGGGATGCGACCTCGAAATGCTCTACCTCGTCTACGGACGGGAGCTCACCGGAGTTCCGTCGGACTGGCTTTCGCTGAGCGCGAGTTGGCTCGGCCTCGTGGTGGGCTGTGCGTGGGCGGGCGTGCTGGCGGCGGGCATCTTCCGGTCCACCGCCGCAGGGCTCGCGGCGGTGATCGCCGTACCGATCGTCGTCGTGCCCCTCGTACAAAAGGTCTTGCAGGGGCCGTCTGTGCGGACGGCGGCCGGGTTCCCGGAGCGGCTTCGGGAGCTCGTTCTCATGCAGTGGCCGTTCGGTGGGGAGCGCTACCTGGCGGCCGGTGTGCGGGTGCTCGCCCAACCTGTGGGCGGAGCGCTGATGTTGTCGCTGGCCGCTCTGCTCTGCGCCTATCTGCTCACGACCCTGCGGAGCCGGGTCCGATGACGACTGTCCGCGCCCTTCCGTTCCCCCTGTGCGCACAACTCCCCGAAGAACGCCCATTTCTTTCCGATAAGGCGTCAATTGCGACGGGGTGAGCGATCACCCTTTCGTGTGCTTTTCACCAAAGACCTCAAGGGAGTTGGAGTCGGCGCCGACAAAAGACCCGTGAGTACCCTTGCGCAGACCATGATGACCGCCGCCCGTTCCTCAGACTCCGGCCTGGCCGGACCGGGCGACCTCGACCGTTACCCCTATGTCGACGCCCCCGGTGTCGACCGCGTGGGCGCCCCTGTGTGGGAGAGCGCCGAGCCGGAGCTCGGCCGCGTCGGCCGACGCGCCGCAGGCAGCCGCGGACGCGGGCTGCACGGCCAACTCGTCCAGCAGCTCGGCCAGATGATCGTCTCCGGAGACCTCGGCGCGGACCGTCCGCTCGTTCCCGAGGAGATCGGCCAGCGGTTCGAGGTCTCCCGGACCGTCGTCCGTGAGTCGCTCCGCGTCCTGGAGGCCAAGGGGCTGGTCAGCGCCCGCCCGAACGTCGGCACGCGCGTGCGTCCCGTCAGCGACTGGAACCTTCTCGACCCGGACATCATCGAGTGGCGGGCTTTCGGGCCGCAGCGGGACGACCAGCGGCGTGAGCTGGGCGAGCTCCGCTGGACCATCGAGCCGCTCGCCGCGCGCCTTGCGGCCGGACACGGGCGCGAGGAGATCCAGCAGCGGCTCGGTGACATGGTCGAGATCATGGGCCATGCCATGGCACAGGGTGACTCCCTCACGTTCTCCCGGGCCGACGCCGAGTTCCACTCGCTGCTCATCCAGCTCGCGGGCAACCGGATGCTGGAGCACCTCTCCGGGATCGTCTCGGCGGCCCTCCACGTTTCCGGCAGCCCGGTCACCGGCTGTGACCGGCCGAACGACGCCTCGCTGGGACACCACGCCCGCATCGTCGACGCCCTCGCGGCCGCCGACGGTGCCGCGGCCGAGACGGCCATGCGGCAGCTGCTCACCGCCCACCCCGAGGTGGAGCGTGTCGTGCCCGCGCCGCGCGAGCACTGATCGCGCACCGAGGGTGACGCGGTCCGGAGTGTGTGCGCGTCCGTGGCATCGCCAGGCCGGCGAACCGTCACCCGTCGGGACCCCATCGAATCCTTGGCGGATTCGGCGGGGTCCCGATGGTGCGACCGGGGCGTGGATCATGACCTGACCTGGTCTGACAGGATCTGTCATCTTTTGAATGCTTACGGGGTGTGACTCGGGCCACGCAGATTGGGCGTAACGCTCTTCCGGGCAGCGCGATGACCTAAGAGGTGATAGCCGAGGAGGGAATACAGACGCCGTGTCCGGCGCTGTGCATCTTCCCGGCCCCCGCCCGCGCCGTCGGCCCATCCCCAGTCGGCGGTCGTCGGTTCCTGTCCGTAACGGACGGGGCCGGAAGCCGTTTTCCTACGTTCCGAGAGGTTGTTCGTGTCGGCCAGCACATCCCGTACGCTCCCGCCCGAGATCGCCGAGTCCGTCTCTGTCATGGCGCTCATCGAGCGGGGAAAGGCTGAGGGGCAGATCGCCGGCGATGACGTACGTCGGGCCTTCGAAGCTGACCAGATTCCGGCCACTCAGTGGAAGAACGTACTGCGCAGCCTCAACCAGATCCTCGAGGAAGAGGGTGTGACGCTGATGGTCAGTGCCGCGGAGCCCAAGCGCACCCGAAAGAGCGTCGCAGCGAAGAGTCCGGCCAAGCGCACCGCCACCAAGACCGTGGCGGCCAAGACGGTGACCGCCAAGAAGGCCACCGCCGCCGCGGCCCCGGCTGCCCTCACCGACGATTCGGCCGAGGACGCGTCCGCCGGCAAGGCCGCTGT
Source organism: Streptomyces sp. NPDC005141 (assembly GCF_053599975.1). Lineage (NCBI taxonomy): Bacteria > Bacillati > Actinomycetota > Actinomycetes > Kitasatosporales > Streptomycetaceae > Streptomyces > Streptomyces sp. NPDC005141. The sequence goes on along the minus strand of NZ_JBSFYW010000001.1, from coordinate 208,153 downwards.
CGCCAAGAAGACGGTCGCCAAGAAGGCCGTCGCCAAGAAGACGGTCGCCAAGAAGACGGCGGCCAAGAAGACGAGCGCCAAGAAGGACGACGCCGAGGTCGTCGATGACGAGGCGACCGAGGAGACCCCGGGCAAGGCCGGTGCCGAGGAGACCACCGAGGACGGCGCCCAGGGCTTCGTCCTGTCCGACGAGGACGAGGACGACGCGCCCGCGCAGCAGGTCGCCGCGGCCGGTGCCACCGCCGACCCGGTCAAGGACTACCTCAAGCAGATCGGCAAGGTCCCGCTGCTCAACGCCGAGCAGGAGGTCGAGCTCGCCAAGCGCATCGAGGCCGGTCTGTTCGCCGAGGACAAGCTGGCCAACGCCGACAAGCTCGCTCCCAAGCTCAAGCGTGAGCTGGAGATCATCGCCGAGGACGGCCGCCGCGCCAAGAACCACCTCCTGGAGGCCAACCTCCGTCTGGTGGTCTCCCTGGCCAAGCGCTACACCGGTCGCGGCATGCTCTTCCTGGACCTCATCCAGGAGGGCAACCTCGGTCTGATCCGCGCGGTCGAGAAATTCGACTACACCAAGGGCTACAAGTTCTCCACGTACGCCACCTGGTGGATTCGTCAGGCGATCACCCGCGCCATGGCCGACCAGGCCCGCACCATCCGTATCCCGGTGCACATGGTCGAGGTCATCAACAAGCTCGCGCGCGTGCAGCGTCAGATGCTCCAGGACCTGGGCCGTGAGCCCACCCCGGAGGAGCTGGCCAAGGAGCTCGACATGACCCCTGAGAAGGTCATCGAGGTCCAGAAGTACGGCCGCGAGCCCATTTCGCTGCACACCCCGCTGGGCGAGGACGGTGACAGCGAGTTCGGTGACCTCATCGAGGACTCCGAGGCCGTCGTCCCGGCCGACGCGGTCAGCTTCACGCTCCTGCAGGAGCAGCTGCACTCCGTTCTCGACACCCTGTCCGAGCGCGAGGCGGGCGTCGTCTCGATGCGCTTCGGTCTCACCGACGGTCAGCCGAAGACCCTCGACGAGATCGGCAAGGTGTACGGCGTGACCCGTGAGCGGATCCGCCAGATCGAGTCCAAGACGATGTCGAAGCTGCGTCACCCGTCGCGCTCCCAGGTGCTGCGCGACTACCTCGACTAGGCCTCGGCCGCATGTCATTCGAGGGCCCGACTCCCGCTGGGGGGTCGGGCCCTCGACGTATGCGCGGAATGCGTGTTCGCACGCGCTGGATCACTCTGGGTTTCCACGACCGTCCCAGAGTGAGGAGCGCGCATGCGCCGTCCCTACGTTCCGGTGCTGACCCTCGCGGCCGCCGCAGCGGTGATACCGCTGACGCCCCCCGTACCGGCGGCCGCCGACAGCGTTGTCATCGGAAGTCGCCCGGTCGAGATCTCCCAGAGTCCGTGGACGGTGGTGCTGTCCAGCCGTGACCGGTTCGGGGGTACGCGAGGGGGCCAGTTCTGCGGAGGAGTGGTCGTCGGTCCGACCACGGTCCTGACCGCGGCCCACTGCCTGGGTGACGACGTCCTGGGAGCGCCACCGCGCCAGGCGCGCGACCTGAAGGTCATCTCCGGGCGCGGAGACCTAATGTCCAGTGACGGCAAGGAGATCCCTGTCCACGACATCTGGGTCAATCCGCACTACGACGGTGATACGAACGCCGGGGATTTCGGTGTGCTGACGCTCGCCGAGCCGTTGCCCGCCGCCTCCGTGATCCGCATGGCGCCCTCCGGGGACCCGGCGTACGAGCCGGGGACCGCCGCCGTGGTCTACGGCTGGGGTGACATGACGGGCGGCGGCGACTACGCGCGCAGCCTGCGGGCCGCGGACGTCCACGTGCTTCCCGACGCCTCGTGCGAAAGGGCCTATCCCGGCAGTGCGAGCGGGACCTACGACGCGGTGTCGATGGTGTGCGCCGGAGAGCCGACGGGCGGCCGTGACGCCTGCCAGGGGGACAGCGGCGGGCCGCTGGTCGCCCAGGGGCGCCTCATCGGTCTGGTGTCCTGGGGGAGCGGCTGTGGGCGCGCCGACAGCCCGGGTGTCTACACGCGGGTCTCGGAGGTCGTCCAAGCGCTCGATGAGGGCCGCTGACCGCTTCCGAGGATGCGGTACGAGTGTGGGCGGTCACTCCCTGTGCCCAGGGTGTGACCGCCCACTCACCGGCCTGTCGCCGGCACCCGCTCGTCGTTGATGCGAAGGTCAGTGTTCTTCGTCGTTGACGCTTTCCGGAACGGACGTCAGCCGCTCCGTCTCGTCCTGTATCTCAGCGGCGATCTTCTTGAGTTCCGGCTCGAACTTGCGACCGTGGTGGGCGCAGAAGAGCAGTTCTCCGCCGCTCAGGAGGACGACGCGCAGATATGCCTGGGCGCCGCAACGGTCGCAGCGGTCAGCGGCCGTCAGCGGGCTCGCGGGGGTCAGAACAGTAGTCACGTCGCCTCTTCTCTAGCTCGACGAGCTGTCGTACCAGGGTCAACATCCAACCAGGCCGAAAACGTTCCCGCTCGCGGCTTTTCCTCGAAATTTTCTTTCGAGCCGGTTGCTGCTGCCGGTTGGCGGCGAATGAGCCGTATTGCGTGTCTTCGTGTCTGTACGGGTTCGCGCTGTCTGTCGGGTGTCGGTCCTCCCGGCTGGATTGCCGGTTGTTGATGAGGACGTGCCCGGAGCCTAAATGGTTCATGCCTGGAAGGGAACGTGATATGTACTTCACTCAATCGAGGGATCGAACACCCATGCGATCCTGGACTAGTGTGGGTTTAGTGCGAGGGTGGCGTTACAACGGCTCTACCAGGCCTCGGTACCCTCTGAGCGGCGACCGAAGCCGGGCCCTTACCCAAAAGGGTCCCCCCTGAAATTCAGCGAGGAGCGAACCGCGTGACCGCCGAGACGTCCGTGCCGTCCACAGCGCTGCTGACCGGAGCAGACCGGGACGGTTCCAACTACACCGCGCGGCACCTGCTCGTCCTTGAGGGGCTCGAGGCAGTGCGGAAGCGCCCGGGCATGTACATCGGGTCGACCGACAGTCGTGGCCTGATGCACTGCCTCTGGGAGATCATCGACAACTCCGTGGACGAGGCCCTCGGGGGCTACTGCGACCACATCGACGTGACCCTGCACGACGACGGCTCCGTCGAGGTGCGGGACAACGGCCGTGGCATCCCCGTCGACGTGGAGCCCAAGACCGGCCTCTCCGGCGTCGAGGTCGTCATGACCAAGCTGCACGCCGGCGGAAAGTTCGGCGGCGGCTCGTACGCGGCCTCCGGTGGTCTGCACGGCGTGGGCGCCTCCGTGGTGAACGCGCTCTCCGCCCGCCTGGACGTCGAGGTGGACCGCAGTGGGCACACCCACGCCGTGAGTTTCCGCCGAGGCACCCCGGGAGCGTTCAAGGCCGACGGTCCCGATGCCGCCTTCGACGCGGCGAGCGGGCTGCGCAAGCTCAAGCGGATCCCGAAGACCCGTACCGGCACGCGCGTGCGCTACTGGGCCGACCGCCAGATCTTCCTCAAGGACGCCAAGCTCTCCCTGGAGCACCTCCACCAGCGCGCCCGCCAGACGGCCTTCCTGGTGCCGGGCCTCACCATCGTCGTCCGTGACGAATTCGGGCTGGGCGAGGGCGGCAGCAAGGGTGAGGAGTCGTTCCGCTTCGACGGCGGAATCAGCGAGTTCTGCGAGTATCTGGCCGCCGACAAGCCGGTCTGCGACGTCCTCCGCTTCTCCGGGCAGGGGATCTTCAAGGAGACCGTCCCGGTCCTCGACGAGCACGGGCAGATGACTCCGACCGAGGTCACCCGTGAGCTCGGCGTCGATGTCGCGATGCGCTGGGGCACCGGTTACGACACGAACCTGAAGTCATTCGTGAACATCATCGCCACGCCCAAGGGCGGTACCCATGTCGCCGGCTTCGAGCAGGCCGTCGCCAAGACGATGAACGAGGTCCTGCGCGCGAAGAAGCTGCTGCGGGTCGCCGAGGACGACATCGTCAAGGACGACGCGCTGGAGGGCCTCACGGCCGTCGTCACCGTGCGTCTCGCCGAACCGCAGTTCGAGGGGCAGACCAAGGAGGTCCTCGGTACCTCGGCTGCCCGCCGCATCGTGACGAACGTGGTGACCAAGGAGCTCAAGGCGTTTCTGACCTCCACGAAGCGGGACGCCGCCGCGCAGGCGCGTGTCGTCATGGAGAAGGCCGTCGCCGCCGCTCGTACGAGGATCGCGGCCCGTCAGCACAAGGACGCGCAGCGTCGGAAGACGGCTCTGGAGTCCTCCTCGCTGCCCGCCAAGCTCGCCGACTGCCGCAGCGACGACGTCGAGCGCAGCGAGCTCTTCATCGTCGAGGGGGACTCCGCGCTGGGTACGGCGAAGCTGGCCCGGAACTCCGAGTTCCAGGCGCTGCTGCCGATTCGGGGCAAGATCCTCAACGTTCAGAAGGCGTCCGTGACGGACATGCTGAAGAACGCCGAGTGCGGTGCGATCATCCAGGTCATAGGGGCGGGCTCCGGGCGGACCTTCGATATCGACGCGGCGCGCTACGGAAAGATCATTCTTCTCGTCGACGCCGATGTCGACGGCGCGCACATCCGGATTCTGCTGCTGACCCTGTTCCAGCGCTACATGCGGCCCATGGTCGAGGCCGGGCGGGTGTTCGCGGCGGTGCCGCCGCTGCACCGGATCGAGCTCAGTCAGCCCAAGAAGGGGCAGGACAAGTACGTGTACACGTACTCGGACCGTGAGCTGCGGGAGACGGTGCTGGAGCTACAGCGCAAGGGTGTGCGCTACAAGGACTCGATCCAGCGGTACAAGGGCCTCGGCGAGATGGATGCCGATCAGCTGGCCGAGACGACGATGGATCCGCGGTTCCGGACACTGCGCCGGATCAACATCTCCGACCTGGATGCATCCGAGCAGGTGTTTGATCTGCTGATGGGGAACGACGTGGCTCCGCGCAAGGAGTTCATTTCGAGCTCGGCCGCGACATTGGATCGGTCGCGGATCGACGCGTAGCCCTCTGGGCATTTGTGCTTCGGGTGCCGGTGCCGGTGCCGGTGCCGGTGTGGGTCGGGGCCGTGCCGGTACATCCCAGTCCGTCGCCGCTGGATCAGATGTGAGTCTTGACGCGAGCGGCTGCTCGATCCGGACGTAAGCGACGGACATTCGGGATGTACCGGCGCGGCCCCTTCCGTACGCTGCCGACTGCGGTTGCGCTGTGGTGGGTTTCAGCCGCTCCGGCGTTTGAGGAGCGGGGGCTGGGGCGGAGCCCAGGGGCGGGAAGGGTAGGGCGGAGGGGGCGAAAGACGTTTGGCGTGGCCCGCTCGGGGCTCGTGTTTGTCTGCGGGCCGGGGGCTCCACCCCTGGGTGGAGTGGTCGGGTCGTGGGAGATCCACCCACGATCCACCCGGGCTCCGATCTGCAGAGGGCGCGATTTCCGTAGCGTCGTGGGTGTCGGCAGCGCTCGCTGCGGACACCCGCTCCCCGCTGACGGAGGCCGTGCATGTCCGGGCTCATCAATACCGTGGCGATCTGCGCCGTTGTCGTTCTGGTGATCGCGCGCCAGTTCAGGGCGCGCCGGATCGAAACGGACAGGCGCTGGTGGATCGTGCCCGCCGTTCTCGCCTTCATCGCACTGCGCGGTCCCGGAGTGATCGACCCGCTCCACGAGGTCGAGGCGTCGCTCCTGCTGGGCAGCGAGCTGCTGATAGGTCTCGCCGTCGGAGCCGGCTGGGGGTGGACGACCCGGATATGGACGGAGCCGGACGGCGCCGTTTGGAGCAGGAGCACCAAAGCCGCCGGCTCCATCTGGATCGCGGGCATCTGTCTGCGCCTCGGCCTGTTCGGCATCGGTGTTCTTCTCGGCGTGCACCAGGACTCCTCCGCCCTGTTGCTCGGCCTGTCGGCCACCCTGCTGGTCCGTTCCGGGCTGGTGGCCTGGCGGGCGCAGTCCCTGCTGCCGTCGGCGAACGGGCGGGGTCCGGCGTACGGTGACGGCGTGGCTCGGGCCTGGCGGAAGGAGCGCGTGTGACGGACACCGCGTGGACTCGCTGGCCCTCCCGCGAGGCCCTCTCCCGAGTGGGCGTGCACAAGGCCCGCCGCCTGCTCACCCGGGTGTCGCGCGCCATCGCCCTCGCCGTGATCGTCGCGACGACGCTCACGAACACGGAGCTGCATGGTTGGGCCCTCGCCGGAGGAATCGCAGGAATTGTGGTGTGCGGGTTCCTCGCTTGGGGGTTCTGGCGGACCACGCTGGAGCATCGCCTGCTGCCGTCCCTGGGGCTGCTCGCTCTGCTGCTGACGATCGCGGCGGTGGGGCAGGGTGTGGGCTTCCGGATTCCGGCACTCGTCCTGTGGTGCGGGTGTGCCGTCAGCGCCATCGAACGGCTGCCTCTCGCGGCGGCGCTGCCCGCAACTGCAGTGGCGCTGAGCGCGTACGCGGCCGTCAACGACGACGTCTGGCTGACCACCGCGGCCACCACCGTGGGGCTGGCTCTCGCGGGGTATGTGCTGCGTCTCGACGCGGAGGCGCGGGGGAGCGCGCAGCGGCTGCTGGCGCAGGAGCGCGCGGCCAGAGCGGCCGAGGCGGAGTCGGCGGCGCTCGCGGAGCGCACGAGGATCGCGCGGGAGATCCACGATGTGCTGGCGCACAGTCTCTCGGCGCAGCTCGTGCATCTGGAGGCGGCGCGGCTGCTCATCGAGCGGGGAGCGGACCGGGCGACGATCCTCGAACGGGTCGTGGCGGCACGGGGAATGGCCCGTGACGGGCTCGCGGAGACCCGGCAGGCACTCTCCGCGCTCCGGGGCGAGATGTCTCCGCTGGAGGACTTCCTCGGCGAACTCGTCACCACCGACGGCGCCGACGTCACCGTGACGGGTGAGCGTCAGCCGCTTCCGGCGGAGACCTCCCAGGCGGTGCGCAGAGTGGCGCAGGAGGCGCTGACGAACGTACGCAAGCACGCCCCGGGCGCCGACATCCGCATCCGGCTGGACTATGGCCGGCACGAAGTGACGCTGGACGTGCGGGACTCGGGGGGAAAGCCGGGCGAACTCAGCGGCTCGGGTGCCGGGTACGGTCTGCTGGGCATGAGGGAACGTGCCGAGCTGCTGGGCGGCTCACTGGATGCCGGGCCGGGCGAGGAGGGGTTCGTGGTGACGTTGAAGGTGCCGGTATGACCGAGCGGGAGGAAGGCAGGAAGCCGGCGCGCGTTGTGGTCGCGGACGATCAGACGGTCGTGCGCGAGGGCATCGTGATGCTGCTGGGACTGCTGCCGGGGATCGAGGTTGTCGGAGCGGCCGGTGACGGAAACGAGGCGGTGGAGCGGGTGGCCGAGCTCGCCCCGGACGTCGTGTTGATGGACCTTCGCATGCCCCGCTGCGACGGGGTCGAGGCGACCCGGCGCATCCGTGCCGAGTACCCCGGGACGCAGGTCGTCGTGCTCACGACGTTCGCGGACGATGAGTCGCTGTTTCCCGCGCTACGAGCCGGGGCCCGCGGCTATCTGACCAAGGACGCGGGAGGCGATGAGATCGTCCGGGCGGTGGAAAGCGTGCTCTCCGGGGACGCGGGGCTCTCGCCGAGCATCCAGCGGCGGCTGCTGGAGCGGCTGTCGGAACCCGGACCCGAGCCTGGCCGGCCCGCGGAGGCGCCGGACGGCCTCACTTCGCGCGAGACCGAGGTGCTTCTGCTGATCGCCGAGGGCCTCAGTAATCAGGAGATCGCCCGCAGGCTGCATGTGTCCACGGCAACGGTGAAGACCCACATCAACAATCTCTTCGCCAAGACCGGTCTCAAGGACCGTGCTCAGGCAGTCCGCTACGCCTATGGGAAGGGTCTCGTGCGGCCGCCGGCGGGATGAAGTCACCTGATGGGGTGAAGAGCGCGGAGAGAAGAGTCCGGGATCTTCCCGATCTGTCCATCCTTGGGCACGCGGCCGAAACGGGTCGCGGACAAGGAGAGTTCGGTGGACAAGCACGACGGCGGCGGCAATGGGGAGGTCCGGTTCGACGACCCCTGGTACGACGCGCTCGCTTCCGGCTGGGGTGAGTTGGACGGCACGGGTGCGCTCGCTCCCGCCGTACCGGCTGCCCGCTCGGAGCACGACGGACGGACGGGCGGGGCGGCCGACGTCTATCTGGAGGTGCAGCGCAGTGCCGCCTTCCAGGAAGTGCGCGGCCGGTACCGCAGGTTCGTGATTCCGGCCGTCGCCGTCTTCTTCACTTGGTACGTGGGATATGTGGTGACCGCGACGACGGCGCCGGGGTTGATGGCGAGGCCCGTCTTCGGCGTGGTGAACGTGGCGCTGCTCGCGGGGCTCGGGCAGTTCCTCACGACGTTCCTGCTCACGTGGGCGTACGCACGGCACGCGCGGCTGCGCAGGGACCGGGCCGCACTGGATCTGCGCTGGGACACCCAGGAGCTGACGCGGAACGCCAGAGGTGGTGAGCGGTGAGCGGCAACCATCAGACGCTGGCGCTGCTGCTGTTCAGCGCGTTTGTCGCGGTGACGCTGGCGATCACGACGTGGGTGAGTCGCAACCGGCATGGTTCGGCCGAGGAGTTCTACGTCGGCGGGCGGTTGTTCTCGCCGATGGAGAATGGTTTTGCCATTTCCGGGGACTACATGTCGGCAGCTTCCTTCCTCGGTGTGACGGGACTCATCTCGCTGTATGGCTACGACGGGTTGCTGTACGTCGTGGGATTTCTGGTGGCCTGGCTCGTCGTTCTGTTCCTGGTCGCCGAACTGGTGCGCAACTGCGGACGGTTCACGCTCGCCGACGTCGTCGCGGCTCGTATGGACGAGCGGCCGGTGCGGATCGCGGCCGGAACTTCTTCGGTGATGGTGTCCGTTCTCTATCTGGTGGCACAGATGGTGGGTGCGGGCAGCCTGGTCTCGCTGCTGCTGGGCGGCACGAGCGAGGCGGCGCGCAACTGGACGGTGATCGGTGTCGGCGCGCTCATGGTGATCTATGTGTCGATGGGAGGGATGCGGGCGACCACCTGGATCCAGATCGTCAAGGCCGTTCTGCTGCTGAGCGGGGCCGTCGTGCTCACCGTGATGGTCCTGATGCGGTTCCACGGGGATGTCAACGAGCTGCTGCGTTCGGCTGCGGGGCGCAGCGGCCACGGCAAGGCGTTCCTCGCACCGGGGTTGAGGTACGGCGGTGACTGGACGTCGCGCTTCGACTTCATGAGCCTCGGGCTCGCGCTGGTGCTCGGTACCGCCGGACTGCCGCACATCCTGTCGCGCTTCTACACCGTGCCGACGGCGCGCGCCGCGCGGCGGTCGGTGGTGTGGTCGATCGGGCTCATCGGCGGCTTCTACCTGATGACGATCGTGCTGGGCTTCGGAGCGGCCGCCATCGTCGGTCCGGAGGCGGTGCGCGGATCGAACGCCGCGGGGAACACCGCGGTTCCGTTGCTCGCCCTCGACCTGGGCGGCGGCGTCAACTCCACGGGGGGAACGGTGCTGTTCGCGGTCGTCGCCGCCATCGCCTTCGCCACCATCCTCGCGGTCGTCGCCGGAATCACTCTCGCGTCCTCGGCCGCCGTGGCCCACGACCTGTACGCCTCGATGCGCCGCCGCCACGCGAAGCCGCACAGCGAGGTCACGGTGGCGCGCACGGCGTCCGTCGGCATCGGCGTGGTCGCCATCGCTCTGGGCCTCCTCGCCCGCGATCTCAACGTGGCCTTTCTGGTGGGCCTCGCCTTCGCGGTCGCCGCGTCCGCGAACCTGCCGGTGCTGCTGTACTCCCTGTTCTGGAGATCCTTCACGACGCGCGGTGCCGTATGGGCCGTATACGGCGGCCTGGGCCCGGCGCTGTTGCTGGTGCTGCTGTCGCCGGTGGTGTCGGGGAGCCCCGAATCACTGTTCCCGGGCGTGGACTTCCAGTACTTCCCGCTCCAGAACCCGGGCCTCGTCTCGATCCCCCTGGGCTTCATCGCGGGCTGGCTCGGCACCATGACCTCGGCGGAGCCGCCGGACGAGGCCAAGCACGCCGAGATCGAGGTCCGCGCGCTCACGGGCGCCGGGGCCGTCTGAGGGCGTCCTGAGCGGTGTAGGAGGCCACCCTGGACCGTTGCGGGGGTGAGCACCTGGCGCCGTACGCCGCTGTCCAGGACACGGGCCTCGACGGGCCCGTGTCGGCGAGCAACGCAGCGGACGCGCACGCCACGGACGTACGAGCAATGGACGCGTGAGCAAGGGGCGTACGAGCCATGGGTGCGCGAGCAAGGGGCGTACGAGTCATGGACGCGCGAGCACTGCACGTGCGAGCCGTTGGGGGTACCGGCTCAAGGGGCCACCCACGCGTAGCGGTGTTCCGGACGTCCTGTGTCGCCGTACTTGAGAGACAGGCGCAATCGTCCCGCCTGTTCCAGGTGGCGCAGATAGCGCTGGGCGGTGGATCGGCTGAGGCCGGTCTCGGCGGCCACCTCGTGGGCCGACAGCGGGTGACTCGCGTGGTGCAGCACGTCGCAGATCAGGTCCGTCGTCGGCTCGGAGTGGCCGCTGGGCAGGCCGGGGGAGGACGGCGCGGGCCCGGTGCGCAGGGCGCCGAAGATCCGGTCGACCTGCTCCTGGCCCGCCGCGCCGCGGCCGCCGACCCGGTCGACGGTGCGGCGCAGGGCGGCGTAGGAGTCGAGGCGTGTGCGCAGGGCGGTGAAGGTGAAGGGTTTGACCAGGTAGTGCAGGGCACCCAGGCGCATCGCGGCCTGCACGGTGGCCACATCACTGGCCGCGGTGATCATGATGACGTCTGTGCCGTGACCGTGTTCGCGCATCCGGTGGACGAGTTCGAGGCCGGTCCGGTCCGGCAGATAGTGGTCGAGCAGCACCAGGTCGATGGGTGCTCGTTCGACGGCGGCCAGGGCCTGGGCGGCACTGTGCGCGCGGGCGGCCACCCGGAATCCGGGAACCTTCCCCACGTACTTCGCGTTGATCTCGGCGACGCGGAAGTCGTCGTCCACGACCAGGACGTCAATCATCGGGCCTCTTTCCCTCAAGGCCTGGGCGAACGTTGCGCCCGTGTTTCGGCTCCGCTGTTGTAGCGCGAGCAAAACGAGCACAACAGACTCTTGCGAGCAGAAGAATGCCTTGCGCCCAGAAGACTGATGCTGTGGCCCGCGCCACATCTACGGTCCCGGGCCATGAGCACAGACACCAGCCCCGCCATCGAGCTGCGGGGCGCGAGCAAGATCTTCAAGACCCCGTCGGGGGGTTTGCACACGGCTGTCAGGGAGCTTGACCTGACCATCGGCCGGGGTGAGTTCGTGGCCGTCGTCGGACCCACCGGCTGCGGGAAGTCCACCACGCTGACCCTGGTCAGCGGTCTCGAGGAGCCCACCGAGGGTGAGGTCCTGATCGCCGGGGAGCCGGTCGCCGGCGTCGGTGACAAGGTCGGCTTCGTCTTCCAGCAGGACGCCACCTTCCCCTGGCGTACGGTCCTGTCCAATGTGATGGCCGGGCCCCGCTTCCGCGGCGTGCCCAAGGCGGAGGCGAAGCTTCGGGCCCGGGAATGGCTCGCCCGGGTCGGGCTCACGGCCTTCGAGGACCGCTATCCGCACCAGCTCTCCGGTGGCCAGCGCAAGCGCGTCGCCCTCGCCGCGACCTTCGTCAACGACCCCGAGATCCTGCTGATGGACGAGCCCTTCTCGGCGCTCGACGTGCAGACGCGGGCGCTGATGTCCGACGAACTGCTCGAACTGTGGGAAGGCACGGGCGCCTCGGTCGTGTTCGTCACCCACGACCTGGAGGAGTCCATCGCGCTCGCCGACAAGGTCGTCGTGATGACCGCGGGCCCCGCCACCGTGAAGCAGGTCTTCGACATCGATCTGCCGCGCCCTCGCAAGGTCGAGTCGGTGCGCCTGGAGCCGCGGTTCATCGAGATCTACCGCGAGATCTGGGAGTCCCTCGGCGAAGAGGTCCGCATCACCCGCGAGAGGGGTGCCGCTCATGTCGCCTGAGGTTCTCAGCACCCCGGTCGTCGACACGGCCAAGATCCCGGGCCGCGCGCACTCCCGCGCCCGTGCCGCCCGCAAGCGCAAGATCGTGGTGGGCGCCGCCCGGGTGCTGCTCCTGGTCGCCGTGCTCGGTCTGTGGGAGGTGCTCTCGCGGACCAAGGTCATCGACCCGTTCAACTTCTCGATGCCCTCGAAGATCTGGGAACAGATCCACACCTGGGTGATGCACGGGACCGCACTCGGCTCTCTCGGCGAGCAGATCTGGTACACGCTTCACGAAGCGCTGCTCGGCTGGGTCATTGGTGTGGTCGCCGGCGTGATCTTCGGTATCGCGCTGGGGCGGATCGCCTTGCTCGCCGACGTCCTTGGTCCATACATCAAGGTGCTCAACTCCATACCGAGGATCGTCCTCGCACCCATCTTCGTGATCTGGTTCGGGCTCGGACCGGCATCCAAGGTCGCCTCGGCCGTGGTGCTCGTCTTCTTCCCGGTGTTCTTCAACGCCTTCCAGGGCGCCCGGGAGGTCGACCGCAACCTGGTGGCCAACGCCCGGATCCTCGGCGCGAGCGACCGCCGGGTGACCCTTCAGGTCGTCGTCCCCTCCGCCACCTCGTGGATCTTCACCAGCCTCCACGTCAGCTTCGGCTTCGCGCTCATCGGCGCGATCGTCGGCGAGTACATCGGCGCCACCAAGGGCATCGGCCTGCTCGTCGCGCAGTCGCAGGGCACCTTCAACGCGGCCGGTGTGTACGCCGCGATGGTCATCCTCGCCGTCGTCGCCCTGCTCGCCGAAGGACTGCTGACCTTCGCCGAACGACGCATCTTCCGCTGGAAGCCGTCGGAATCCGACCGCTGAGCCCTCCCGTACGCAGGCACGAACCCCTCCGTACGCAGGCGTGAGGCCGCAAGCGCCCACGCACGAACCCGCCCGTACGGGCTCATGGCTCCTGCGCGCTCACGGCCCCGGCGTACGTACGCACTTGCTTCTTCCTCCACTCACAAGGACGTGAACCACCATGCGCAAGACCGCCAGATACTCCGCGCTGGCAGCCGCCGGTCTGCTCGCTCTCACCTCGCTCACCGCCTGCGCCAATGACGCGGCGAGTACGACGGCCGACTCCGGCAGCGGCGGGGGCAAGGGAGAGCACGTCAAGATCATGGTCGGCGGCCTGGACAAGGTCATCTACCTGCCGGCGATGCTCACGCAGCGGCTCGGCTACTTCCAGGACGAGGGCCTGGATGTAGAACTCCTCAGCGAGCCCGCGGGTGTTCAGGCCGAGACGGCCCTCGTGTCGGGACAGGTGCAGGGCGCCGTCGGCTTCTACGACCACACGCTCGACCTGCAGACCAAGGGCAAGGCCGTCGAATCCGTCGTGCAGTTCTCGCACGCCCCGGGTGAGGTCGAGATCGTCTCGAACAAGCGGGCGGGCGACATCACTTCACCCAAGGACTTCAAGGGCAGGAAGCTCGGCGTCACCGGCCTCGGATCGTCGACCGACTTCCTCACGAAGTACCTCGCGGTCAAGAACGGTGTGCGGGTCAGCGAGTTCACGCCGGTCGCCGTCGGTGCCGGACCGACCTTCATCTCGGCCCTCCAGAAGGGGGCCATCGACGGCGGCATGACGACGGACCCCACCGTCGCCACAGTCATGGAGAAGAAGCTCGGCAAGGTGCTCATCGACATGCGGACGCCCAAGGGCTCCCAGGAGGCGCTCGGCGGTCCGTACCCCTCGTCCAGCCTCTACATGCAGACGGACTGGGTCAACGGTCACAAGGAGACGGTCCAGAAGCTGGCGAACGCCTTCGTGAAGACCCTTCAGTGGATGTCCACCCACAGCGCCTCCGACATCGCCGCCAAGATGCCCGCCGACTACTCCCAGGGCAACAAGACGCTGTACGCCGGGGCGATCAAGAGCACGCTGCCGATGTTCACCGACGACGGCGTGATGCCGGAGAACGGTCCCGAGACCGTCGAGAGGGTCCTCAAGGCGTTCAACCCCAACATCAAGAACGCCGATGTGGACCTGAGCAAGACGTACACCACGGAGTTCGTCAGGAAGGCCACCGGCTGACGCTGACCAGCGACAACACGCTGAGCCGTCCCGGCGCGTGTACGGCTGTTCCGTTGTTCCGTCGCGCGTACGACTGTCTTCCCAAGGCAGTCGTACGCGCGACGGGTGCGACCGCCGCCCCGCCCGGTCGGTCTGTCCTCAGGCGCGGGTCGCCCAGACGTAGCGATGCTCCGGGCGGCCCGCGTCGCCGTATTTGAGGGTCAGCCTGGCCCTCCCGGTGCGCTCCAGGAGCTTCAGATAGCGCTGCGCGGTCTGCCGGCTCAGTCCGGTCTCCTCCGCGATCTCCTGGGCCGACAGCGGGCCCTCCGCGCCGAGCAGGGCGCGCCTGACGAGCTCGGCGGTCGGCGGGGAGTGGCCCTTGGGCAGATTGGGCTCGGCACTCGCCGAGAGGGCCCCGAAGATCCGGTCCACCTCGGACTGTTCGGCCTCCCCACCGCCGTCGAGGGTGCGTCGAAGATCCGCGTACGCCTCCAGCTTGGCGCGCAGCCCGGCGAACGCGAACGGCTTGACCAGGTACTGGAGCGCGCCCTGCCGCAGCGCCGCCTGGACGGTCGAGACGTCACGGGCCGCGGTCACCATGATCACATCGGTCTGGTGGCCCCGCCGGCGCATCTCCTGGACGACCGCGAGGCCCGTCTCGTCCGGCAGGTAGTGGTCCATGAGGACCAGGTCCAGGTGCGGCAGGGCCTCCATCAGGCGCAGCGCCTCGGCGGCGCTGTGCGCCTCGCCCGCGGCGTGGAAGCCCGGCACCTTCTCCACGTAGGCGGCGTTGACGCGAGCGACCCGTGCGTCGTCGTCCACGACCAGGACCTCGATCATCGCGCCTCCTCCTTGGTGTGCCCGGCGTGCCTGGCGTCCTCGGCGTTCCTGGTATCTCTGGTGGCGGCGGGGCCGGCATCGGGGGTCTCCGGAGACGGGAGCCGTCGTACGACTCCTCGTTCCTGACCGGGGACGGCGGCGAGCCCGTCCACCGACGCGAGCCCGTCCCGCGCCGCGCCCCCGTCCACCGACGCGAGCCCGTCCCGCGCCGCGCCCCCGTCCTCCGGCGCGAGCGCCGGGTCCGTCAGTGCCTCCGGCAGGACGACGGTGAACTCCGCGCCTCCGCCGTCCGCGTCGGCCACCTCCGCGCTGCCGCCCTGCCGCTCGGCGAGTCGCCGCACCAAGGAGAGACCGATTCCGCGCTTGCCGTGTGCCGGGGGCTTCTTGGTGCTCCAGCCGTCCGTGAAGACCAACTGCCGCCGCTCCTCCGGAATGCCGGGCCCGGTGTCCCGTACCCGCAGGACGGCGGTGCGCCCCTCGGAGCGCAATTCGACCTCCACACGCGCGTGAGGCGTGCCCGCGACGGCGTCCAGTGCGTTGTCGACGAGGTTCCCGACGACCGTGACGAGCCCTCGCGGGTCGATCAACCGATCCGGCAGCAGCGTCCCGTCCGAGATCCACAGCGCCACGCCGCGCTCGGCCGCCACGGTCGCCTTGCCGACCAGCAGGGCGGCGAGCAGCGGATCGTGGATCTTCTCGGTGACCTGTTCCGCGGTGACCCTGTGGTCGCCGACCACCTCTCCGACGAATTCCACGGCATCGTCGTACATCTCCAGTTCGAGAAGTCCCAGGAGCGTGTGCATGCGATTGGCGTGCTCATGGTCCTGCGCGCGCAGGGCGTCGATCAGGCCCCGCGTGGAGTCGAGCTCGCGGCCGAGCTGCTCCAGTTCGGTCCGGTCGCGCAGCGTGGCGACGGCGCCGCCGTCCTCGGTGGGCATCCGGTTGGCGACCAGAACGCGCTGGCCGCGGACGGTGAGCAGGTCCGTACCGGTGACACGTCCGGCCAGTACATCGGTCGTCCGGCCGGGACCCAGCGCGCTGTCGAGGGGCTGTCCGATGGCCTCGGCGCCGACGCCCAGCAGCCGCTGCGCCTCGTCGTTCAGAAGGCGTACGCGACCGTCGCGGTCCAGGGCGACCACGCCCTCCCGGATGCCGTGCAGCATCGCCTCCCGCTCCTCCAGCAGCGCCGAGATGTCGGAGAAGGCCAGGTCACGGGTCTGCCTCTGGACCCTGCGGGAGATCAGGTAGGCGGCCAGCGCGCCCACGGCCATGGCTCCGCCCGCGTACGCGAACAGCCCCGGGATCGCGTCGATCAACCGGGCTCGAACACTGTCGTACTCGATACCCACCGAGACCGCGCCGATGATCCTGCGGTCGGCGTCCCGCAGCGGCACCTTGCCCCGTGCGGAGCGGCCCAGCGTTCCGGTGTCGATCTCCATGACGTCCCTGCCGGCCAGGGCCAGGCGAGGGCTCGTAGAGACCTCTTTGCCGATCTCCGCAGGATCTCTGTGCGACCAGCGGATGCCCCGCATGTCCATCACGACGACGTAGTCGGCCCCGCTCGCCTTCCGAATCCGCTCGGCCTCGACCTGCACGGGGCCGGTCGTGGAGGGGACGGTCCTGCGGAGGTCCACGGCGATCTGCGGCTGCGCGGCCGTGGTCTGCGCGATCGCGAGGGCACGCCGCATGGCCTGGTCGTCCAGCTGCGCGCTCAGCGGTGCCAGGAACAGCCCGGTGGCGAGTACGGCGACTCCCGCCGCGATCGCGATCTGCATCAGCAGCACTTGCGAGAACACCCGCCGCGGCAGACCGAGGCGCAGTCGTCGTGCGGGGGGAGTGGGGCTCATGCCCAAGACGGTACGGGGGCGTGAGCGCGCCCCCGAAGGGAGTGTGGCGTGGATCTCCTGATCAATGGATTGATCAGGAGGCGAGATGCTCGTGGGGCCCAGGGGCAGCGGAGAGGGGATCCATGATCCGGGATACGAGATCTGGGGGATTGCTGTCGGGTCTGTGAGTGTGCGAGGGCCCGTGCGGGGGCGCCGGTGGAAGACGGGTACGGCATGGCGGCACTCATCGGCGGTAGCGGGCGGGCAAGGGCCCCGGACGGGCGCGGGCGGGACTCCGGCGGGCGGCCGCCGGTGATGGTCCGACTTGTGCGAGTGCGGAGCGGTCAGCAGGCCACGGCGACGGCCGTCTTCTCCAGCTGCCGTACGGCCACCACATCCATCCGAGCGGGTGAACCCAGTGCCGAGCCGCAGCTCTCCGGGCGGGGCGGCAGCGAGGCGCCCTGCGCGACGATGACACGCCACAGGCGGCCGTCGGCGTGGGCGACGGTCACCTCCCAGCGCGGCGCGGTGCCGTCCGTGCGGACCACTGTCAGGACGCCGGCGGCGTGTTCTCCCGAGGCCGTCCGTACGGCCAGCTCGGCCGCTTGGCCGGGGCGTTCCCAGGCGGAGTTCCCTCGGCACCCCTCGGTGACGACACGGCCCTCCCGGACGCCCTGGAGGATCTCCTTGACGGCGTGGGCCTCGGCGCGGCCGTACGCGTACCCGTACGGCAGGACGAGCACCGTTGGCGAGAAGCGATGACCGCCCAGATGGGTGACCTCCCAAGCGCCGTTCACGCCGGAGGCGGCCAGTTCAGCCGCCAGGGGGCGTCCGAGCAGCGCGCAGCAGCGGTCGCGCTTGCCGTTGGTGCAGACGAGGGCCAGCGGATCAGCCGTGTGGGGCCGCCCATGGAGAACCTTGTCGAAGGAACGTGGATCACCCGTGCCGAGTGCGGTGAAGTCGAGGTCGAGCACCTGCTCGGGATCACGTGTCATGGCGGCGTGCAGCCATACGTTTCCCGGAGTGGTGTGGGCCGCGTACACGTGCCTCTCGGCGGGCGTACCGCAGTCGGCATGGCGCCCGGGACGGCGGATGAGCGCGACCCGTACCCCTGTGCCCTGGGCGGCCGCTTCGAGGGCGCGGCCGACCGTGGGATCCAGGTGGCTCGAAGTGAGCGCCTGGGCACCCCAGGGTCCCGGCTGCTCGATCAGCAGCCATGTCCTCGCGGTGGCCGCGGTCCCCGCGAGGGGCTCGTCGAGGTGCCGCGACGCGGTCGTGCACGTACTCACAGAGGTGAGCCTAACCTGACTTCGCCCAGGGCGACTTCCTGCCGTGTACCCGGAGGCACCTCAGGGGTGGTCCGGGTGCGCGGCGGAACGTGGAGAAGTGGGGGTCACGACAGGGCGTGGGGGACCGTGCGTGGGGAGTGCGCGCCGGGCGCTCTCCCCACGCACGCCCCTCGTGCTGTCTGCGTGCGGCGTCCACCTAGTGGGGGAGCGGCCGCGGCGGACGCTCGCCCACGTAGTGGCCGCTCGGCCGCATGCGCAAGGGGCGCTCCGCGTACTCCTCCAGGGTGTGGGCGATCCAGCCCGCTGTCCGGGCGACGGCGAAGATCGTCTCTCCCGCGGAGGCCGGCATGCCGGAGGAGACGGTGAAGACGGCCAGAGCGAGGTCGACATTGGCGTGCAGGGGTGCGTGGCGGGCCGTGGTCGTCACCACGTCCTGGGCCGCTGCCAGAGCGGGCGCGGCACTGGGCACCTCCTCCAGGAGGGCGAACAGGGCACGCGCGCGTGGATCTTCGCCGGGGTAGAGCCGATGGCCGAGTCCGGGAACACGACGCCCTGCGCGCAGCTCGTCGGCGACCACCGGAGCGGCGGTTCCCTGGTCCAGTACGTCGAGCAGCAGGCGGTGCGCGAGCCCGCTGGCGGCCCCGTGCAGGGGTCCTTCGAGGACGCCGAGGCCCGCCGATACGGCCGCGTACGCGTGGGCGCGGGCCGACGCCGCGACCCGGACCGCCAGCGTCGAGGCGGCCAGGTCATGGTCCACGAGCAGCCCGAGTGCCGTGTCCAGCACGCGCAGTGACGCGTCGTCGGCCGGGCGTCCGGTGAGCCGTGCCCACAGGCGATGAGCCAGCGGGCCCTCGTCGCGGTGGTCGTGGCGTACGGGGGGAAGCGCGGCGACGAGGGTGGGGATCAGGGTGCGTCCGGTGCCGAGCACGGTGCTCTCGGAGAGGTCGAAGCGCAGGGGGTCGGCCGCCGCGGCGGCGATCGCCGCGACACGCAGCCTGTCGGTCGGGCCACTGTGCTCGGGCAGCGCGTCGACGCTGCGCCGGGCGACGGCCACGGACGCCTCCGGAGCCGTGAACGTGACACCGGGGCGCAGCTCGCCGGTCCACAGCCATTCGGCGATCTCTTCGTAGGAGTACCGCGCGGCCAGTTCCGTCGCGTCGACGCCCCGGAAGTAGTACCGATCCTTGTCGATCAGGGTGATGCGGGTACGGACGGACAGCTCGCCGCCACCGCTCGAACTGCCGCCGCCCTCGCGCCTGTTGCGCCGCGAGAGCGCCTCCACCTCCTTGGTGTCGAACGTGCTCCCGCGCCCTCCCGGTTCCCGCCGGCTGCTGAGCTGGCCGCGGCTCACATACGCGTACACGGTCTCCGGCTTCACGCCGAGCAGTTCGGCGGTCTCCTTGGTGCTGAGCCGTCGGCCCTCGTGCGCTGGCGTTGCCGCCTCTCGATCCCTCATGAGCGCCACCGTATCCGTGGATCAGTATGTTGATTTAATCAATATTGACAGCTATAGAGTCAAGCATGGACAGTCGAATCAAGTCCAGGGAGGAAACATGCCGATCAACCGGGCCGCGTCCACCTCTGTCGACGTACCGCGAGGACTCGCGGGCGTCGTCGTCACCGATACCGAACTGGGTGACGTCAGGGGACTGGAGGGCTTTTACCACTACCGCCAGTACTCGGCCGTCGACCTCGCGCGGACCCGCGACTTCGAGGACGTATGGCATCTGCTGGCACACGGTGAGCTGCCCGATGAGGCTCGCCGGGCCGCCTTCGCCGCGCGGACGGCGGGGCTGCGCCGACTGCCGGACGATGTGCGTGCCGCTCTGCCCGCTGTCGCGGCGGCGGCCGGACTGTCGGGACCGCTCGCCGGGCTGCGCACCGCGTTGTCGCTGCTCGGAGCCTCGCTGGGGTTTCGCCCGGTGTACGACATCGACGCCGAGCGGCGTCGCGACGACGGCCTCGCGGCGACGGCGGCCGTGCCGACGCTGCTCACCGCGCTGTACCGGCTCGGACAGGGGTTGGAGCCGGTGGAGCCTCGCGAGGACCTGGGATACGCCGCCAACTACCTGTACATGTTGACGGGTTCGGAGCCTGACGCGGCCCGTGCCCGTGCGGTTGAGCAATACCTCATCTCAACCATTGACCATGGATTCAATGCATCAACATTCACGGCGCGGGTGATCGCGTCGACCGGCGCCGATGTGGCGGCCTGTCTCGTGGGCGCGGTCGGGGCCCTCTCCGGCCCTCTCCACGGTGGTGCTCCGAGTCGCGCCCTGGACACCCTCGACGCGATCGGGACCTCCGACCGTATCGACCCCTGGATCCGCGAACGTGTCCTCGCCGGCGATCGCATCATGGGCTTCGGACACCCCGTCTACCGGACGGAGGACCCGCGTTCGCGCATGCTCCGCGGTATAGCTCAGGGGTTCGGCGGCCCGCTCGTCGACTTCGCCGTCGAAGTGGAACGGCAGGTGGAGGCGATCCTGGCCGAACTCAAGCCGGGCCGCGAACTGCACACCAACGTGGAGTTCTACGCCGGTGTGGTCATGGAACTCTGCGGGCTGCCCCGCGAGATGTTCACGCCCACGTTCGCTGCCGCCCGGGTGGTCGGCTGGAGCGCCAACATCCTGGAACAGGCGGAGGACTCGAAAATCATCCGCCCGGCGGCCCGGTACGTGGGACCGGTCCCACCGGTGGCGGTGCCCGCTCTCGGCTGACCGGGCAAAAAACTGGCTCGGCACCAGATTGGTGCCGAGCCCGGGGTGTGACGTCAGTTGCTCCGAAACCCTGCCGCTACGCGCGGGGAATGTCTCTCCTGGCCTGGACGAGTGTCTCGCGCGTGATGACCACGATCCGCTCGTGGTCGGCTCGTGCGGCGTCGGGCGGGAGCTCTGGCTCGAGCTCTTCGGTGGCCTCGCGCCCGATGACAGCGAAGTTGCCGTCGCTGAGTTCGAAGATGTCGGGACAGGACTGGCCAGTGGCGCTGCCTCGTGCACGGGGAGAGGCACCGATCCGACGGACGACAGTCGTCATTGTCTCGGCCTTTCGTGCGGTGACCCTGGGGTCACGGTGTGGGTCGTCCCGTGGCTACCCGCCGGACAGGGACGGCGGGCAGATCGGGGCTACCGAGGTCAAAGCGAACGCATAGCGATGTGATGGTGTGCCGTACTCGCGTGAGAGTGCGGCGCTCGGTCCCTATACGTCGGGAATATCCGCCTTCGCGTGGATAAGGGTTTCACGGGACACCACGACGATTCTTTCGTAGTCTGCCCGGGATGCGTCGGGGGGGAGATCGGCGTCGAGCGTCTCGGTGACATCTGTTCCGATCACAGCGAACCTGCCGTCGGACAGTTCGAAAATGTCTGGGCAATTGGCACCGGACGTACTTCCTCGCAAGCTCGGAGGAGTGCCAATCCGACGGATGATCTGGCTCACTGTTCTTGATTCCCTTTGATCTCGAGGTGGGATTGGCTACGCGCTGTTGCTGCGCGGTGCGACGCCGCCCTGTGGGGCCGCGCCCTCGGACCGGGCGGCGTGGAGCGACGGTTCGGTGGGGATCGACCCAAACGTAATAGCGCAGTAGTCAACCCTGATGGCATCTGGAGAAACGCGGCGGTTTACTGGTTCGTTATCGCCCGAAGGTGTGATCCGCCTGCCAGGGTGGCGCGGGTGACCGTGTTTGCGCCGGAGCGTGGCGAGCGAAGGGCGCTACTCGCTCGGCGGTTCACCCACGACCCACCACTCGTCCGTGTCTGTTTCCTCCAGTTGCGCGAGGAGATCTTCGACCATAAGTCCGATTTGGGCCTCTTCTGATGTGCTGATGAGGCTTGCTCGATGAGGGCGTGTTGCATACCAGTACTCGCGGAAGATCGGGTGTTGGAGCCAACCGCGGGCAAAGCCGAAGAATTCCTCGCGGGTCATGTTGCCCATGCGGTAGTAGCAGAGCGCGTTTGTGTACAAGGCGTTGGTGAAGAGGAACTGGCGCTGCTTCCTCGGGGAGACGGTCCCCTCGTACGCGTCCAGCACCTCGGCCAGTTCGGGATCGTCCATGGCCTTGCTCAACAGTTCCCAGTGAAGCCGCTGTTGGTGGGCGAGGTTGGCCTGCCGCTGGGTCTGGGCGGCCTGTTCGAGCAGTTCGATCCGCGAGTGCAACGCGTCGAGCGTCGTTCGCTGCGCGACGAGGGTGACGGCGGCCCCTGTCAGCAGGCCGACCGCTGCCGCGGCAGCGGAACTCAACCCACGTACTTTCAATTTCCGTGTGGTCATGTCAACCCCCGAATCAGGCGACCGTCCGCCGGTCGTCGGTTGTGGGCGACAGGGAGCGGACCGGCGAGCGGTGGGCGGCGCGCTTGCCGCCCCCCAGTGTTGCCGAGCGGCTCTGATCGGCAGGGAGGCGGAGAGGAGGCGCACGGAGGGATGTGCGGGTCGCGTTCACCGGCGCCATGTCCAACGTGTGCCCCGCGAGCGCCGCTAACAATCGTTCACTTCGGGGCGTTTCCTCCCGCTCGTATGCTTGGTCGGCATTCATTCCCCGCATGAGCGCCGGTCCCGTGAGCCGGTGCGCGCACAGGTTCAGAGAGGGCGCATGGTGAGTCAGTCGAGTCTCCGGCAGATCCCGGTCATCGTTCTCGCCGGCTTCCTGGGCTCCGGCAAGACCACGTTGCTCAACCATCTCCTGCACCGCAGTGGCGGCAGCCGCATCGGAGCCGTCGTCAACGACTTCGGGGCGATCGAGATCGACGCGATGGCGGTGGCCGGAGCGCTCGGTGACTCCACCGTGTCGCTCGGCAACGGGTGTCTGTGCTGTGCGGTCGATGTCGGCGAGCTTGATCAATATCTGGATCGACTCGCTCAACCATCCGCCCGAATCGACGTCATCGTCATTGAGGCGAGCGGGCTCGCCGAGCCCCAGGAACTCGTGCGTATGGTCCTCGCCAGCGAGCATCCGGGCATCGTGTACGGAGGGCTCGTCGAGGTCGTCGACGCCGCCGAGTTCGTCGGCACACGGGAGAAGCATCCCGAGATCGACCGCCACCTCGCCCTGGCCGACCTCGTCGTCCTCAACAAGATCGACCGGGCCGACGACGGCGAGGGCGTGCTGCGCGTCGTCCGGGAGCTCGCCAACCGCGCCGCGGTCGTCCCCGCGACCTACGGCCGAGTCGATCCGGAGTTCCTCTTCGACTGCAGGCCGAGCGAGGAGCGCGTCGGACAGCTGTCCTTCGACGATCTCCACGATCACGAGGAGGACGGCCCGGAGGCGAGCGGTCACGGGGAGCGTGGCCACTCCGGTCATCTGCACTCCGCCTACGAATCCCTCTCCTTCACCTCCGAAGTGCCGCTGGGACCGAGGCGGTTGATGGCCTTCCTCGACAGCAGGCCCGAAGGGCTCTACCGGATCAAGGGGTACGTCGACTTCGGCGTCCAGGACTCCCGCAACCGCTACGCCGTGCACGCCGTCGGACGGTTCCTGCGCTTCTATCCCGAGCCATGGGCCGGTACGGACGGGCGGCTCACCCAGCTCGTCCTCATCGGCTCCGGAATCGACACGGTGGCGCTGACCAAAGAGCTCGAGGCATGCGAAGAGGACGCCCCGCACGCCGATGAACACAGCATGTGGGGCGTCCTCCGCTACGTACAGGAGCCGAGCCCGGAGGGCTGACCGCGGACTAGACCGGGCCCGCGACCACCGACACCGGCTTCCCCAGCGACACACCCGAGCCGTCACGGCGCGGGTCGATCTCCGGCAGGTCGACGGGCATGCCGGTCTTCTGCGCCGCGCGTCCCGGCGTCGGACCTGCCCAGGCCAGCGACAGGCAGTCCTCGCCCTTCAGGAAACGCTGGCAGCGCACACCGCCCGTGGCGCGACCCTTGCGCGGGTACTGGTCGAAGGGAGTCAGCTTGGCCGTGGTCTGGACGGAGTCGTCCAGCGTCCCGCGCGAACCCGCCACCGTGAACACCACCGCGTCGACCGCCGGGTCGACGGCCGTGAAGGAGATCACCTTCGCGCCGTCGGTCAGCTTGATGCCGGCCATGCCACCGGCGGCGCGGCCCTGCGGGCGCACCTGCGAGGCCTGGTAGCGCAGCAACTGGGCGTCGTCCGTGATGAAGACCAGGTCCTCCTCACCGGTGCGCAGCTCGACCGCGCCGACGATCCGGTCGCCGTCCTTGAGGGTGATGACCTCCAACTCCTCCTTGTTCGAGGGGTAGTCGGGCACCACACGCTTGACGACACCCTGCTCCGTGCCGATGGCCAGGCCCGGCGATGTCTCGTCGAGCGTCGCCAGACAGATCACCGTCTCGTCCGGCTCCAGGGCGGACAGGAACTCCGAGACCGGAGCACCGCCGGAGAGATTGGGCGCCGACGCCGTCTCGGGGAGCCGCGGGAGGTCGATCACGTTCAGGCGGAGGAGGCGGCCGAGTGACGTGACGGCACCGATCTCGCCGCGTGCCGTCGCGGGCACCGCGGAGACGATCACGTCGTGCTTGGTGCGCTTGCCGTCGGAGTCCTCCCCGAAGGGATCACCGGTGGCCGTACGCGCCAGAAGTCCCGTCGAGGACAGCAGCACCCGGCACGGGTCGTCGGCGACCTGGAGCGAGACCGTCGCCGCGGGGGAGCCGGCGGACTCCAGGAGGACCGTACGCCGGTCGGTGCCGAACTTCTTGGCCACCGCGGCCAGTTCGCCGGAGACCAGCTTGCGCAGCTCCGCGTCCGAGTCCAGGATGCCGGTCAGCTCGTCGATCTCGCCGTTGAGCCGGTCGCGCTCCGACTCCAGCTCGATGCGGTCGAACCGGGTGAGGCGGCGCAGCGGCGTGTCCAGGATGTACTGCGTCTGGATCTCGGAGAGCGAGAAGTGCTCGATCAGGCGTTCCTTGGCCTGCGCCGAGTTGTCGCTGGAGCGGATCAGGCGGATGACCTCGTCGATGTCCAGGAGGGCGACGAGGAGCCCCTCGACCAGGTGCAGCCGGTCGCGCTTCTTGCTGCGGCGGAACTCGCTGCGGCGGCGCACGACCTCGAAGCGGTGGTCGAGGTAGACCTCCAGCAGCTCCTTGAGGCCCAGGGTGAGCGGCTGACCGTCCACCAGCGCCACGTTATTGATGCCGAAGGACTCCTCCATCGGCGTCAGCTTGTAGAGCTGTTCGAGGACCGCCTCCGGCACGAAGCCGTTCTTGATCTCGATGACCAGACGCAGTCCGTGCGCGCGGTCGGTGAGGTCCTTGACGTCGGCGATGCCCTGGAGCCTCTTCGCGCCGACCAGGTCCTTGATCTTGGCGATCACCTTCTCCGGGCCGACGGTGAACGGCAGTTCGGTGACGACGATGCCCTTGCGGCGCGCCGTGACGTCCTCCACCGAAACCGTGGCGCGGATCTTGAAAGTGCCGCGCCCCGTCTCGTACGCGTCCCTGATCCCGGAGAGGCCGACGATCCGGCCGCCGGTGGGCAGGTCGGGGCCCGGGACGTGCTTCATCAGCGTCTCGAGGTCGGCGCCCGGGTACCGGATGAGGTGACGGGCGGCGGCGATGACCTCGCCGAGGTTGTGCGGCGGCATGTTGGTCGCCATGCCGACCGCGATGCCCGACGAGCCGTTGACCAGGAGGTTCGGGAAGGCGGCGGGCAGGGCTACCGGCTCCCGCTCCTGGCCGTCGTAGTTGGGCGAGAAGTCGACCGTGTCCTCGTCGATGGACTCCGTCATCAACGACGTCGCGTCGGCCATCCGGCACTCGGTGTAACGCATCGCGGCCGGCGGGTCGTCGTTGCCGAGCGAGCCGAAGTTGCCGTGGCCGTCGACCAGGGGCAGACGCATGGAGAAGGGCTGCGCCAGACGCACCAGGGCGTCGTAGATGGACGCGTCGCCGTGCGGGTGGAGCTTACCCATGACCTCGCCGACGACGCGGGCACACTTCACATAGCCGCGGTCGGGGCGCAGGCCCATCTCGTTCATCTGGTACACGATGCGGCGGTGCACCGGCTTGAGGCCGTCTCGGGCGTCCGGCAGGGCTCGCGAGTAGATGACCGAGTACGCGTATTCGAGGAAGGAGCCCTGCATCTCGTCCACGACGTCGATGTCGAGGATCTTCTCCTCGTACGAGTCGTCGGGCGGCGGGGTCTTCGTGCTGCGGCGGGCCATCGCTGCTGCGGCTCCTTCACAGTCTCTGCCGGGGCATGAACGGGTTCTGACGCGCACCATTGTGGACCGCCCCACTGACAACCCGGACCGCGACCCGTCCATAGCGCCCCCGCGGGGCCCTCCCCGGACGCCGCCGAGACCGCTTCCGAGCAGCCCCCGGGCCCGGTACCCGGCGGGCCCCAGGCCCCTTCGCGGTGGTTCTCGGGGGATTCTCCGGGGTGTGTCAGGGACACGCGTAAGTCTCGCTCTCGGCGTACGAGGTGCGGGAACTTCGCCAGCCGTCCGCGCGCTTGCATACAGTGGCAGGACCGACAGGAATGACGCAGTTCCGCGATCGAAGGGACGTACATGCCCATGGGTCACACGGCCACAGCTGAGGCAGGCTCCGGCGGCCTGACAGCGACCGAGCACCGCCTGGCCAACGGCCTGCGCGTGGTGCTCTCCGAGGACCATCTGACCCCGGTCGCGGCGGTGTGCCTCTGGTACGACGTCGGCTCGCGCCACGAGGTCAAGGGCCGGACCGGACTCGCCCACCTCTTCGAGCACCTGATGTTCCAGGGCTCCAAGCAGGTCCACGGCAACGGTCACTTCGAACTCGTGCAGGGCGCCGGCG
The DNA here is from genome assembly GCF_053599975.1 of Streptomyces sp. NPDC005141. Taxonomy (NCBI): domain Bacteria; kingdom Bacillati; phylum Actinomycetota; class Actinomycetes; order Kitasatosporales; family Streptomycetaceae; genus Streptomyces; species Streptomyces sp. NPDC005141. Next base: position 181,461 of record NZ_JBSFYW010000001.1, on the reverse strand, counting down.
GCTCGCTCAACGGCACGACGAGTTTCGAACGCACCAACTACTTCGAGACCATGCCCACCCACCAGCTGGAGCTCGCCCTCTGGCTGGAGGCCGACCGCATGGGTTCGCTGCTCGCGGCCCTGGACGACGAGTCCATGGAGAACCAGCGCGACGTCGTCAAGAACGAACGCCGGCAGCGCTACGACAACGTTCCGTACGGCACCGCGTTCGAGAAGCTCACCGCGCTCTCGTACCCCGCGGGCCACCCGTACCACCACACCCCGATCGGGTCGATGACGGACCTGGACGCGGCCACCCTGGAGGACGCCCGCGCGTTCTTCCGCACCTACTACGCGCCCAACAACGCGGTTCTGTCGGTCGTCGGGGACATCGACCCGGAGCAGGCGCTCGCCTGGGTCGAGAAGTACTTCGGTTCCATCCCCGGCCACGACGGCAAGGCCGCCCCGCGTGACGGCTCGCTGCCCGACACCATCGGCGAGCAGCTGCGCGAGGTCGTCGAGGAAGAGGTCCCTGCGCGCGCCCTGATGGCCGCCTACCGGCTCCCGGAGGACGGCACGCGCGCGTGCGACGCGGCCGACCTCGCGCTCACCGTTCTCGGCGGCGGCGAGTCCTCCCGGCTCTACAACCGGCTCGTACGCCGTGACCGCACCGCCGTCGCGGCCGGGTTCGGCCTGCTGCGCCTCGCCGGAGCGCCCTCCCTGGGGTGGCTGGACGTGAAGACGTCCGGCGACGTCGAGGTCCCGGTCATCGAGGCCGCCGTCGACGAGGAGCTCGCCCGGTTCGCCGCGGAGGGCCCCACGGCCGAGGAAATGGAGCGCGCGCAGGCCCAGTTGGAGCGCGAGTGGCTGGACCGGCTCGGCACCGTCGCGGGCCGCGCCGACGAACTGTGCCGGTACGCCGTCCTGTTCGGCGACCCGCAGCTCGCCCTGACCGCCGTGCGGCGCGTTCTCGACGTCACCGCGGAGGAGGTCCAGGAGATCGCCAAGGCCCGCCTGCGCCCCGACAACCGCGCGGTGCTCGTCTACGAGCCGACCGCACCCGAAACGACCGACGCCGCTGACGAGACCGACGAGGAGGCGGCGAAGTGACCGAGCTCGCCACCATGGACTTCCATCCGCAGCCCCAGGCCGGCAGCCCCAGGCCGTGGGCCTTTCCCGCCCCCGAGCGCGGCACCCTGGACAACGGCCTGACCGTGCTGCGCTGCCATCGCCCCGGCCAGCAGGTCGTCGCCGTCGAGATCATCCTCGCCGCGCCCCTGGAGGCCGAGCCCGCGGGCCTGGACGGCATCGCCACGATCATGGCGCGCGCCTTCTCCGAGGGCACCGACAAGCACTCGGCCGAGGACTTCGCCGCCGAGCTGGAGCGCTGCGGCGCCACGCTCGACGCGCACGCCGACCACCCCGGCGTACGCCTGTCCCTCGAAGTGCCCGTCTCGCGCCTGGCCAAGGCACTCGGCCTGCTCAGTGACGCCCTGCGGGCACCCGCGTTCGCGGACAGCGAGGTCGAGCGGTTGGTGCGCAACCGGCTGGACGAGATCCCGCACGAGACGGCCAACCCGGCCCGTCGTGCCGCCAAGGAGCTCTCCAAGGAGCTGTTCCCGGCGAGCGCGCGCATGTCGCGCCCGCGCCAGGGCACCGAGGAGACCGTCCAGACGATCGACTCCGCGGCCGTACGCGCCTTCTACGAGAAGCACGTTCGCCCCGCGACGGCCACCGCCGTCGTCGTCGGCGACCTGACCGGCGTCGACCTCGACGAACTGCTCGGCGACACAGTCGGCTCCTGGACCGGTTCGTCGGCCGAGCCGCGTCCCGTGCCGCCGGTGAACGCCGACGACACCGGGCGCGTGATCATCGTCGACCGCCCCGGCGCCGTCCAGACGCAGCTGCTCATCGGCCGTGTCGGCGCCGACCGGCACGACCGTGTGTGGCCGGCCCAGGTGCTCGGCACGTACTGCCTCGGCGGCACCCTCACCTCGCGCCTCGACCGCGTCCTGCGCGAGGAGAAGGGCTACACCTACGGCGTACGGGCGTTCGGTCAGGTCCTGCGCGCCGCGCCGGACGGCACGGGCGTCGCGATGCTCGCCATCAGCGGCTCGGTGGACACCCCGAACACGGGTCCGGCGCTCGACGACCTGTGGAAGGTGCTGCGCACCCTCGCGGCCGAGGGGCTGACCGACGCCGAGCGGGACATCGCCGTGCAGAACCTGGTGGGCGTGGCGCCCCTCAAGTTCGAGACGGCGGCGGCCGTCGCGAGCACGCTCGCCGACCAGGTCGAGCAGTACCTGCCGGACGACTACCAGTCGACGCTCTATCAGCAACTGGCCGCCACCGGCACCGTGGAGGCCACCGCGGCCGCCGTGAGCGCTTTTCCGACGGACCGTCTGGTGACCGTACTGGTGGGCGACGCCGCGCAGATCGAGGAGCCCGTCAAGGCGCTCGGAATCGGTGAAGTCAGCGTGGTGACCGCCGAGTAGAGCCCGCGCGACCGAGGGGGCCCTGGTGACCGAAGAGTCACCAGGGCCCCCTTTTACCCGGAAGCCGTCCCCAAGATGTCCGTATTGGTATGGAGGTTGCCCTTCTGGTCTGTGGGATGCGCTACAAAAACCGTGATCTGTTTGTTGTTCGAATGACACCCCGTTTAGCGTCGGTCCGGCTGTTCGTCAGGCAGTGCGCCGCGCCCGCGGCACCGGACAGTCATCGCCGAGTCCCCGCATGGCGCGAGCCAGGGGAGCCGGGGACCCACACGTAGTCCCTGGGGTGAATCGGACGCCCTCCCAGGAGGGAGTCCGTAGGAGACCTTCCTGCTCCGAACCCGTCAGCTAACCCGGTAGGCGAGAGGGAAGGAAAGGATCAGCCCCTACATGGCGTTCACCTGTGGCACCGGGAAGCATCGTCGTCCGAACCGGGTGCACAGCACGACCACGAGCGCCGTCGGCGTCGCGGCCCTGACCACCACCGGTGTCATCGGAACCCTGGCCGCCCCCGCCTTCGCCGCGGAATCCTCCGTCGAGCAGACCGGGCTGACCCAGGCCGTCATCATCGGCGACTCGGTCGCCGACCAGATCGACGCCCAGGCCTTCGCGCAGCAGCGCGCCGCCGACGAGGCCGCCGCGCGGAAGAAGGCCGAGCAGACCGCCCGCAGGCACGCGGCCGAGCAGGCCGCGAAGGCCCGCGAGGACAAGGAGCGCGCCGCCCGCGAGGCCGAGCGCAAGCGCCTGAACACCTTCGTCATGCCGATCACCGGTTCGTACGTCTCCACCGGCTACCAGGCCAGCAGCAGCCTCTGGTCCTCCGGCAGCCACACCGGCGTCGACTTCCACGCCGCGTCCGGCACCTCGGTTCACGCCGTCGGCTCCGGCACGGTCGTCACGGCCGGCTGGGGCGGTGCCTACGGCAATCAAGTCGTGATCAAGATGCACGACGGCACGTACACCATGTACGGCCACCTCTCGTCCATCGGTGTGTCCGTGGGCCAGACGGTCACTCCGGGGCAGCAGATCGCTCTCTCCGGGGACACCGGCAACACCACCGGTCCGCACCTGCACTTCGAGGCCCGTACGACCGCCGAGTACGGCTCGGACATGAACCCGGTCGCGTACCTGCGTACGCACGGCGTCAACGTCTGACGACCGCTTCGCCGCTTCTCCACCGCTTTCGATGCCCCGGCTCACCGAGCCGGGGCATCATCGTTTCCCGAGGCCGTCTGTCCAAAAAATATCCATGGATTCAGGCCTGCCATCGGAAATTCCGGCTTCCTGCAATAGAGTCACTGAACAAGCGTCAATCGATGGCGTTTCGCGGGGATTAAAGCGGAGGTCCGGTCATGCGTATTCCGGCGCACTCGGTATGCACGGCGATCCGTGACGACATCGTCGCGGGTGTCTACGAGCGTGGCGGCCGGCTGACCGAGGAACTGCTCGCGCGGCGCTACGGCGTCTCGCGCGTCCCCGTGCGCGAGGCCCTGCGCACGCTGGAGGCCGAGGGCTTCGTGGTCACCCGCCGGCACGCGGGCGCGTGCGTCGCGGAACCCACCGAACAGGAGGCGGCGGACCTCCTGGAGATGCGGATGCTGCTGGAGCCGCTGGGTGCCGCGCGGGCCGCCCAGCGGCGCACGGAGGCCCACCTCAAGGTGCTCCGGGGCCTGGTCAGGCTGGGGCAGGAACGTTCCAGGAGAGGCCACAGCGAGGATCTGCGCTCCCTGGGCGGCTGGTTCCACGAGACGCTCGCACAGGCGTCCGGCAGCCCGGCGCTGACCTCCACACTCGCCCAGCTGCGACACAAGATCGCCTGGATGTACTCGGTGGAGGCGCCGGCCAATCCCGCGGAGTCCTGGGCGGAGCACGGCGGCATCGTGGACGCGGTCGCCCGCGGCGACAGCGAGCGGGCCCGCGCGATCACGGCCCTGCACGCCGAGCGTGCGACGACCGCGCACCGGCTCCGCTTTCCCGGCGGCGGAGATCGGCCGGAACGTGTGAGAACTTCGCAACATCCCGTAAACATGACGGGCCCGCGTCATTAACACGGGCGCCGTATACAAAGAGGGATATTCGGCAGGGGCCTATTTCTGATGCCCTTTTGTTCGCGCGCCAGGAATTTCGGCGAGCGCTATTCTCGTGACCGTGCGGCGCGGGTCGCGCGTTCCGCCGGGGAATTCCTGAACGGGGTACGGAAAACGGCTGAGCCGCGCCGCCCGGAGAAGGGGTGGCGCGGCTCAGCCGTAGGTGTCCCGGGTGCCTTGTGGGCTCAGACGGTCTCGGGGAGTTCGTCGAGCCCCTCGGCGACGAGCCTCGCCAGACGGTCGAGAGCGACGTCCGCGCCCTCGGCGTCCGACGCGAGGACGATCTCTTCGCCGCCCTGGGCGCCCAGGCCGAGGACCGCGAGCATGGAGGCCGCGTTGACGGGGTTGCCGTCGGCCTTGGCGATCGTCACGGGGATGCCGGAGGCCGTGGTGGCCCGGACGAAGATGGAGGCGGGGCGGGCGTGGAGGCCCTCGTTCCAGCCGACGTTGACGCGGCGCTCAGCCATGTGATGCTGCCCTTCGGGTGTTCCGGGTTGTCTAGACCAGTGTCCCATATCGTGAGGCGTGCCCGGGCGGTCCTTCGTCCGTCCGCGGTGATGGCGGACCGCGGTCTCGCTCCGGCGTCCGTCTCCACAGACTGCCTCGCGCCGTTGTCCTACGCGAGCCGTACTCTGGGGCCCATGCAGACCTCGTCGGACCGGCACGAGTACCCCGCTCACTGGGAGGCCGACGTGGTGCTGCGCGACGGCGGCACCGCGCGCATCAGGCCCATCACCGTGGACGACGCCGAACGCCTGGTCAGCTTCTACGAGCAGGTGTCCGACGAGTCGAAGTACTACCGCTTCTTCGCGCCGTATCCGCGCCTGTCCGCCAAGGACGTCCACCGGTTCACCCACCACGACTTCGTGGACCGGGTGGGTCTCGCGGCCACGGTGGGCGGCGAGTTCATCGCCACCGTGCGCTACGACCGGATCGACGCCGACGGCCTGCCCGCGTCCTCGCCCGCCGACGAGGCCGAGGTCGCCTTCCTCGTGCAGGACGCCCATCAGGGCCGCGGCGTCGCCTCGGCCCTGCTCGAGCACATCGGGGCCGTGGCCCGTGAACGCGACATCCGCCGCTTCGCCGCCGAGGTGCTGCCCGCCAACAACAAGATGATCAAGGTGTTCACGGACGCCGGGTACACCCAGAAGCGCAGCTTCGAGGACGGCGTCGTACGCCTGGAGTTCGACCTCGAACCCACCGACCGGTCGCTCGCCGTGCAGCGTGCGCGGGAACAGCGCGCCGAGGCCCGGTCCGTGCAGCGGCTGCTCGCCCCCGGCTCGGTCGCCGTCATCGGCGCCGGGCGCACACCCGGTGGTGTCGGCCGCAGCGTCCTCGACAACCTGCGCGAGGCCGGGTTCACCGGACGCCTGTACGCCGTGAACACGGCGCTCCAGGAGAAGGAACTCGACGGAGTCCCGGCCCACCGCTCCGTCCGGGACATCGCCGAGCCCGTCGACCTGGCCGTCGTCGCCGTGCCCGCCGAGCAGGTCCCCGAGGTCGTCACGGAATGCGGCGAACACGGCGTGCAGGGACTCGTGGTGGTCTCCGCCGGGTACGCCGAGAGCGGCGCCGAAGGACGTGAGCGCCAGCGCGAACTCGTACGGCAGGCGCGCACGTACGGGATGCGCATCATCGGGCCCAACGCCTTCGGAGTCATCAACACCTCCCCCGAAGTGCGTCTGAACGCCTCGCTCGCTCCCCAGATGCCCCGCCCGGGCCGGATCGGCCTGTTCGCGCAGTCCGGTGCCATCGGCATCGCCCTGTTGTCCCGGCTGCACCGGCGAGGCGGTGGCGTCACGGGCGTGACCGGCGTGTCGACCTTCATCTCGTCGGGGAACCGGGCGGACGTGTCCGGCAACGACGTCCTTCAGTACTGGTACGACGACCCGGACACCGACGTCGCCCTGATGTACCTCGAATCCATCGGCAACCCGCGCAAGTTCACCCGCCTCGCGCGACGGACGGCGGCGGCGAAACCTCTGGTCGTGGTCCAGGGGGCGCGGCACGGCGGAGCCGCACCCCAGGGGCACGCCGTACGGGCCACCCGGTTGCCGCACACCACCGTGTCCGCGCTCCTGCGCCAGGCCGGAGTGATCCGGGTGGACACGATCACCGAACTCGTCGACGCGGGCCTCCTGCTGGCGCGCCAGCCGCTCCCCAGGGGACCCCGCGTGGCGATCCTCGGGAACTCCGAGTCGCTGGGGCTTCTGACGTACGACGCGTGTCTCGCCGAAGGGCTCAGGCCCCTGCCGCCGCGTGACCTGACCACGGCGGCCTCGGCGGAGGACTTCCACCGGGCGCTGTCCGAGGCCCTCGCCGACGACGGCTGTGACGCCGTGGTCGTGACGGCCATACCGGCGGTGGGGGAGACCCCGGCCGCCGACGCGGCGCTGGCCGAGGCCCTCCGGTCCTCCGCCGCGGCGGCTCCGGCGAAACCCGTGCTCGTGGTGCACGTCGAACTGGGCGGGCTCGCCGAGGCACTGTCCGCCGCCGCGAGCACCGCTCCCCAGCCCGCCGAGACGGCACCCGGTGCGGCGCCCGGCGCCCGGTTCCACCCCGCGGACCGCTCGCCCACCGCGGTGAGCGCCGACGCCGCGTCGGACTCCCGGCTCATCCCCGCCTACCCCGCCGCCGAGCGAGCCGTCCGCGCCCTCGCCGAAGCCGTCAAGTACGCCCAGTGGCGCATGGACGCCGGCGAGCCCGGCAAGGTGCCGGAGTACGAGGACATCGACGAAAAGGGAGCGGCGCAGCTGATCGACGACCTCCTCGCGCGCGGGGAGGGGCTGACGCTCGGAGGCGAGGAGACGGGGGCGCTGCTCGGGCGGTACGGCATCGACGTCCACCGTGCCCTGCCCGCCCCCACACCGGACGACGCCGTGGCGGCCGCGCGCTCCCTCGGTTACCCCGTGGCCCTCAAGACCACCGCCCCGCACCTGCGGCACCGCGCCGACCTGGGCGGCGTACGGCTGGACCTGGCGGACGAGGAACAACTGCGCCGGGCGTACACGGAGTTGACCGAGCTGTTCGGGACACCGACGGTGCTGCGCCCGGTCGTGCAGGGGATGGCGCCGCGCGGCGTCGACACGGTCGTCCGCGCGGTGATCGACCCGGCGGCCGGGGCGGTGCTCTCCTTCGGGCTCGCCGGAGCCGCCTCCGAGTTGCTCGGGGACACGGCGCACCGGCTGATTCCGGTCACCGACCGGGACGCGACCTCACTGGTCCGGTCGATCCGGACGGCACCGCTGCTGTTCGGCTGGCGGGGCTCCGCGCCGGTCGACACGGCGGCCCTCGAAGAACTCATGCTGCGGGTGTCCCGGCTGGTCGACGACCACCCCGAGGTCGTCGCGGTCTCGCTGGAGCCGGTGGTGGTCGCCCCGACCGGTCTGAGCGTGCTGGGGGCCACGGTACGACTGGCCCGCGCCCCGCTCCGGGACGACCTCGGCCCCCGGACACTGCCTGTCGTCTGAGTCGCCTGAGTCGTCTGAGCTGTCCGGGCAACCCGGGGCGTCCGACGGGCACTGCCCCCAGCCGGTGCGCGGCCTGACCTGGTCAGGCCCTGCCCGCCGGCCGTCGCCCGCGCGGTGCCGCCGGGGAAGTCCTCGTCCCGGACGTCTGTCCGTGGTCCCAGGTGCTGCCCCGCTCGTCCGCCACCCGTCCGGTGCGCCGCAGCGCTCCCCGGTCCCGGCCGCGTCGCCGCTGCCGCCGTACGCACGTCCTCCCGGTCGCCGTCGCTCGTTGGATCTGTTCCGTCCACGACAGACCGCCGCGAGCGGTGCCTCGCAGTCAGTGGGCCCCCGTAGGATGGACGACATGGCCAAGACCAGTACGACGACCCAGGGGCTGCGAGCGGCGATCGAGCGCAGCGGCTACTACCCGGCCCTCGTGGCCGAGGCGGTGGAGGCCGCGATCGGCGGCGAGACCATCCGGTCGTACCTGGTCCACCAGGAGACGACGTTCGACGCGAACGAGGTGCGCCGGCACGTCACTGTGCTCGTCCTCACCGGCAACCGCTTCATCGTCAGCCACACCGACGAGCAGAACGCGGACACCACGTCCCCGACGCCGTACGCCACGACCTCGACGGAGTCGGTCAAGATCGGCCGGATCTCGTCCGTCGTCGTCAGCCGCGTCGTCGCGAACCCCGAGTCGTACACCCCCGGCACGCTGCCCCGCGAGGTGGTCCTGACCATCGGCTGGGGCGCCGTCTCCCGCATCGACCTGGAACCGGCCGCCTGCGGTGACGCCAACTGCGAGGCCGATCACGGCTACACGGGCAACTCGACGGCCGACGACCTGAGCCTGCGCGTCAGCGAAGCCGGGGACGGCCCGGAGACCGTCCGTCAGGCCCTCGCCTTCGCACAGTCCCTCTCCGAGGCGACCGCGGACACCACCCGCTGATGGCCCTGCCCACCTGGGACCACCCGGAACCGCTCGCCATCGGCTCCGCGCCCGTCCCCGAGTACGGCGCCGGCTCGCTGGCCGATCTGCTGCCCACGCTCGCCGCCGGCATGTCCGTGCCCGGCGCGAGGGCCGCCATACCGGAGCTGACGGCAGCCGACCGGAACTGCGTGTTCCTGATCGACGGTCTCGGCTGGGAGCAGCTCAGGGCCCACCCGGACGAGGCGCCCTTCATGACGTCGCTCCTGGCGTCCTCGCGGGGCGGCACAGGCCGTCCCATCACCGCGGGCTACCCGGCCACCACCGCGACCTCCCTCGCCTCCGTCGGCACCGGCCTGCCCCCGGGCGCGCACGGCCTGCCCGGCTACACCGCGCGCAACCCCGCCACCGGCGAGCTGATGAACCAGCTCCGCTGGAACCCGTGGACCGATCCGCGTGCCTGGCAGCCCTACCCCACGATCTTCCAGCTGGCCGACGCGGCGGGTGTGCACACCGCCCAGGTCTCCTCGCCCACCTTCCAGAACACACCGCTGACCAAGATCGCGCTGAGCGGCGGGACGTTCCACGGCCGGCTGACCGGCGAGGAGCGCATGGACTTCGCGGCCGAGCAACTGGCCGCCGGGGACCGCTCCTTGGTCTACACGTACTACGCGGAGGTGGACGGCAAGGGCCACCGCTTCGGCGTCGACTCGGACCCCTGGCGCGGCCAGCTGATGTACGTCGACCGGCTGGTCCAGCGCCTCGCGGAGCAGCTGCCGCCGCGCTCGTCGCTGTACGTCACAGCCGACCACGGCATGATCGACATCCCGTTCGACGAGCAGCACCGCATCGACTTCGACGAGGACTGGGAGCTGCGCGCCGGGGTCGCCCTGCTGGGCGGCGAAGGCCGTGCCCGCCATGTGTACGCGGTCCCGGGAGCCGAGGCGGACGTGCTCGCCTGCTGGCGCGAGGTCCTCGGCGAGCAGTTCTGGATCGCCTCCCGGGACGAGGCGATCGCGGCGGGCTGGTTCGGCCCGCAGGTCGACGAGCGGGTGTACGCCCGACTGGGTGACGTCGTCGCGGCCGCCCAGGACGACGTCCTGATCATCGCGTCCGAGCGGGAGCCGAAGGAGTCGGCGATGGTCGGCAACCACGGTTCGATGACCCCCGTCGAGCAGCTGGTGCCGCTCCTCCAAGTACGCTCCTGACGCCCTCCTTCCTTTCCCCTGCCTCCGTTGCCGAAAGGTACTCAACTCCCCATGCCCGAGCTGGTGTTCTTCTCCGGAACGATGGACTGCGGGAAGTCCACGCTGGCTCTCCAGATCGAGCACAACCGCTCGGCGCGGGGTCTGCAGGGCATGATCTTCACGCGCGACGACCGCGCGGGCGAGGGCAAGCTCTCCTCGCGCCTCGGCCTGGTCACCGACGCGGTCGAGGTGGCCGACGACCAGGACCTGTACGCCTATCTGGTCGACCACCTCTCCCAGGGCGGCCGGGCGGACTACGTGATCGCGGACGAGGCCCAGTTCCTGGCCCCCCGGCAGATCGACCAGCTGGCCCGCGTGGTCGACGACCTGGGCGTCGACGTCTTCGCCTTCGGGATCACCACCGACTTCCGCTCCAAGCTCTTCCCGGGCTCCCAGCGTCTCGTCGAACTGGCCGACCGGGTCGAGGTCCTCCAGGTGGAGGCCCTGTGCTGGTGCGGCGCCCGCGCCACGCACAACGCCCGCACCGTGGGCGGCGAGATGGTCGTCGAGGGCGCCCAGGTCGTCGTCGGCGACGTCAACCAGCCCGACGACATCGGCTACGAGGTCCTCTGCCGCCGGCACCACCGTCGCCGTATGACAGCCGCCACGGCCCACGCGAGCGCCCTGTCACCCGACGTCCTGCCGATCGCCTCGGCCTGAGACCTGTTCCCGGGGCCCTTTCCCGAAGCCTGCTCCCCGGCCCCGACGCCCTGGCGTCCGGCCCGTCGGCCCGTCGGCCCGTCGGGCACGGTGGCTCGCCGCCTCACGTGACGGCATGGATCAGGGAGAACGTGGCGCCCTCCGGATCCGCCACGGTCGCCACACGGCCGTACGGGGAGTCCTGGGCCGATCCGATGAGATGCCCGCCGAGTTCCGTGACGCGGCGGACGGTGTCGTCCACGTCGGCGGCCTCGAAGTACGTCAGCCAGTGCGGACCGCGGTCGCGGGGCAGAGTGTTCCCGACCCCGTGGATGCCCGCCACCGGGTGGCCGTCGATGTGCAGGGTCACGTAGTCGAAGCCGGGCGAGACGGTCGGCTCCAGTTCGTAGCCGAAGACCCCCTGGTAGAACTTGACGACACTCTCGGTGTCGCGCGTCACGAGCTCGTTCCACACCGGGGTGCCCGGCACGCCGGTGATCTCCGTGCCGGGGTGGGCCACCACCTGCCAGATGCCGAAGACGGCGCCCGACGTGTCGGAGGCGATCGCCAGACGGCCGGCCTCGGCGGCGTCGAGCGGTCCCACGCCCACGGTTCCACCGCTGAGCCGTACCGTCTCGGCGGTCTGGTCCACGTCCGCCGACGCGAAGTACGGCGTCCAGGCGATGGGCAGGTGCCGGTCGGGCGGCAACTGGCCGATCCCGGCCACCTCGTGGCCGTCGAGCAGCGCTCGCGCGTAGGGGCCGAGCTGCTGGGGGCCGGGCTGGAACTCCCAGCCGAACAGCGCTCCGTAGAAGTCCTGGGTCGCGGCCATCTCATGCACCATCAGGCTCACCCAGCAAGGTGTGCCGGGCATGTGCCGAGCGTGCGTGGTGTCGTTCGGGCCGGCCGATTCCCGTGCCTCGGTCATCGTCACTCTCTTCTCGGCCCCTCGCGGTGGCCGGTCACCTTCCGCCTGCGAACACGCGTACTCAGTCGCGTGCGTGCACGCCCCGTGCCGATGTTCGCACCACCGGTCGTGCCGCGCGTCCCGGCCGCGCCGCCGTCCGGCGGCCCGCGGCGAGAGGATGCCCGATCTGCCGTTTCTCATCCGTTTCGGAGTGATTGCCGCGTGGTGTCCATCGGTTGTACAGCATGTGCCCGATCCCACACGCCTCGTGATCGGACCTGTCCGGCGGAGCACAGTAGCCGGACATGGACGGCGCGGCCACCCCGTGCGCAAGGATGGTGGCCATGAACGCCACCATCACCGCACCCGAGCTCGCGAGCGACCTGGCGGGTCCGAACCCACCGGTGCTCCTCGACGTCCGCTGGCAGTTGGGCGGCCCCAACCTGCGCTCCGAGTACGAGAACGCGCACATCCCGGGTGCCGTTTTCGTCGATCTGGATTCCGAACTCGCTGGTCCGGCCGGTGCGGCGGGCCGCCATCCGCTTCCCGGCCCCGAGGTCTTCGGCGCGGCGATGCGGGCCGCCGGCGTGGCCGAGAACCGTGACGTGGTCGTGTACGACGGAGGGCAGGGCTGGGCCGCCGCGCGTGCCTGGTGGCTGCTCGGCTATTCGGGTCATCCGTCGGTACGCGTGCTTGACGGCGGGTTCGCCGCCTGGAGCGGGCCGGTGTCCTCCGAGGTCCCCTCGCCGGTGCCCGGAACGTTCGTACCGGCGCCCGGCGCCCGGCCGTTGCTCGACGCGGACGGGGCGGCCGCGCTCGCCCGCACGGGGCTGCTGCTCGATGCCCGCGCGGGTGAGCGGTACCGGGGCGAGGTCGAGCCGATCGATCCGGTCGGGGGGCACATCCCGGGCGCCGTCTCCGCGCCGACCGCCGAGAACGTCACGGAGGACGGACACTTCCTGCCGCCGGCCGAACTCGCCGACCGCTTCAAGTCCCTCGGCGTGACGCCCACGTCCGAGGTCGGCGTCTACTGCGGCTCCGGTGTCTCAGGAGCCCATGAGGTGCTGGCCCTCGCCGTGGCCGGCATTCCCGCGGCTCTGTACGCGGGTTCGTGGTCGGAGTGGTCCCAGGACGGCGACCGCCCCGTCGCGGTGGGCCCCGACCCGCAGTGACGGGGCGGGGCGCAGGGTCCGCCGTACCGGGCGTGACCGTCGGCCCCGCCGCCGGGTGTACGACGACGGGGCCCGCACCGGATCGGCGCGGGCCCCGTCGTCGTACACCTGACTAGTCCTGCTTCTTCCGCCGTGTGCCGAAGACGATCTCGTCCCAGCTCGGGACCGCCGCTCTGCGGCCCGGGCGGACGCCGTCGGCCTCGGCCTGGCGGTCGGTCGCGCCGACGAGCCGGTCGCGATGGCTGCCGACCGAGCGGGGCATGAGCACGTCCGCGTACGCGGAACCGGCACCCGCCGAGGCAGCGGGAGCCGGGGGCTCCTCCGCCTCGGGGTCGTCGACGGGCTCCTCGGCGGGCCGCTCGGTGGTGGCGGGCCGCTCAGGGACGACCATGTCGCCCCGGAAGCTTGGCACCGCCTCCAGGAGGCTGGTCAGCGAGTCCCGGTCCTCGGCCTCCTCGACCGGTTCCGGGGGCGGCGGGGGCAGGCTCGGCCGCTCCATCTGCCGGTCCAGGGCACGGTCCAGCGGACGGTCGCGGGGCAGCCGGGCGATCCGCGGCACGAACGGGAAGCTCGGCTCGGGTGCCGCGAGGTCCTCGGACTCGCCGATCAGTGAACGCGCCTCGTCGTCGACAGCCTGGACGAGCCGCCGGGGCGGGTCGTAGGTCCAGCTCGCGGCGTGCGGTTCACCCGCGACCCGGTAGACGAGCAGAACTTCCCAGGTGCCGTCGTCGCGGCGCCACGAGTCCCACTGGACGGTGTCCTTCTCGGCGCCCCGGATCAGCAGCCGTTCCTGGACGGCCTCGCCGAGCTGGGGTCCGGCGTTCTCTCCGGGGCGGCGGACGGGAGTCTTCCTGGCGCGCTCGGCCATGAAGGCGCGCTCGGCCAGCACGGGTCCCTCGAAGCGACGTACGCGATCGACGGGGATTCCGGCGAGCTGTGCGACTTCCTCCGCGGAAGCTCCGGCGCGTATACGCGCCTGGATGTCTCGGGGGCGGAGATGGCTCTCCACCTCGATCTCGATCTGGCCGAGGCGGGGACGGTCGCCGCGTACGGCGGCGCGCAGACGCTCGTCAATCGGAAGCGTGTACTCCGTACTGTCCGCAGCCTTCAGCACCAGCCGTGTGCCGTCGTTAGAGACGGCCACGACACGCAGTTCGGGCATGGGGACCTCCCGGGTGGTGCCTGCCGACGTCACGTGCGTCGCTGCTTCCGCTAGTCGAGTGTGGCCTGCCCGGGTGCAGCCTGCCACAACCTTGCCGAGTTGCCCGGCGTGTCGGGCACAGGCCCGGGGTCGCCGTTATGGCACGGTTACCTATTCGCAACGCTAAGTGACGAACTCCATCACCCTGTGCAACGAGCCCCCTCCCGGCGGTCCTGCAAGGCCCCGGACACCCTGGCGGGAGTCCGGACCCAGGGCTCGCAACAGTACTCCATTCGGGCCACATGCGTGGATCGGCACGCCGCCCAACTTCGAGCGGGGGGTGGTAGTTGGCCGTCCCTGACGCCTTTCCCGTGATCATGGAACGTGGCGCACTTCACGTAATCGGCAGAAACGGAACTAATCGTTTCGCCTGTGCGTCCCTTTCTCGTGCGATCGGTCGATCAAGTACGGGAAAGGCAGGCAAGGTCCGGGAATGCGTGAGAAGCCTGAAGTCGGCGGCGAGGAGCCGGGTGCCGACGTGGAGCCGAGGAAGAAGCGGGTGGACCTGAGCGTCCCTCAAGTCGCGGGCAGCGCGGTGGCCGCGGTGGTCGCCGCGAAACTCGCCTCGTACTTCGGCGTCTACGGGACGATTTTGGGCGCCGGACTGGTCAGCGCCATCGCCACCTGCGGAGGAACGCTCTTCCAGCACTTCTTCAGGCGTACCGGCGAACAGATACGTGACGTGACGGTGCAGCCGAAACCGAAGCCCCGGCAGATGCCCGGCACCTCCGGCGAGTTCACCGAGGGGACCGTCTACCGCGCGCGGGTCAGGAGCTGGAAGCGGCCGCTGGTCGCGACCGCCCTCGTCTTCGGCGTCACGATGGCCGGAATCACCACGTTCGAAACCGTCTCAGGGCGCAGTTTCAGCGGCGACGGCACGAGCACGACGGTCGGCGACGCCTTCAAGGGGCACAGCGCCGGCTCGGGAAGTCCGGAGCCCGGCACGGCACCCTCGACCGGGTCGTCGCCGTCCACGGCCCCGGCCGCTCCGGAGGAGTCGTCCCCGTCCACCGGCAGTGACGGCTCGGGGGACCTGGGCGGCGGGAGCGGCGGGGGCGCGACGTCAGAGCCGAAGCCCGGCGACGGCGCGTCCTCGGGACCGGATGCCGGGGGCGACGCCCCGACTCCCGCGCCCAGCGCGACCGCTACGACCCCAGAACCCTCCGCAAGTAGTCGTTCGCAAAGCGCCGATCCGGATCGAGCCGATCCCGCAGCGCCGTGAACTCGCCGAAGCGCGGATAGACCTTGGAGAAGTACTCGGCGTCGCGCGTGTGCACCTTGCCCCAGTGCGGCCGCCCCTCGTGCGCGGTGAGGATCCGCTCCGCCGCGGTGAAGTACGCCTGATAGGGGGTCCCCTTGAACATGTGGACGGCGATGTACGCGCTCTCCCGTCCGGATGCCGTGGACAGGGTGATGTCGTCGGCGGGCGCGGTCCGCACCTCCACGGGGAAGCTGACCCGCAGGGACGAACGGTCGACCATCGACTTGAGTTCGCGCAGCGTCTCGACGAGTGCCTCGCGTGGCACGGCGTACTCCATCTCCACGAAACGCACGCGGCGCGGAGAGGTGAAGACCTCGTACGGGATGTCGGTGTAGGTCCGCGCGGACAGAGCGCGGCTGGAGAGCCTCGCGATCGACGGGATGGCGGCGGGCACGGCTCGACCGAGCAGATTGGCCACCTGGAAGACGCCGTTGGAGAGGAACTCGTCCTCGATCCAGCCGCGGATCGGCCCCACCGGCTTCTCGGGGCCCGCGCTGCGGTTGTTGCGCTTGGTGTTGCAGTTGCCCGTGTGCGGGAACCAGTAGAACTCGAAGTGCTCGTTCTCGGTGAAGAGTTCCTCGAAGTCGGCGGTGACCCTGTCGAAGGTCATCGGCTCCTCGCGGGCCGTGAGCAGGAAGACGGGCTCCACGGAGAAGGTGATCGCGGTGACGATCCCGAGGGCGCCTATCCCTATTCGGGCCGCCGCGAAGACCTCCGGGTTCTCGTGTTCGGAACAGGACAGCACCGAGCCGTCCGCCGTCACCAGTTCGAGTCCCTTGATCTGCGCGGCGATCGAGGCCGAGTCGCGTCCGGTGCCGTGCGTTCCGGTGCTGGTCGCCCCCGAAACGGTCTGCTCCATGATGTCGCCCATGTTCGTGAGCGACAGCCCCTCGCGTGCGAGGGCCATGTTGAGTCTCTTGAGCGGGGTGCCCGCCTCGACCGTGACCGTCATGGCCGTACGGTCGATCTTGCGGATGCCGGTCAACAGTTGAGGGCGGATCAATACGCCGTCCGTCGCGGCGGCCGCCGTGAAGGAGTGCCCGGTGCCGACGGCCTTCACCGTCAGGCCGTCCTCGGCCGCCTTCCGCACGGCGGCGGAGAGTTCGTCGACCGAGGCAGGGCTGACCTCCCGTACGGGACGGGCGGTGACGTTCCCCGCCCAGTTACGCCACGTGCCGCTCTTCCCGCTCACTGTGGTGCTCATGAGACCCTCCCCGCTGCGGAACCGGCCTGCTGAGCCGGCGATACCCGAGGAAACCGACCGCGACCGCGACGGCCCCGGACACCGCCGGAACCCCGTACCCGGCCTTGGCGCCGGCGGAGTCGATCACCCAGCCGGCCACGGAGGAGCCGAGCGCGACCCCGACCGCGAGTCCGGTGCTCACCCAGGTCATGCCTTCGGTCAGTTTCGCGCGAGGTACGTGCTGTTCGATGAGGGACATCGTCGTGATCATCGTCGGAGCGATGGAGAGGCCCGCAACGAACAGCGCCACGGCCAGGAACGGCAAGTTTCCGACCAGTAGGAGGGGGATCATACTCACGGCCATCGCGCATATGCCCAGCAGCCACCTGCGTTCGGGCGCCCCCTTGAAGTGCAGCAGTCCGAAGACGGCTCCCGCGAGACAGGAGCCCGCCGCGTAGAGCGCCAGGACGACGCTCGCGGCGCCCTTGTGGCCCTGCTCCTCGGCGAAGGCCACGGTGACCACGTCGACGGCTCCGAAGATCGTCCCGGTCGCCACGAACGTGGCCACCAGGACCTGGAGCCCGGCCGAGCGGAGCGCCGAACCGCCGGCGTGCTGCCCGCGCGGATGCGGCTCGGGCTCGGTGGCGCGCTGGGAGGTCAGCCAGAAGACTCCGGCCGCCAGGAAGCAGGCGGCGAGCAGCGGTCCGGCCTCCGGGAACCACACCGTGGACAGGCCGATGGAGATGATCGGCCCGAAGATGAAGCAGATCTCGTCCACCACGGACTCCAGGGAGTACGCGGTGTGCAGTTGCGGGGTGCCTCCGTAGAGGGCCGCCCAGCGGGCCCGGATCATCGCGCCGACGCTCGGGACGCAGCCGATGCCGGCCGCGCACACGAACAGCACCCAGTCCGGCCACTCGAAGTGCGCGGCGACCAGCAGCCCGGCGGCCGCCGCGAGCGCGAAGAGTGTCACCGGGCGCAGGACCCGCCGCTGTCCGTGCCGGTCCACCATGCGTGAGACCTGAGGACCCATCGCCGCGGCCGCCAGCGCGATGGTCGCCGACAAGGCGCCCGCGAGGCCGTACCGCCCGGTCAGCTGGGAGATCATCGTGACCACGCCGATGCCCATCATGGACAGCGGCATCCTGCCGAGCAGGCCCGCGGCGGAGAAGCCCTTGGAGCCGGGGGCGGCGAACAGGGCGCGGTACGGGCTGGGCACGGGGGTCTCCGTCGGCTCGGCTCGGCCCCTCCCGGTCACCACGGGCGGCCCGAACTTCGGTAAGGCGTGAAGCTGGCCGATACAGCTTACGGGTTAGGTGACCCTAAACGCACGCCTCCGTGCCCCTCTCCGCCCGGCCCGCGCACGCCCTCACGCCGGCCCGGGCGCATGTCCCGACAGCAGCCCGGCCGTGGGCCCCCGCGGTCCCCGCCTCCTTCGCCGCCCGCCGTTTCTCGCATGTCAGTGGTGGGTGGCAGGATCGGACGCATGCCAGAAGCGCTCGATGCCACCCCCTACGACGCCTTGCTCCTGCTCTCGTTCGGCGGTCCCGAAGGCCGGGACGAAGTGGTCCCGTTCCTGGAGAACGTGACGCGGGGCAGGGGTATCCCCAAGGAACGGCTCAAGGAAGTGGGGCAGCACTACTTCCTGTTCGACGGGATCAGCCCCATCAACGACCAGAACCGCGCCCTGCTCGACGCGCTGCGCAAGGACTTCGCGGAGCACGGGCTGGATCTGCCGGTCTACTGGGGCAACCGGAACTGGGCGCCGTACCTGACGGACACGCTGCGCGAGATGGTCGCCGACGGGCGGCGCCGGATCCTGGTGCTGGCCACCAGCGCGTACGCCTCGTACTCGGGCTGCCGGCAGTACCGCGAGGACCTGGCCGGGGCGCTGGCCGTGCTGGAGAGGGAGGGCCTGGAAAGGCCGAGGATCGACAAGCTGCGGCACTACTTCAACCATCCCGGGTTCGTGGAGCCGATGGTCGAGGGCGTCCTGCGGTCGCTGGCCGAGCTGCCCGAGGAGGTCCGGACCGGCGCGCATCTGACGTTCACCACGCACTCGATCCCGGTCGCCGCGGCGGACACCTCCGGCCCGGTCGAGGGGCACGGTGACGGCGGTGCGTACGTCCGGCAGCATCTGGACGTGGCCCGGCTGATCGCGGAGGCGGTGCGGGAGGAGACCGGGACCGCCCACCCGTGGAAGCTCGTCTACCAGTCGCGCTCCGGGGCCCCGCACATCCCGTGGCTGGAGCCGGACATCTGCGACCACCTGGAGGAGCTGCACGGGGCCGGGGTGGCGGCGGCGGTGATGGTGCCGATCGGGTTCGTCTCGGACCACATGGAGGTCCTGTACGACCTGGACACCGAGGCGACCGCGAAGGCGGCGGAGCTGGGGCTGCCGGTGCGCCGTTCGGCCACGGTGGGCTCCGACCCCCGCTTCGCCGCGGCGGTCCGTGACCTGGTGCTGGAGCGCGCCGCGGCCGAGAGCGGCCGACGAGTGACACCGTGTGCCCTGGGCGCGCTGGGCGCGAGTCATGACCTGTGCCCGGTGGGCTGCTGTCCGGCCCGCACGCCCAAGCCCGCCGCCGCGGGCACCGACAGCCCCTACGCATGAGGAGCCCCGTGCCCGAGCCCCTGCACACCGAACTGCTCCAGCTCGCACACGAGGCCGCCCGCCGCGCGGGCGCGCTGCTGCGCGACGGCCGCCCGGTGGACCTCGCGGTCGCCGCCACCAAGTCCAGCCCGATCGACATCGTCACCGAGATGGACATCGCCGCCGAGAAGCTGATCACCACGCTGATCGCCGAGCACCGCCCCCGCGACGGCTTCCTCGGCGAGGAGGGCTCCGCCAGCGAGGGCACCAGTGGCATCCGCTGGGTCGTCGACCCGCTCGACGGCACGGTCAACTACCTGTACGGGCTGCCGACCTGGGCGGTGTCCATCGCGGCCGAGCAGGACGGCGAGACCGTCGTGGGCGTCGTGGCGGCACCGATGCGCGGTGAGACGTACCACGCGGTGCGCGGCCGGGGTGCCCGCGCCACCGGCGCCTGGGTCGGCGAACGCCGGCTGGCCTGCCGCCCGTCGCCGCCGCTCGACCAGGCCCTCGTCTCGACCGGTTTCAACTACGTGACCGAGGTCAAGACCCATCAGGCCGACGTGGCCCAGCGGCTGATCCCGCTGGTGCGCGACATCCGGCGTTCCGGCTCGGCCGCGGTCGACCTGTGCGACGTCGCGGCCGGCCGCCTCGACGGCTACTACGAGCGGGGCCTGCATCCCTGGGACCTCGCGGCGGGGGACCTGATCGCCCGTGAAGCGGGCGCGGTGACCGGTGGACGCCCCGGAGAGCGCCCCACAGGCGAACTCGTGGTGGCAGCCTCCCCGGGCGTCTTCGAGCCCCTCCAGCGGCTCCTGGACGATCTCGGGGCCTGGCACGACTGACGTCGCCGGCCGAAGGACGGCAGCGGCCTGTCGAAGAGGGAAACGGAGCGGGACCCCGGTACTGGATCGATACCGGGGCCCCGCTCTCGTACGTACTGATCAGACGCGCGTCGCGCCGACCTCCACACCGTGCTCGGCGGCGAGGCGGTGCAGGTCGTCCAGCTCGGCCTGCTCGACCTCCGCGAGGAAGTCGTCGCCTGTTTCGCGAGCCCGCGTCAGGTCGGACTCGGTCGCCCTTATGCGCTGCAGAAGTCCTGCGGTGAATGCGTCCATGCTGCGCCCCCTCGTCCTGGGTCGTGGGTCGGGTGGCACGGGGGTGTGCCGATCGGAAGGGGCGATCACGTCTCTGTCGGGTGCCCAGCGCTGCCCAGGCTGGGCGGCGACGGTGCCGGACACCCACGCCCGCTCTGCGGAAGCGGTTGGACGTACCACAAGGTGGCTTGCCACATGCAGAGCGTGATCGCGGGGTGTAAAGCCGTCCTCCCCCCGCTCTCTTCCGTGGAAACCTCAACCCGGCGAGAAAATCTGGCATTCCCGGTCCCCCGGACGGGCTTACCTGGTGCCTCCCCCGCCTTACAGCCGGTTTATGGCCGAAAAGGGCAGGATGGAGCTCTCATCCGTGACAGACCTGCCCGCGTGGTGCCCTGAAGCGCGCCCCGCCGGTGGACAGAGGAAGGACTAGCGACGTGCGCGTACTCGTCGTCGAGGACGAGCAACTGCTCGCCGATGCGGTGGCCACCGGACTGCGCCGGGAGGCCATGGCCGTCGACGTCGTGTACGACGGCGCCGCCGCACTCGAGCGCATCGGGGTCAACGACTACGACGTGGTCGTCCTCGACCGCGACCTCCCGCTCGTGCACGGCGACGACGTCTGCCGCAAGATCGTCGAGCTCGGCCTGCCCACACGCGTGCTGATGCTGACCGCGTCGGGCGACGTCAGCGACCGTGTCGAGGGCCTGGAGATCGGTGCCGACGACTACCTCCCCAAGCCGTTCGCGTTCAGCGAGCTGACCGCACGCGTGCGTGCCCTCGGACGCCGTACGAGCGTGCCGCTGCCGCCGGTCCTGGAGCGTGCCGGGATCAAGCTCGACCCCAACCGCCGCGAGGTCTTCCGCGACGGCAAGGAGGTCCAGCTGGCCCCCAAGGAGTTCGCCGTCCTGGAGGTGCTGCTGCGCAGCGAGGGCGCCGTCGTCTCCGCCGAGCAGCTCCTGGAGAAGGCCTGGGACGAGAACACGGACCCGTTCACCAACGTCGTGCGCGTGACCGTCATGACACTGCGCCGCAAGCTCGGCGAGCCCGCCGTGATCGTCACCGTGCCCGGCTCCGGCTACAGGATCTGATCCCGTCGTGGCCACCACCCCCGCGCCGCCCACGGCGCCTCCGAAGCCCACCTGGGACCCGCAGCCGGAACCCCCGTTCCCGTGGCTGCGCCCGACCATCCGCATACGCCTCACGCTGCTCTACGGCGGCATGTTCCTGATCGCCGGCATCCTGCTGCTGTCGATCATCTACCTGCTCGCGGCGCAGGCGCTGAACGTCGGCAGCGAACTGCCGTTCAAGATCACCGAGGGCAAGGTCACGAGCACCGTGTGCAACCTGCCCGAAAGTGCCTCGCGCGACGTCTTCAACAGCGCCATGAACGACTGCGTCAACGAGCAGCGGCAACACGCTCTGGACGACCTGCTCAGCCGCTCTCTGCTGGCCCTGCTCGGCCTCGCGATCATCGCCTTCGCGTTCGGCTTCGCCATGGCGGGACGCGTCCTTTCGCCGCTCGGCCACATCACCCGCACCGCGCGCGCAGTGGCCGGCTCCGACCTGTCCCGGCGGATCGAACTGGACGGCCCGGACGACGAGCTGAAGGAGCTCGCGGACACCTTCGACGACATGCTGGAGCGACTGCAGCGGGCCTTCACCGCCCAGCAGCGGTTCGTCGGGAACGCCTCGCACGAACTGCGGACGCCGCTCGCGATCAATCGCACGCTCCTGGAGGTGCACCTCTCGGGACCGGGGGTGCCGACGGAGCTGCAGCAGCTGGGCAAGACGCTGCTGGCCACGAACGAGCGCAGTGAGCAGCTCGTCGAGGGACTGCTGCTGCTCGCCCGCAGCGACAACCAGATCGTCGAGCGCAAACCCGTGGACCTCGCCGAGGTGGCCTCGCAGGCCATCGACCAGGTGCACGCCGAGGCGGAGGCCAAGGGCGTGAAGATCCGCGGGCAGCGGGCTCCGGTGGTCGTCCAGGGCAACGGCGTCCTCCTGGAGCGGATCGCCCTGAACCTCGTCCAGAACGCCGTCCGGTACAACGTGCCGAAGGACGGCTGGGTCGAGGTCACGACCGAGGTGCAGCACGGCCGGGCGGTCCTGGCGGTGTCGAACACGGGACCGGTGGTTCCCGCGTACGAGGTCGACAATCTTTTCGAGCCCTTCCGGCGGCTGCGTACTGAGCGCACGGGCAGTGACAAGGGCGTGGGCCTCGGCCTGTCGATCGCCCGGTCGGTGGCCCGCGCGCACGGGGGTCATATCGTCGCTCAGCCCCGAGAAGGGGGTGGGCTCGTGATGCGCGTCACCCTTCCCATCTGAGACCATGTCGCGGACACGCGACGATGTTCGCTTTGCGCGGAATTTTCTGGTCACCCACTCGAGTGACCCGTGTGTGATCGATCACAAGGGCGATTTTCCGTCTATCCACTCTCCGTGATCATGCAAGCTGTCGGAAAGCCGGGAAAATCCGGGTTTTCAGGGGTCTTGATCACGGGAAGTACACGGTGGGACGCCTTTGAAGTGCGGCCTCAGGACCGTGTACGGTCCGCATCGCCATCCAAGCCGATCACTCTTGAGGAGTCCGGTTGGGTGTCGATTGAGTAACAGACCTTGATGTGAGGCAAAATCTCCGCCTCGGGTCGGGCACAAGTCCGGCCTCTCACGCGTTACGTGCGCTGGAGACACCCGCAGACACCCAGAGGGGGAGAGCGACAATGGCAACGGATTACGACACCCCACGCAAGACCGACGACGACGTCGACTCGGACAGCCTTGAAGAACTGAAGGCTCGCCGGAACGACAAGTCGACGTCGTCCGTCGACGTAGATGAGTTCGAGGCCGCAGAAGGCCTGGAGCTGCCCGGTGCGGACCTCTCGAACGAAGAGCTGGCCGTCCGGGTGCTGCCCAAGCAGCAGGACGAGTTCACTTGCATGAGCTGCTTCCTGGTGCACCACCGCAGCCAGCTGGCCCGCGAGAAGAACGGTCAGCCGATCTGCCGCGACTGCGACTGAGGCAGGGTCGGCCGTGACTGGCTCGGCCTTTCCTTGGAAGCGCCGCCTGCCCTCCGGGGAGGCGGACGAAGGGCCCTACGAGGGCCCTGAAGGCGTGCGTGACGACGAGCGGGGCTCTTCCGAACAGGGATCAGCCTCGCTCGACCGAGCGGGCGTCACAGACGGCCTGACGGCCTCCACGGACACTCCCGCGCCCGCCCCGAGGCGTCGCGCGGCGGTTGTCCGGGACGGGGTCAGGAAGGGCGTCCACAGCGGCGGCGTCCGGGCCAGGGCGGGCCTGGCGTACGTCACCGACCGCATCATCGACATTGCCCCGCGGGTTCCCGTCCGGGACCTCGCCACACTCCGCAAGCAGTTCCCGGGCCTCGACCCCGAGCAGCTCGCGGACAAACTCGTCGCGGGCGCCGCAGCCGCGACGTCCACCGTCGGCGCAGGGATCGGCGCCGCCGCGATGCTGCCGGTGCCGCCCGCCATGCCCACGGAGCTGGCGGCCGAGATCACCGCCGTCGCGGCGATCGAGCTCAAGCTGATCGCCGAACTCCACGAGGTCTACGGCCTGCGCCCGCCGGGCAACCTCAAGCAGCGCAGCACCGCCTATCTGCACTCCTGGTCGGGCGAGCGCGGCATCGACGTGGCCAAGCCCGTGACGATCAACGCCGCGCTCGGCGGCCAGATGAAGCGCGAGCTGCGCCAGCAGATCATGAAGCGAACGGTCCGGGACCTGCCCAACCTGATGCCCTTCATGGTCGGCGCGGCGGTCGGGGCGGTGATGAACCGCCGCGACACCAAACGCGTCGCTGGGCACATCCGCAAGGACCTGCGCAAGATGCAGGTGCCGTGGGACGCGCTCCCGGAGCTCCCGGCGCTCGAGAAGCCGACGGATCCGGTGCGGATCGGGGAGATTCCCAGAGACCTGGGGCACTGAGGCCGTTCGCGCGGCCGGCGCCCGCACCCGGCTGTCCGCACCCGGCTGTCCGGACTCGGCTGCCCGAACTTGCCTGTCCGCGCTCGCGGACCGATGTCTTCGTCGCGCCCGGGTCCCGGCACCACAGGGCTCGGCGAGAACGCCGGAAGGCCCGCCGCGGTGCCTCGGAACGCCCGGGTGCAGGGCCCGCCATCCCGTCCGGCAGGCGAGGCGCCGACGCCCCCGGTCACGGCCCGACGTCCCGCCGTGATGTCGCGCTCGGGTGAGCGGCTTTCACCGAGAGCCCCACGGCCGACCGGGGACGGCCCCTCGGGCCTCGCGTGTGCGCTTTCAGCGTGCCGGCCGGCTGTCCGGGTCAGCTGTCCGAGGGCTGGGCCGAAGCCCGTGCCGCCTCCAGGGCGGCCACCAGGCGCTCCGGCTCCCGCGTCGACAGATACAGGTAGGGCGTCGGGTCCGCCGGGTCCGTCACCTGGACGCGCAGCGCCGTGGGAACGTACGAGCGCAGGAGCATGAAGGCACGGGTGTCGGCCTTGTGCGTGCGCCAGGCGCGCGCCTCCTCCTGGTCCAGGATCTCCGTGTCTCCGAGGGCCGTGACCGGGATCCGGGCGTCGCCCGCGATCAGCGAGTCACCGACCACGCGGATGCGGATCGAGCCGTACGCGCTCGCCGCGACCGCCGCGACCGCGGTGCCGCCGACCAGTGCCCCCAGCGTCGGCAGCGTGCCGAACGGGAGGAAGACCAGAGCCATCGCGAGCCCGACCAGGAAGCTGATCAGCCACCACGACCGGGGTGCGGTGAGGCGTTCTTCGTACGGGGAGGCGGAGAGCTGCATGAAGCCAAGCTTGGCACGGTGCGAAGACTTGGTGGACTCGCGGGTAAGGTCTGCGCCTGTGAGTGGTACTTCCGCAGCTCTGACGCCTCCCGCCGTCGCCGTCGCGCCGGTGCGGCACCCTGACGCGCCCGCCCCCGGAGAGCTCCTCGGAGCGCACTACGAACAGTGTTTCGGGTGCGGTGGGGGGCAGCCCCACGGACTCCATCTGGAGGCCCGCGCGGGTGAGGGCGTCCGGGTCACGGCGGAGTTCACCGTGCGGCCCGTCCATCAGGGTGCCCCCGGTCTCGCGCACGGCGGTGTCCTCGCCACCGCGCTCGACGAGACCCTCGGCTCGCTGAACTGGCTGCTGCGGACGATCGCCGTGACGGGGCGCCTGGAGACCGACTTCCGCCGCCCTGTGCCCGTCGACACCGTGCTGTATCTGGAGGCCGAGGTCACCGCGGTGGCCGGCCGGAAGATCTACTGCACCGCCACCGGGCGGATCGGCGGCCCCGACGGGCCCGTCGCCGTCCACGCCGACGCCCTCTTCGTCGAGGTGAAGGTCGACCACTTCATCGACAACGGCCGCCCGGAAGAGATCCGGGCAGCCATGAGCGACCCGGACCAGATCCGGCGAGCCCGTGCCTTCGAGGTGAACCCGTGACCCGCAATCCCGGGGCCCGTGAGCCCCGTCAAGACGTCGACGTGCTGATCAGGCGCGTCGATCCGGACGTCCCGCTTCCCGAGTACGCGCACCCCGGTGACGCGGGAGCCGATCTGCGCACCACCGAGAGCCGCGAGCTGAAGCCCGGTGAACGGGCCGTGCTGCCGACGGGAGTGTCCATCGCACTGCCCGAGGGGTACGCGGCCTTCGTGCACCCGCGTTCCGGCCTCGCCGCCCGCTGCGGCGTCGCTCTGGTGAATGCCCCGGGGACGGTTGATGCCGGGTACCGTGGGGAGATCAAGGTGATCGTGGTGAATCTCGACCCGCACGAGTCGGTGCGGTTCGAGCGCTTCGACCGGATTGCTCAACTGGTCGTCCAGCAAGTCGAGAAGGTTCGCTTCCACGAGGTCGCGGAGCTTCCCGATTCGGCGCGGGCCGCAGGGGGCTTCGGGTCCACCGGCGGTCATGCCGCCGTGGACAGCACAACGGGTGGGAATCGATACGCTTCGGTCGTATCCGACCGGGAAGGACAGTGACGTGTTCGGACGTCGCAAGAAGGGCAGTGCCGCCGAGGACGCGGCGGGCGAGGCCGAGCAGGTCGTCGACGGCGTCGACACTGAGGCGGACGAGGAGCGCGAGCGCGTGAGGCTCGAACCCGAGCCGCGCCCCGATGGGCCCTGGGACGGCGCCGAGGTCCGTGACCCCGCCGAGGGCCGCGTGGACCTGGGCGGTCTTTTCGTGCCCGGAGTCGACGGCATGGAGCTGCGGGTCGAGGTCGCGGGCGACGCGATCGTCGCGGCGACCGTCGTCCTCAACGACAGCGCCGTGCAGCTCCAGGCCTTCGCCGCTCCCAAGCGCGAGGGCATCTGGGGCGAGGTGCGCGAGGAGATCGCCTCCGGGATCACCCAGCAGGGCGGTGTCATCGACGAGGTCGAGGGCCCGCTGGGCTGGGAACTGCGGGCGCAGGTACCGGTACAGCTGCCGGACGGCACGGGCGGTTTCCAGGTCGTGCGGTTCGTCGGCGTGGACGGTCCCCGCTGGTTCCTGCGCGGAGTGATCTCCGGGCAGGGCGCGGTGCAGCCGCAGGCCGCGGGTCTGCTGGAGCAGATCTTCAGGGACACGGTCGTCGTCCGTGGTGAGGGCCCGATGGCCCCGCGCGACCCGATCGTCCTGAAGCTGCCGAACGACGCGCAGATGGTCCCCGAAAGTGTTCAGCAGGAAGAGCAGGGTGGCTCCCGCTTCTCCGGCGGCATGGGACAGCTGCAGCGCGGACCGGAGATCACCGAGGTCCGCTAGTCAGGCATCGGCCGGTCGGACATCAGGTGGGCCGCACCCCCAGGGGTGCGGCCCTTTCCTGTGTCTGCCCGCGTCTCCTCCAGCGTGCGGTCCGCGTTCTCCGGCGGGCAGGTCCGTGCGGGCGGCACATCCCGGCCAGGTTCTTGTACGTGAACAGCAGCTGAGCAGCGGGTCTTTCTTCAGACCTTGACGGAAGTCTGGTCCATACCTATGGTCACCGGCCAGCGCACGTGTTCAGCATCCCACGCGTAGTTCACATACAAGAACGGATGGCTCTGCATGTCCGACACCCCCACTCGGCATCGCCGCAGACGGCGCCCGGCCCTCCTCGTCACCGTCGCCGCCGCGACCGCAGCGCTCGTGGGCACACTCCTGTCCTGGCCCGGCGCGCACCCGGCCGACGCGGCGCCCGCCACCTTCGTCCACCCCGGAGTCACGGTCTCCAAGGGCCAGTTGGACTTCGCCCGCACCAAGGTCCTGGCCGGCGCCCAGCCCTGGAAGGGCGCCTACGACCAGATGACGGCGAGCAAGTACGCCTCGCTCACGCGCACCCCCACACCCCGCGCGACCGTCGAGTGCGGCTCGTACTCCAACCCCAACTACGGCTGCACGGACGAGCGCGAGGACGCGATGGCCGCGTACACCGACGCACTCGCCTGGTACATCACGCGCGACGAGCGGTACGCGAAGAAGTCGATCGAGCTGATGGACGCCTGGTCGGCGGTGATCAAGGACCACACCAACAGCAACGCGCCCCTGCAGACCGGCTGGGCGGGCTCCTCCTGGCCCAAGGCCGCCGAGATCATCAAGTACACGTACACCGGCACGTGGGCGAACTCCGGCCGCTTCGCGACCATGTTGCGCGACGTGTACCTCCCCGAGATCATCAACGGCTCCAATTCCAACGGGAACTGGGAGCTGTCGATGATGGAGGCCGCGGTCGGCATCTCCGTCTTCCTGGAGGACAGGACGTCGTACGACAAGGCCATGGCGAAGTTCCGGACGCGTACGGCGGCGTACGTCTACCTCTCCACCGACGGCTCCGTGCCGAAGACGGTACCGAGCCAGAACCTCGACACCACCGCGAAGATCGTCAGCTACTGGCAGGGGCAGTCCACCTTCGTCACCGGGCTCACCCAGGAGACCTGCCGCGACTTCACCCACACCGGATACGGCATCTCGGCCATCTCGCACATCGCCGAGACCAGTCGCATCCAGGGGCAGGACCTGTACGGCACCGATGTCGGCGAGCGGCTGCGCCAGGCGCTCGGCTTCCAGTCGAAGTACCAGCTGGGCACGGCGGCGCCGAGCTGGCTGTGCGGCGGCTCGCTGAACCTCGGGCTCGGGCCGGTCACCGAGGTCGGCCACAACGCCCTGCACAATCGCCTGGGCATCGCGATGACCAACGCCCAGACGCTCACCCTGCAGAACCGCCCGGCGGGCAGCAACAACCTGTTCGTGGCGTGGGAGACGCTGACGCACGGCGACAATCCCGCGTGAACCGAAACAGGGGTCCCGTCCGATGAACCATTGAGAGACCGGGCGTCCGGTCGCGATACCGACGCCCGGTCCACGGGGGATCACGGGGGGAACAGAACATGAGCCAGGTCGTCACCGGCACCGGCACCATGGTGCGCGTCGAGAAGTCCATCGTCCGTACGGCACCGGAGCCTCCGCCGTGCACGCGCCGCGCGGGGCCGGGTGAGGGGGCGCGGGGCCGTGCGACGTCGCAGGCGGCATCAGGGTTGCGTCAAAGACGTCCCCCGAGCGGCTCCTCGTCCCTTTCGCCGGGATTCCTGGCCGTAAGGTCGACGCTGCGTACACAGCGGTGACAGGAAGACAATAGGGCTCATGGGACGCGGCAAGCTTCGGATCTACCTCGGTGCGGCACCGGGCGTCGGCAAGACGTACGCGATGCTCTCCGAGGCGCACCGGCGCGTCGAACGCGGGACGGACTGCGTGGTGGCGTTCGTCGAGCACCATCACCGGCCGCGCACCGAGGTGATGCTGCACGGTCTGGAGCAGGTGCCCCGCAGGGAGCTGGAGTACCGGGGCGGCCTCTTCACCGAGATGGACGTCGAGGCCGTGCTGGAGCGCGCCCCGGCCGTAGCCCTGGTGGACGAACTGGCGCACACCAATGTGCCCGGCTCCCGCAACGACAAGCGCTGGCAGGACGTGGAGGAGCTGCTCGCCGCCGGGATCGACGTCGTCTCCACCGTCAATATCCAGCACCTGGAATCACTCGGTCATGTCGTCGAGTCGATAACGGGCGTACGGCAGCGCGAGACCGTGCCGGACGAGGTGGTGCGGCGGGCGGACCAGATCGAGCTGGTCGACATGTCGCCGCCCGCGCTGCGCCGCCGGATGGCGCACGGCAACATCTACAAGTCCGACAAGGTCGACGCGGCCCTGTCCAACTACTTCCGGCCGGGCAATCTCACGGCCCTGCGCGAGCTCGCCCTGCTGTGGGTCGCCGACCGGGTCGACGAATACCTGACCGAGTACCGCAGCGAGCACCGGGTCTCCAAGATCTGGGGCTCCAGGGAGCGGATCGTCGTCGGACTGACGGGAGGCCCGGAGGGGCGGACGCTGATCCGGCGGGCCGCGCGGCTCGCCGAGAAGGGCGCGGGCGGCGAGGTCATGGCCGTCTACATCGCCCGCAGTGACGGGCTCACCTCCGCCTCACCGAAGGAACTGGCCGTCCAGCGCACCCTGGCCGAGGACCTCGGCGGGACCTTCCACCATGTGGTCGGGGACGACATACCCGCCTCCCTCCTGGACTTCGCACGCGGCGTCAACGCCACCCAGATCGTGCTCGGCTCCTCGCGCCGCAAGACCTGGCAGTACATCTTCGGGCCGGGTGTCGGCGCCACGGTCACCCGGGAATCCGGCCCCGACCTGGACGTCCACATCGTCACCCACGAAGAGGTCGCCAAGGGCCGTGGCCTGCCGGTGGCGCGCGGGGCACGGCTCGGGCGTTCCCGGATCATCTGGGGCTGGCTCGTCGGAGTGGGCGGCCCGGTCGTGCTGGCGCTGCTGCTGAACACCATCGATCTCGGCCTCGCCAACGACATGCTGCTGTTCCTGGCGGTGACGGTCGCGGCGGCCCTGCTCGGCGGACTCCTGCCGGCCCTCGCCTCGGCGGCCTTCGGCTCCCTGCTGCTGAACTACTTCTACACACCACCCCTGCACCGGCTGACGATCGCCGATCCGAAGAACATCGTCGCCATCGTGATCTTCGTGGGCGTCGCCGTCTCCGTGGCGTCGGTGGTGGACCTCGCGGCCCGCCGTACCCACCAGGCGGCGCGGCTGCGGGCCGAATCGGAGATCCTCTCCTTCCTGGCGGGCAGCGTGCTGCGCGGCGAGACCAGCCTGGAGGCCCTGCTGGAGCGGGTCCGCGAGACCTTCGCGATGGAGTCCGTCGCGCTGCTGGAGCGGGTGAACGACGTCGAGCCGTGGACCTGCGCGGGCAGCGTCGGACCGGCCCCCTCGGCCCGCCCCGAGGACGCCGACGTCGACATGCCCGTCGGAGACCACATGGCGCTCGCCCTGTCCGGGCGCGTGCTGCCCGCCTCCGACCGCAGGGTGCTGGCCGCCTTCGCCGCGCAGGCCGCGGTGGTCGTGGACCGCCGGCGCCTCCAGCACGAGGCGGACCAGGCCAAGGAACTGGCCGAGGGCAACCGCATACGCACCGCCCTGCTGGCCGCCGTCAGTCACGACCTGCGTACCCCGCTCGCCGGGATCAAGGCGTCCGTGTCGTCCCTGCGCTCCGACGACGTGGCCTGGTCCGAGGAAGACCAGGCCGAGCTCCTGGAAGGCATCGAGGCCGGCGCCGACCGCCTCGACCACCTGGTGGGCAACCTGCTGGACATGTCCCGGCTCCAGACCGGCACCGTCGCCCCGCTGATCCGCGAGATCGACCTTGACGAGGTCGTCCCGATGGCCCTCGGCGGCGTCCCCGAGGACAGCGTGGACCTGGAGATCCCGGAGAGCCTGCCGATGGTCGCCGTCGACGCCGGGCTCCTGGAGCGCGCCGTCGCCAACCTCGTCGAGAACGCCGTCAAGTACAGCCCCCTCGACGAACGGGTCCTGGTCGCCGCGAGCGCCATCGCCGAACGCGTGGAGGTACGTGTCGTGGACCGCGGCCCCGGCGTCCCGGACGTCGCCAAGGACCGTATATTCGCGCCCTTCCAGCGCTACGGGGACGCCCCGCGCGGCACCGGCGTGGGCCTCGGCCTCGCGGTCGCCCGCGGCTTCGCCGAGGCGATGGGCGGCACCCTCAACGCCGAGGACACCCCCGGCGGCGGACTCACCATGGTGCTCACGGTGCGGGCGGTGGACCGCCGGTCCGACCCGGCCGCCCGACCAGCAGTGGCAGAAAGGCAGGCCTCATGACCCGGGTCCTCGTGGTCGACGACGAGCCGCAGATCACCCGAGCCCTCGTGATCAACCTGAAGGCGCGCAAGTACGAGGTGGACGCGGCCCCCGACGGGGCCACCGCGCTCCAGCTCGCCGCGGCCCGCCACCCCGACGTCGTCGTGCTCGACCTCGGCCTGCCCGACATGGACGGCGTCGAGGTGATCAAGGGGCTGCGCGGCTGGACCCGGGTGCCGATCCTGGTGCTGTCCGCCCGGCACTCCTCCGACGAGAAGGTCGAGGCGCTCGACGCGGGCGCCGACGACTACGTCACCAAGCCCTTCGGCATGGACGAACTGCTCGCACGGCTGCGCGCCGCGGTCCGCCGCGCGGAGCCCACCGGGGGCGGCGAGGACGACGTGATCGTGGAAACCGCGGGGTTCACCGTCGATCTGGCGGCGAAGAAGGTGCACCGGGACGGGCGGGACGTCCGCCTCACCCCCACGGAGTGGCATCTGCTGGAGGTCCTGGTCCGCAACACGGGCCGTCTGGTCAGCCAGAAGCAGCTGCTCCAGGAGGTGTGGGGGCCGTCGTACGGGACGGAGACGAACTACCTGCGGGTCTACATGGCTCAGCTGCGCCGCAAGCTGGAGGCGGACCCCTCGCACCCGAAGCACTTCATCACCGAGCCGGGGATGGGCTACCGGTTCGAACGGTGACGCGCGTCATCCGTCCGGGCCGCGGCGCCCGCGCGGTACGGGCGGTCCGGGCGACGCGTGGGGGAGTGGTCCGGGTGACGCGTGCAGAGGGGGCCGAGTGATGCGTGCGGAGGGGGCCGAGTGATGCGTGCGGAGGGAGCAGAGTGACGGCGCGTACACGGGGTTCGAGGGGTGGTGCGACCGCCGGATCGCGGGGGAGCCGTCCCCGGTTCGGGTTGCGGTGCCGCGGGTACGTAGGTGTCAGAGCACCCCGGTACGCTTTCGGTATGAGTGCTGTTCCTCGTTCCGAAAAGCCGGCGGGCCGGTTCCGGCGCATGATGGACCGGCTCTCCTCGTCCCAGGAGGACCTGGAGTCCGAGGAGCTGCGGGAGGACGCCGACACCGCGGGCTGTACCCGTATCGGTGACTGCCACGACCGACAGATCGTCACGGTTACTGGTACCTTGCGCACGGTCACTCTGCGGCCGCGGGCCGGTGTCCCGGCCCTGGAGGCCGAGCTGTTCGACGGCTCGGCCGCCCTGGATGTGGTCTGGCTCGGCCGCCGCTCCATCGTCGGCATCGAGCCCGGGCGCAAGCTGATCGCATCGGGCCGCATCTCGATGAGCCGGGGCCGTAGGGTGTTGTTCAATCCGAAATACGAACTGAGACCGCTCGGACGGGAGTAGCCGGTGACGTCGCTCGACAAGCCGACCGAAGACGCCCAGCAGGATTCGAGGGCGGTGACCGAGGCCGCACTCTTTGAGGCCTTCGGCGGCGTGCGCGGCATGGTCGAGACCGTGATGCCCGGCCTGCTCTTCGTCACCATCTTCACGATCAACAAGGACCTGCACTGGGCGGCGATCGCCGCCCTCGCCGTCTCCCTGCTGCTCGTCGTGGTCCGCCTGGTGCGGCGCGACACCGTGAAGCACGCCTTCAGCGGTGTCTTCGGCGTCGCCTTCGGCGTGGTCTTCGCGATGATGACGGGCAACGCGAAGGACTTCTACCTGCCGGGCATGCTCTACACGCTCGGCCTCGCCGTCGCCTACATCGTCACGACTCTCGCGGGCGTCCCGCTGATCGGCCTGATCCTCGGTCCGGTCTTCAAGGAGAACCTCTCCTGGCGCACCCGCAACCCCGGGCGGAAGAAGGCGTACGCCAAGGCCAGTTGGGCCTGGGGCCTGATCCTTCTCGCCAAGTGCGCGGTGCTCTTCCCGCTGTACTGGTGGGCCGACACCACCCAGTTCGGCTGGGTCCTGATCGCTCTCAAGATCCCGCCGTTCCTGCTCGCCGTCTGGCTCACCTGGGTCTTCCTGGCCAAGGCGCCGCCGCCCATCGACGTGTTCGCCGAGATGGAGGCCGAGGAGCAGGCGGAGAAGGAGCGCAAGGCCGCCCTCGCGAACGAGCGCGGCGAGACCCCGGCCCCGGCCAGGCACCGCCGCGAGGCGTAAGGGCTTCGGCCGGACGGCACGAAGGGGCGCGGGCTCCGCTCCGCGCCCGACGTGATCCGCCCCGCGGACGAGGCCGCTTTCCGCGGACGGCGGCGCGGCCCGCGCAGGGCGCCGTGACCGGCGTACGACGCCGTGACCCGCCTACGACGAAGGGGGCGCCCGGAGAATTCTCCGGGCGCCCCCTTCGCCGTACCGCCGATGGGACCGGCTAGCTCGTCGTGTCCTCGCGGCGCACCGACAGCAGGTCCTCCAGCTGCTCCTCACGGGCCTGGGCGGCCACGAAGAGGAGCTCGTCGCCCGCCTCCAGGGAATCCTCCCGGGAGGGCGTGAGGACGCGGGTGCCGCGGATGATCGTCACCAGCGAGGTGTCCTCCGGCCACTCGACGTCGCCGACGGTCGTGCCGGCCAGGGCGGACTCCGGCGGCAGGGTCAGCTCGACGAGGTTGGCGTCGCCGTGGCTGAAGCGGAGCAGCCGCACCAGGTCGCCGACGCTGACGGCCTCCTCGACGAGGGCCGACATCAGACGCGGGGTGGAGACGGCGACGTCCACGCCCCAGGACTCGTTGAAGAGCCACTCGTTCTTGGGGTTGTTGACGCGGGCGACGACCCGCGGGACCCCGTACTCGGTCTTCGCGAGCAGGGAGACGACGAGGTTGACCTTGTCGTCTCCCGTGGCCGCGATGACCACGTTGCAGCGCTGCAGCGCGGCCTCGTCCAGGGAGGTGATCTCGCAGGCGTCGGCGAGCAGCCACTCCGCCTGCGGGACGCGCTCGACCGAGATGGCGGTCGGCGCCTTGTCGATCAGCAGGATCTCGTGGCCGTTCTCCAGCAGTTCGCCCGCGATCGAGCGGCCCACGGCACCGGCACCGGCAATGGCGACCCTCATCAGTGACCGGCCTCCTCTTCAGGTCCCTTGGCGAACGACGCCTCGACCTTGTCCACCTCGTCGGTGCGCATCATCACGTGCACCAGGTCGCCCTCCTGCAGCACCGTCTGGGAGGTGGGCAGAACCGCCTCACCCAGCCGGGTGAGGAAGGCCACGCGCACGCCCGTCTCGTCCTGGAGGCGGCTGATCTTGTGGCCCACCCAGGCGGCGGAGGCGTGCACCTCGGCGAGCTGCACACCGCCCGTGGGGTCGCGCCACAGCGGCTCGGCGCCCGAGGGCAACAGCCGGCGGAGCATCTGGTCGGCCGTCCAGCGGACGGTGGCGACGGTCGGAATACCCAGGCGCTGGTAGACCTCGGCGCGGCGCGGGTCGTAGATGCGCGCCGCGACGTTCTCGACGCCGAACATCTCGCGGGCCACCCGGGCGGCGATGATGTTCGAGTTGTCACCGCTGGAGACCGCCGCGAACGCGCCCGCCTCCTCGATGCCCGCCTCGCGCAGGGTGTCCTGGTCGAAGCCGACTCCGGTGACACGACGGCCGCCGAACCCGGAGCCCAGCCGACGGAAGGCGGTGGGGTCCCGGTCGATCACAGCGACCGTGTGCCCCTGTTGCTCCAAGTTCTGGGCTAGAGCGGAACCCACTCTTCCGCAGCCCATGATGACGATGTGCACGACCGTCCTTCCGCATATGAATGGTTATGGCTCAGGCTAAACAGGGTCTCAGACCGCCGCCCAAGCTACACACGCGCGGTCACCCAGGGGCACCCCTGTGCACGTTCGCCTGCGGTTTTTCGTGGAACGTCCGGGGAGCGGCGATGAACGGAGGGTTCAACGCCGTGTGATGCTGCGGACACTCGCAAGCGTCAGGATTCCGAGGCCGACAAGTCCGACGGTGGCGCCGATGAGCTCCGCGGACAGGTGCATGGGTCCTCCAGGGCGGTCGGGGGCGGGGGTTTTGTCATATAGACACGTGGACCTCCGGGACCACGGAATCCGCAGCCGGAGCCCGTCCCGTTTTCACCCGGAGAGCAGATGACGGCCCTAAGCGGGACGGCGGGTGGGCGATTGCCAGTTCGAACCCCTACGATTCCCTGTTGTGTCCAAACTGACCGACGTGCCCAAGCGGATTCTGATCGGGCGCGCACTGCGCAGTGACCGGTTGGGCGAAACGCTCCTGCCGAAGCGCATCGCCCTCCCCGTCTTCGCATCCGACCCGCTCTCCTCCGTGGCGTACGCGCCCGGAGAAGTTCTGCTGGTCCTTTCCATCGCGGGTGTGTCGGCCTACCACTTCAGCCCCTGGATCGCGCTCGCGGTCGTCGTGCTGATGTTCACGGTGGTCGCTTCCTACCGCCAGAACGTGCACGCGTACCCGAGTGGTGGCGGCGACTACGAGGTGGCCAACACCAATCTCGGTCCGCGGGCCGGCCTCACCGTCGCCAGCGCGCTGCTCGTCGACTACGTCCTCACCGTCGCCGTCTCCATCGCCTCCGGCATCGAGAACCTCGGCTCGGCGGTTCCCTTCGTGGTGGAGCACAAGGTGGCCTGCGCCGTCGCCGTCATCGTGCTGCTCACGCTGATGAACCTGCGCGGGGTCAAGGAGTCCGGAAAGCTCTTCGCGATCCCGACCTACGTCTTCGTCACGGGCGTCTTCATCATGATCGCCTGGGGTGCCTTCCGCGGACTCGTGCTCGGCGACACCATGCTGGCGCCCACCGCCGGCTACCACATCAAGGCCGAGCACCAGGGGCTCGCGGGCTTCGCCCTCGTCTTCCTGCTGCTGCGCGCCTTCTCGTCCGGCTGTGCGGCGCTCACCGGCGTCGAGGCGATCTCCAACGGAGTCCCCGCCTTCCGCAAGCCGAAGTCGAAGAACGCCGCGACCACGCTCGCGGCGATGGGCCTGCTCGCCGTCACCATGTTCTGCGGCATCATCGCCCTGGCCATGACCACCAAGGTGCGCATGGCGGAGAACCCCGCCACGGACCTGATCCACAACGGCATGGCGGTCGGTTCCGACTACGTCCAGAACCCCGTGATCTCCCAGGTCGCCGAGGCCGTGTTCGGCAAGGACAGCTTCCTGTTCATCGTGCTGGCCGCCGCCACCGCGCTCGTCCTGTTCCTGGCCGCGAACACCGCGTACAACGGCTTCCCGCTGCTCGGTTCGATCCTCGCCCAGGACCGCTACCTGCCGCGCCAGCTGCACACCCGCGGCGACCGCCTGGCCTTCTCGAACGGCATCGTGCTCCTGGCCGGCGCGGCGAGCATGCTCGTCATCATCTACGGGGCCGACTCGACACGCCTGATCCAGCTCTACATCGTCGGCGTCTTCGTCTCCTTCACGCTCAGCCAGATCGGCATGGTCCGCCACTGGAACCGCCACCTGGCCACCGAGACCGACCAGGCCAAGCGGCGCCACATGGTCCGCTCCCGGGCGATCAACGCCTTCGGCGCCTTCTTCACCGGACTGGTCCTGGTCGTCGTCCTCGTCACCAAGTTCACGCACGGCGCCTGGGTCGCCCTGCTCGGCATGGTGATCTTCTACGCGACCATGACCGCGATCCGTAAGCACTACGACCGGGTCTCCGAGGAACTGGCCGCCCCCGAGGGACCGTCCGACGACAGTGTCCGCCCCTCCCGCGTCCACTCCGTCGTGCTGGTCTCCAAGATCCACCGCCCGGCGCTGCGAGCCCTCGCCTACGCCAAGCTGCTGCGCTCCGACACCCTCGAGGCGCTCAGCGTCAACGTCGACCCCGCCGAGACCAAGACCCTGCGCGACGAATGGGAGCGGCGCGGCATCGACGTACCGCTGAAGGTCCTCGACTCGCCCTACCGCGAGATCACCCGTCCGGTCATCGAGTACGTGAAGGGCCTGCGCAAGGAGTCGCCGCGCGACGCGGTGTCCGTGATCATCCCCGAGTATGTGGTCGGTCACTGGTACGAGCACCTGTTGCACAACCAGAGCGCCCTGCGACTCAAGGGCCGGCTGCTCTTCACGCCCGGCGTCATGGTGACCTCCGTGCCCTACCAGCTGGAGTCCTCCGAGGCCGCGAAGCTGCGTGCCCGCAAGCGGCAGGACTGGAACGCGCCGGGTGCGGTGCGCCGCGGACCGGCCCACGAGCGGCCGAAGGACCCCGGCTCCAAGAATTGACGGGAGAGGGAAGCCCACCGGAAGCACGTAGACTGGTGGGCTGTTGTCCGGCCGTTTCCCCCTTCTCATCTGGAGTCACCCCACCATGCAGGCAGAACCGAAGAAGTCGCTGGTGGGGGACGAGTACGAGGTCGAGATCGGCCCCGTGGCGCACGGCGGGCACTGCATCGCCCGGACGGACGAGGGCCAGGTCCTCTTCGTCCGGCACGCGCTGCCCGGTGAGCGCGTCGTCGCCCGGGTGACCGAGGGCGAGGAAGGGGCGCGGTTCCTGCGCGCCGACGCCGTGCGGATCATCGACGCGTCCAAGGACCGTGTCGAGGCGCCCTGTCCGTACGCGGGCCCCGGCCGCTGCGGCGGCTGCGACTGGCAGCACGCCAAGCCCGGCGCGCAGCGCCGCCTCAAGGGCGAGGTCATCGCCGAGCAGCTGCAGCGCCTCGCGGGCCTCACACCCGAGGAGGCGGGCTGGGACGGCACGGTGATGCCCGCCGAGGGCGACAAGCTGCCCGCGGGCGAGGTCCCGGCCTGGCGCACGCGCGTGCAGTACGCGGTCGACCCGGACGGCAACGCCGGACTGCGCCGCCACCGCTCGCACGAGGTCGAGCCCGTCGAGCGCTGCATGATCGCCGCCGAGGGCATCACCGAACTCGGCATCGAGGAGCGCGACTGGTCCGGCATGGCGGCCGTCGAGGCGATCGCCGCGACGGGCTCCCAGGACCGCATGGTGATCCTCGAACCCCACCCCGGCGCCCGCCTCCCCCTCGTCGAACTCGACAAGCCGGTCTCCGTGATGCGCGTCGAGGAGAAGGACGGCGGCATCCACCGCGTCCACGGCCGCGCGTTCGTGCGCGAGCGCGCCGACGGCCGCACCTACCGGGTCGGCAGCGGCGGCTTCTGGCAGGTCCACCCGAAGGCCGCCGACACCCTCGTCAAGGCGGTCATGCAGGGCCTGCTGCCGCGCAAGGGCGACATGGCCCTCGACCTGTACTGCGGTGTCGGCCTCTTCGCGGGAGCCCTCGCGGACCGGCTCGGCGACCAGGGCGCGGTCCTCGG
This sequence comes from Streptomyces sp. NPDC005141, assembly GCF_053599975.1. Taxonomy (NCBI): domain Bacteria; kingdom Bacillati; phylum Actinomycetota; class Actinomycetes; order Kitasatosporales; family Streptomycetaceae; genus Streptomyces; species Streptomyces sp. NPDC005141. The sequence continues at coordinate 142,929 of NZ_JBSFYW010000001.1, read as the reverse complement.
CATCGAGTCCGGCAAGCGCGCGGTGGAGGACGCCCGGCACAACCTCGCCGCGTTCGACCGCGTCCGCATCGAACAGGGCAAGGTCGAGACGGACCTGCCGCGCACCGGCATCACCGAGGTCGACCTCATCGTCCTGGACCCGCCCCGCGCGGGCGCAGGCAAGAAGACGGTCGAACACCTCGCGTCGCTGGGCGCCCGAAAGATCGCGTACGTGGCCTGCGACCCGGCGGCGCTGGCCCGGGACATCGCGTACTTCCGCGACGGCGGCTACAAGGTGCGGACGCTCCGCGCGTTCGATCTTTTCCCGATGACGCACCACGTGGAGTGCGTGGCGATTCTGGAGCCGGTGAAGAAGGAAGGCTGACCTGCGGCCTCCCGGGAAGGGGCCTGGGATGTGCGCCGGGCCCGAGTCGAGGACCGCAGGAGGGTGTCATCCACGACGCGTCACGATCGCGGGTTCGGTGACGCTCCGTGGTTCCGGCACGGAACCGTCATCCGCGGACTTTCCGACAGCGGCCTGCCGCAACGCATTGTTGGCTAGGGTGACGAGCGGAGACTGATTCCGCCGCCCTTGACCAGGGTGACGGACAGGCCGGCGAGTTCGGGGCCGCACAGGCCGATGGCTTCCGCGCGGGCCGAGTCGGACACGACGGGGGGCTCGTTGGTGGGGAGTTGGGGCGGGCAGAAGCCGAAGGCCACGTCGACCAGCGTTCCGGAACAGCATCCACCGATCACGGCGGAGCACAGCGGGACGACCGGACGCGGTGGGCGTGTGACCGGCCGGCGGGCGCCCGCGGTGCTGCCTGCGTCGCTGCGCGTGTGGCTCGGGCCGGTTGCGGTCCTCGCCGGGCTGGTGGTCGTCGTGCTCGGGGTCCTGTACGCCGGCCAGAGCGAGCCCGGCACGGTGGACAGGTGGATCGTCCAGCCGACGGCGGACAGCGTGCGGCCGCCGTGGCGGCACATCGCTCTGGCCGTCGACTTCCTGGGGGAGCCCGGGGGAGCGGCGACACTGGTCGTGGTCGCCGTGACGAGCTGCCTGCTGCTCCGGCGCCCTCGCGCGGCGGCGCTCGTCGTCGCCGGTGTCGGCACGGCCGTGGGGACGGCGACGCTGCTCAAGCACCTGGTGGGACGCACCATCCACGGTGACGGCAACCTTTCCTACCCGAGCGGGCACACCGCCTTCGCCACCGCGCTCGCCCTCGTGGTGGCCCTGCCCGCGACCGGCCGGCTCGGCCTCGGCAGGACGGCCGGCACGCTGCTCGTGCTCGCCGCGGCGCTGGTCGCCGGCACCGCCATGGGGTGGGCGCAGGTCGCCCTGGGCGCGCACTACCCGACCGACGTCCTCGGCGGCTGGTGCACCGCGCTGGCCGTGACACCCGCGACCGCGTGGCTGGTCAACCGGACGGCTGACCGCCTGGTCGACCGGACCGCCGACGCCGGTCGGTGGGAGCGTCGCTGACGTCCCGTCACGCCAAGCGGCGGAAGACGGGCTTCACAGGCCGTCCGGCCAGCCAGGGGGTGGGGTCGGCGGCGTCCAGTGCCTTCCGGTACACGGCGCACGCCTGGGCCACCACGTCGACGGTGTGATCGATGTCGGCGTCGTCGAGCGCGCTGCTCACCACGAAGGACGGGGCCAGCACCCCGCCCGCGAGGAGCCGGCGCAGGAACAGGGTGCGGTACTGCTGCGACGGCTGCAGGTTCTCGTCGAGGGTGGCGAAGACCAGGTTGCTGGCCCGGCCCCGGACGACGACGTGGTCGCCGACGCCCATGGCGGCCGCGGCGTCGCGGACACCGGCGGCCAGCCGCTCGCCGAGGGTGTGCAGCCGCGCGGTGACGCCCTCTTCGACGTAGGTGGTCTGCACGGCCATCGCGGCTGCCAGGGAGTGGGTTTCCGCACCGTGCGTGGTGGACAGCAGGAACACCCGGTCGCCGGAGTGACGCAGCCCGCCCAGCTCCATCAGATCGCGGCGCCCGGCCAGCGCGGAGACGGCGAATCCGTTGCCCAGCGCCTTGCCGAACGTGGAGAGGTCGGGGACGACGCCGTACAGGCCCTGGGCGCCCGCCTCGGACCAGCGGAAGCCGGTGATCATCTCATCGAAGATCAGTACGCAGCCGTGCCGGTCGGCCAGCTCGCGCAGGCCGGCGAGGTACCCGGGCGGAGGCTCGGTGTGGGCGGCGGGTTCGAGGATCAGGCAGGCGACCTCGTCCTGGTACCGGGTGAGCAGCTCCTCCGTGGCGGTCAGGTCCCCGTAAGGGAACGTCACGGTGAGCTCGTTGGTCGCCGCCGGGACGCCGGCGGACATCGGCGTGGTGCCGATGAACCAGTCATCGACGGAGAAGAACGGATGGTCGGCGCAGATGGCCACCCGCGGGCGCCCGGTGGCGGCGCGGGCGAGGCGCACCGCGGCGGTGGTGGCGTCGGAGCCGTTCTTCGCGAACTTCACCATCTCGGCGGTCGGCACCGTGGCCAGGAAGCGTTCCGCTGCTTCGACCTCCACGATGGACGGCCGGACGAAGTTGCTGCCGCGGTCGAGTTCCCGCCGCACCGCCTCGATCACGCGCGGGTGGGCGTGGCCGAGGCTGACCGACCGCAGTCCGGACCCGTACTCGATGTAGCGGTTGCCGTCGATGTCCCACACGTGGGCACCGCTGCCGTGGCTGATGACCGGGGCCAGGTTCTCGGGGTACTGGTCGTCGCCCTTGGCGTAGGTGTGCGTGCCTCCGGGGATCATGGCGTGCAGCCGCTCGTTCGCCGTCCGCGACCGGGGCAGGAGGAACTCTTCGGTGGCTTCGGTGTCCACGCCGACCTCAACTCTCTTCTTGCTTCAGATCTCTTCTTGCTTCAGGACTTCGGCGAGGCTCGGCGCCTCCCGGTCCCGCTGGGACATCGATGTGACCGGCAGCGGCCAGGGAATGGCGAGCTCCGGGTCGTCGAAGGCGATCGTCACGTCCTCGGCCGGATCGTGCGGGCGGTCGATCCGGTACGAGGTGTCGGTGGTCTCGGTCAGCGCCTGGAAGCCGTGGGCGCACCCCGCCGGGATGTACAGGGTCACCTGCGTCTCGCCGGACAGCTCGAAGAAGGCCCGGTTGCGGTAGGTCGGCGAGTCGGGCCGCAGATCCACGACGACGTCGAAGATCCTTCCGTACGAGCACCGCACCAGCTTGGCCTCGCCCGCGCCGGAGCGCAGGTGCAGGCCGCGCAGCACGCCCCGGACCGAGCGGGACAGGCTGTCCTGGATGAAGGCGTCCGGATCGAGGCCCACCGAGCGGACCACGTCGGCGTCGAAGGTCCGGCAGAAGAAGCCGCGTTCGTCGGCGTACGGCGTCGGCTCGAAGAGGTACGCGCCGGTGATCTCCGGGACTTCGGTCGCCTTCATGGAGCCTTCCGCGAGGTGTGGGCGTGGTCGGCCGCCGGGAACAGGGCCGCGGTCAAGGAGTTGAACTGGTGCTCGAGCCGCCGGGCGGCGGCCAGGTTCCGCTCGGCGAGGGTCTGCCGCAGCTCGGCCGAACGCTTCTCCAGCGCGCGGAACTGCTCGAGCAGCCGGTCGGCGTCGACCTCGCGCGCCGGGTGGCAGTACGCGCCGAGGCCCATCTCCGCCATGAGCGCGTCGCTCTTCGCCGCGTAGCAGAGAGCGAGCACCGGCGTACCGGTCTTCAGCGCGCAGATCAGGTTGTGGTACCGGATCGCCACCACGGTGTCGGCAGCCGTCATCTCCTTCATCAGATCGGCGAGTGACGACGGCTCGGCAGCGGTGACCAGCGGCGAGTCCACCGCGTCGAGGATCGCGGCGACCACCGACGCGTCGCACTCGTCTCCGGTGAGCAGCCGGACAGCCCTGCCCTCCTCGGTCAACGTGCGGACGAACCGGACCGTCCCGTCGAGGTAGCGCCCGTAGATCTCATCGGCCCGGGCGCGATCGTCGTTGCCGCCGTGGAAGTCCATGACGCCGACGCAGACCGGGCCCTGCGGCGCCGACGGGTCCGGGGGCGCGCTGGGGGTACCTCCCTGCTCTGGGGGCCCCTCCCGGCCGAAGGCCGGGGGAGAAGCCGAGAGCTCGGGGGACCGCGGCGTCGGCAGGGCGAACGCGAGGTCCGGGTAGACCTCGTCGCGCGCGGTGTCCACGCCCATCGCCCGCATCGCGTCGCGAGACTGCGCGTCCCGGTACGACCGATAGGAGGCCAGCCGCGCCGACCAGCGCACCAGGGCGCGGGTCGGCCGGTTGCCGATCGTCGCGGCGCCGACGCTGACCAGCGCCACCCGGGTGCGCAGCAGCCGGCCACTCGCGCAGAGCAGGAACAGCGAGTACGGGAAGCCCCACGGCCGCAGCGGCAGTGTCGCCTCAAGGACGCCCATGCCCGGCACGATCACCACGTCGTGCCGGCGCACCCAGGCAGCGGTGCGGAAGACGTCGACGAGTTTGCCCAGACCCTTCCCCGCGATCGCGCCCGCACGCGACGCCGTCCGGTACTCCCCGCCGTACCAGTGCAGCCGCGTCGCGGGGATCCCGAACCGGGTCGTCACGGCCTCGGGTCCGCCGCACAGCGCGTCCACGACCGCCTCCGGGTGTTCGGCGCCGAGGTACCCGAGCACGGCTTCGAGCGATCCGTCGTTGCCGAGGTTGCCGGAGCCGAGCAGGCCGAACACCCCGACGCGCACCGGAGTCCCGTTCGCGGGTGTCATGCCTGCCTCCCCTCACGGCCGGCGACGAGGGCGTCGACGGAGACGGTGAGCCGGCCCGGGTCGACCGGGGCGCGGTCCTCGACCCGCTCGCCGACGCCCGGCCTGACCCGGCTGGTCATCCACGCGGCCAGGTGGCGGTAGCACGCGCGCCGGTCGGCCCGGGACAACGGCGCCCGCCGGATCGCCGAGACGAAGCCCCAGACGTACTCGGCGAGCAGCCGGGGCGTCGGGTGCAGCGGGCCGGCCCGGCGCGGGTCCAGGTTGACGCACCGGGCGCGCTTGGACGGGTTCGCCCGCTCGGCGCGGGTGGGGTGGTCGCGGCGGAAGTACAGCAGCTCCGGCACCTGGTGGAAGGACCCGTGCAGGGTGATCTCGGCGACGTACGTGCGGTCCGCGTGGTGATAGCTGTCCATCGGTTTCACCCGGCGCAGCACGTCGGTCCGCATCACCCCGTAGAAGTCGTCGCCACCCGGCTCGAACAACAGACTGCGGAAGCGATCCGGCGCGTACGGGGACTCGGTGGCGAGCGTGTAGTCGTAGGGGACCTTCACCCGGCCTTCGCCGTCGATGACCGCCTGGCCGGTGTGCGCGAGGATCACGTCCGGCCGCTCGTCCAGTGCCTCCACGCAGCGCCGCAGCAGGTCCCGGCCGTACAGGTCGTCGTGCGAGGCCCACTTGAACAGCTCGCCGCGGGCCTCGGCCAGCACATGGTTGTGGTTCGGCGTGGCGCCGATGTTCCGGGGCAGCCGGAGGTAGCGGATGCGCGAGTCCCGCGCGGCGTACTTGCGGCAGATCTCCTGGGTCCCGTCGGTCGAGGCGTTGTCGGAGATGACCAGCTCGAAGTCCTCGTAGGTCTGGCCGAGCAGGGCGTCGAGCGACTCGGCCAGGTACTCCTCGCCGTTGTACACGGGCAGGCCGATGCTCAGCCTGGGTCGGTCGGTCATGAGGTCCTCACTTCGGGGATGGGATCGCGGTGGCGCTCGCGCAGGGCGGACCGCAGTTGCAGCCACCACACGGCCGAGCCGCTGACGGTCGCGGCGGCGACGCCCCAGGCCGAGCCGACCGTGCCGGCGGTGACCGCCCCGCCGAGGCCGCCGCCGACATAGCAGGCGGAGGCGAACAGCTGGCAGCGCAGGCTGCGCCGGGCCGCGCCGAGCGCGCGCAGCCCGGCCGCCGCGCCGGTGCCGAGGCCCGCGCCCGCGACGCCGAGGGTGATCGGCACGATGAGCTCCGAGGCGGAATGCCAGACGCCGCCGAGCACCAGCTCGCCGAACCGGCCGGGCATCAGCAGCAGCGCCGCGCCCCAGAGCAGCGCTCCGGCGGCCTGCCCCCCGCCAAGGAGGAGGCAGAACCTGCCCAGTTGATGCGGGGCCTGCCGCAGCACCCGTGCCGCCTCCGGGACGGTGACCAGCGAAAGCCCCATGAGCACCGCCAGGAACGGGCCGAGCAGGAGCTCGGCGCCCCGCACCGCACCCACCGCGCCGACCCCGACGATCGCGCCGAGCCCGTACGCCCGCAGCTGGCTCGCGCCACTGAGGCTGACGTTCTCGGCCAGGTAGCGGTAGCCCAGATCGCGCTGCTCGCGCAGCCACCCGCGTGCCTCGGTCATCCGGGGCCGGATGCCGGACTGGATGTAGCCGTAGCCCGCCGCCACCGTGGCGGACGCGCCCCAGGCGAGCACGAAGGCGGCCACGCTGCCCGCACGGGCCGCCACCACCAGGGCCGGGACGAGTGCGACACCCCACACGACGTCGTTGACGAACGCCTTCCTCCCGGTACCGGCGGCGAAGAACGAGAACCGCCAGGCGTCCTGGAGCAGCAGTCCCGGCAACATGACACCAAGGGCGGCGAACGCGGGCCCCACGCGGCCGCCGAGGCCGAGCCCGGCCACCAGACAGGCCGCGCCGATGGCCGTGCCGACGCCGAGCGCGGTACCCGTCGACCGGGCCACCGCCCCGCGCCAGGACGTGTCCGGCACGCCGCTGAAGCGCACCACGAGCGGATCGGTGGCCAGCCCGCGGGAGACGTTGAGCACCACGCCGTACGTCACCCAGGCGAGGCTGAACACGCCGAACGCGGTCACCCCCAGCGAGCGGGCCACGTAGATACCCACCGCGAAGTTGCTCACGCTGGAGGCCGCCTGGTCGGCCAGTCCCCAGGACAGCCGACCGACGAGGGCTCGCTTGGCGGTCTGCCGGGCATGTCCGGCCGGTTCCGCCGATGCCGTCGTCTTCTCCCCCTCGGTGGCCATCGGCGTCATGCCTTGATCAGTTCGGCGCCGCACAGGGCGTCGGCCGCGGCGGCGACGGTGTCGAACGGCAGCCCGGACCGCTCGGCGACGTCCAGCAGACTGTGCTCGCCGTCGGAGAGGCTGAGCACCCAGAGCATGGCCATCTGGGCCTGCTTGGCGTCGCTGCGGCCACCGAGCGAGTCGTACAACCCGCGCCGGCCCAGCTGTGGTTCGCCGTACGGGCTGAGGTTGACGTACCGCCGGTCGCGGTCAAGGACGGCGAATGCCTCGCGGCAGAGGGCGAGCGTGTCCGCCATCGCCTCGGGGGTGACGAAGTCCGGGTTGTCCGCCGAGGTGTGGTACTCGGGGTAGCCGGCGTACGGGGTCCGGCTGAGCGAGCCCACGCCGAGATCGAACCCGGGCGAGCAGAACTGCCGCTCGTCGTAGCCGTACGGAGTGAACTCGGCGACGTGGTGCGGGCGTTCGGAGGCGTCCAGCACATGCCGCATCACCCGGTCGATCTCCGCGTCGCCGCGCCTGCTCTGTTTGTACGTCAGCCGGCCCGGGTCGCCGGCGCAGGCCAGCACGAGCCCGTGCTTGACCCGTTCGATCCGCTCCGCGTTGCGGGCCAGCCAGGTGATCGCCCCGATGGTGCCGGGCGCGTAGATGAACCGGTAGGTGTAGTACGGCGTCTCCTGCGCCAGCGCGCGGGCCAGGAACGTCGCCACCGCGATGCCGGCCAGGTTGTCGTTGGCCAGCGACGGGTGACAGGTGTGGCAGGAGACGATCACCTCGTCGGCGACCTGCCCGGGGACCACGTGCTCGGCGTAGGTGAGGTGGCCATCGGCGAGTGTGGAGTCGATGCGTACCTCGTACTCACCGTCCGGCAGCGCGTCCAGGGTCTCCTGGGCCAGGCAGAATCCCCATTCCGGTTTGTAGTAACTGGTGCGGTACGGCACCCAGGACGGGTGGTCCGGCAGGGTGTGCAGGTGTTCGCGGAGCTCGGTCAGCGGCATGGTCGCCGACACCGGCACGCTGTAGCCGAGCACGTGCAGGCTGGACGCGGCGAAGTCGACGACCCGGTTCCCGGCGGTGTCGGCGACGTACGCGTCCCGGATGTTCCACTCCTGCGGCACCGTCCAGTCGAGCACCTGGGTCCCGGTCGGCACCTCGTGCACCTGCAGCGGGATGTACTCGCCGACGATCTCCAGGGTGGCGCGCACACCATCTCCGGTGATGCTCCGGCACAGCGGGTACAACCGCTCCACCAGCGCGTGCATCTCCTCGCCGGCCGTGGTCATCGGCGCCACCGCAGGGTGTCGTCGACGGCGCCGGCGTCGGACGCCGCGCGCAGCACGGCAAGGCGGGTGAAGCGCTGCTCGAAGCTCTCCCGGGTCAGCCCGTGCTTCCGGTAGGCGTCGGCGAGTTCGAGCGCGCCCCGCTTCACCGTCCACTCGCAGTCGAAGCCGGGCACCGCGGCGCGGAACCGGGAGAAGTCCACCCGGTACGACCGCGGATCGGCACCGTTCTCCCCGGTGATCACCACCTTCGAGCCGGACACCGCCTCGGCGACCTGCTCGGCGATCTCGGCGACCGTGACGTTGTTGATCTCGCTGCCGATGTTGAAGGCCCGGTCGTGCACCGATTCCTGCGGCGCGACCAGCGCCGCCGCGAAGGCCCCCGCGATGTCGGCGGCGTGCACCAGCGGACGCCAGGGGGTGCCGTCGGAGAGCACAAGGACTTCGCCGGACAAAAGGGCGTGCCCCACCAGGTTGTTCAGCACGATGTCGGCGCGCAGCCGGGGTGAGTAGCCGAAGGCGGTGGCGTTGCGCATGTACACCGGGCTGAAGTCGCCGTCGGCGAGCGCGTGCAGATCGTCCTCCACCCGCACCTTGGACTCCGCGTACGGCGTCACCGGGCGCAGCGGCGCGTCCTCGGCCACCAGGTCGTCGCCGCCGGCGGCGCCGTAGACGGAGCAGGTCGACGCGTACAGGAAGCGCCGCACTCCGGCCTCGCGGGCCAGCCGGGCCAGCCGCACGGAGGCGTGGTGGTTGATGTCGTAGGTGAGCTCCGGCGCCAGCGATCCCAGCGGGTCGTTGGACAGCGCGGCCAGGTGGATCACGGCGTCCACGCCGGCCACGTGCTCGGCGGTGACGTCGCGCAGGTCCACCCGCTGCCCCGGCGGGTCGGCGGGCGTCGGGCCCAGCACGCAGTCGGCGAACAGGCCGGCGTCAAGACCGACGACCTCGTGCCCGGCGGCCGCGAGGACCGGGGCCATCACGGTGCCCAGATAGCCCTGGTGTCCGGTCAGCAGTACGCGCAAGGTTCATTCCCCCAGGTCGAGAGTGAGTTTGGTGACGGCGAACGCCTCGGCGTAGCGCGCGTTGCTTTCGATGCCGCGGATCCGGGCCAGCCCGAGGAAGGCTTCCCGGTCGTACCAGGGCCGGTGCTGCTGCGAGGGGTAGTGCTCCTGCAGCAGCCGCACCTTCTGTTCGGCGATCTCCGGCGACAGCGGCTGGTACGCCGTCGGACGGCCGAGATCGCCGTCCCACTTGACGATCTCGTAGCCGAGCACGAGGTGGTCGCGGAACGCGGTGGTCATCAGCTTCGCCAGACCGCGGTGATCCTGGTGCGCGTCAGCGGTACGCGGGGCAAGGACGAGATCCGGCTCCGTCGCCGCGCGCAGTTCCTCGACGGCGGCCTTGGCCTCGTCCCAGTGCGCGGGCAGCCGGCCGTCCGGCAGCTTGTGCACGGTCAGCCGCAGGTCGGCGCCGGGGCAGAAGGCGGCGAGCGCGGCCTGCTCCTCCTGCTCCCGCTCGCTGCCGCCGCCGGAGAGCACCAGCGCGTCGACGCGGATGCCCGGTCGTGCCTGGCACAGCGTCAGCAGCGTTCCGCCGGCGCCGATGGCGATGTCGTCGCAGTGCGCGCCCACCGCGACGATCCGGTCCAGGGGTCCGGCCCCGAGCCTGATCACGCGGTCCCCGCCCCGGCGCCGGCCCGGCTTCCGGGCACGAGCGCCCCCGCGCCGCCGTGTTCCCACACGGCCCACGGGCGGTCGCCCTGGGTGTAGGCGTCGTCGAGCGCGGCCCGCTCCTTCACGGTGTCGGTCGGCTTCCAGAAGCCGCGGTGCTGGTGCGCCACCAGCCGCCCGCGCTTGGCCAGTTGGGCGCAGCCGTCGGCGACCAGGTCCCCGTTCTCCGGTATGTGGTCGAAGACCTCCTGACGGAGCACGAAGTAGCCGCCGTTCTCCCACAGCGGCATGTCGCTCACCGCGGTGATGCCCCCCACCAGGCCGTCCTCGCCCAGTTCCACGCAGTGGAACGAGGACTGCGGCGGCACGACCATCATCGACGCACCGGCGTCGCGCCGGGCGAACCGGTCGATCATCTCCGGCAGCGGGGCGTCGGTGAGCACGTCGGCGTAGTTGGCGAGGAACATCTCGTCGCCGTCCAGGTGGTGCCGCACCCGGCGCAGCCGCTCCCCGATCGGTGACTCGATGCCGGTCTGCGCGAAGGTGATCGTCCAGTCGGCGATGTCGGTGGACAGCAACTCGGCCCGCCCGCCCCGCAGTACGAAGTCGTTGGACGTCGTCTCCTCGTAGTTGAGGAAGAAGTTCTTGATGTGGTGCGCTCCGTACCCGAGGCACAGGATGAACTCCTTGTGCCCGAAGTGCGCGTAGTAGCGCATGACATGCCAGATCAGCGGTCGCGGGCCGACCATCGCCATCGGCTTGGGCACGTCGTCGGAGGTTCCGTTGCGCATACGCATCCCGTAACCGCCGCAGAACAGAACGACCTTCATGCCTTGACCTCGACAATGCTCAGTTCCGGGATGGGAAAGACCAGCCGGCCGCCCCACTCGTGCACGAAGGCCAGCTGCTCGACCAGCTCGGCCCGCAGGTTCCACGGGAGGACGAGGACGTAGTCCGGCTTGTCGGCGGCGATCTGCTCGGGCGGCAGGATCGGGATGCGGGTGCCCGGGGTGAACCTGCCGTGCTTGTAGGGGTTGCGGTCGACCGTGTACGGGAGCAGGTCGGGCCGGATGCCGCAGTGGTTGAGCAGGGTGTTGCCCTTGCCCGGGGCGCCGTAGCCGACGACCGTCTCGCCGCGCTCGGCCGCGTCGATGAGGAACCGCAGCAGGTCCCGGCGCACCTTGGCCACCCGGGCGGAGAACTCGGTGTACCCGGACAGCTCCCGCAGCCCGGCGGCCTTCTCCCGGTCGAGCACCTCGGCCACGCGGGCGGAGGGCTCCCCGGCCACCTCCGTCGGCCGGGCCCACAGCCGGATGGAGCCGCCGTGCGTGGGCAGCAACTCGACGTCCACGAGCGTGAGTCCGCCGCTCGCCAGCGCCCGGGTCGCGGACGCGACCGTGTAGTACTGGAAGTGCTCGTGGTAGATCGTGTCGTACTGGTTCTCCTCGATCAGGGTCAGCAGGTGCTGCACCTCGATGGAGACCCAGCCGTCGTCGGCGACCAGGGCGCGCAGCCCCTGCGTGAACCCGACCACGTCGGGGATGTGCGCGTACACGTTGTTGGCCACGACCAGGTCCGCCGGGCCGTGCTCGGTGCGGACGGCCGAGCCGGTGTCCGGGGACAGGAACTCCGTGAGCGTGGGCACACCCGCGTCCCGCGCCGCGGCGCCGACGTTCACCGAGGGCTCGATGCCGAGGCAGCGGATCCCCCGGTCCACCACGTGCCTCAGCAGGTACCCGTCGTTGCTCGCGACCTCCACCACGAAGGCGTCGGGGCCCAGCCCCACCCGCTGTACGGCGTCGGCGACGAACGTGCGCGCGTGCTCCACCCAGGAGGTCGAGAAGGAGGAGAAGTACGCGTACTCGCTGAACGTCTCCTCCGGCGTGATCAGCGGAGGGATCTGTGCGAGCCAGCACTCGGTGCAGACCCGCAGGTGCAGCGGGTACGCCGGCTCCGGCTGGTCCAGTCGGTCCGCGGCGAGAAAACTCTCGCACGGCGGGGTCGCCCCCAGATCGACGACGCTCACCAGCGCCGCCGAACCGCAGAGTCGGCATCGTGTCATCTACTGCCCCCATCCCGCTCGCGCGGGCGCCCCCGCCGCGAGCCAGTGCTGTTGTCCCCTACCGGCGACGGGCTGTCCCCGCCGCCGGACCGCCCCGCGATCGCGGTGCGGTACCCCTCCACCAGGCGCTCAAGGCCGACGGCCGGGCTGAACCCCTGCTCGTAACGGCCCCGGGCCGCCTGGCCCATCTCCCGGTTGCGGTCCTGTTCGGCCGCGATCCGGCGTATGCAGGACGCGAGCGACGCGGACTCGCCCGGCCGGTGCAGCAGCCCGGTCACCCCGTCCTCGACGAGTTCGACGAAGGCGCCGTGACCGGCGGCGACGACCGGGACCCCGGCCGCCATCGCCTCCACGACCACCAGGCCGAACGCCTCCAGCCACGTCGAGGGAGCCACCACGGCGACCGACCGCGCGATGGCCTTCTGGCACTCCGCCGTGTCATAGAGGCCGACGTACCGGACGTCGTCCCGGCCCGCCGCCCAGGCGGTCACCTCCGGCTCCAGCGGCCCCGTACCGGCGATCACGAGCGGGACGCCCACCCCGCCGTCGGCGGCGAGTGCGTCCCACGCGGCCATGAGCAGCCGCACGCCCTTGGCCTCCGCGAGCCGGCCGAGATAGAGCACATGCTCACCGGCGTCCGTCCGGCGCGTGCCCGGGTCGGGCACGAAGTTGTGCTTCACCGCCAGCCGCTCGGGCGGCATCCCCGACCGCACCAGCACGTCGCGCTGTGCCTCGGAGATGCAGAAGAACCGCTCCACGCCGGACCACCACCGCCGCCGGTTGACCGACATGCTGACCGCGAGCGGCACCGTCGCCAGCCGGGAGTTCCGGTAGCAGCCGTGCCGGACGGCGGGCAGCGGCGTGGACCTGACACATTCGGTGCACGGCCGGCCGTCCCGCTGCAGCGTGCCGGGCGGGCAGACCTGGGTGTAGTTGTGCAGCGTGGCGACGGCGGGCACGCCGGCGTCGGCGCAGGCGGCCAGCACCGCCGGCGACAGCAGCGGGAAGACGTTGTGGACGTGCACCACGTCCGGCCGCTCGGTGCGAAGCCGGGTGGCGAGCTCCGTGCGGACCGCCGGGTTCCACGGCACGAGCAGCGGTACCGCGACCTTGCCCAGCAGGGACCGGGCGGCGATGTCGTCGCTGCGCCGCTCGAACATCTCGACCCGGTGGCCGGCCTCGCGCAGCAGTGCCACCTCCTGGTCGACGACCTTGTTCTCCCCGCTCGGCTGCGCCGAGGCGTAGCGGTTGTGCACCACGAGGACGTGCATGCTCAGGTCACCTCCGATCTCTGGGCCCATCGCGGAATGTGTCGTCGGGGGAGTTCGTCCGCCGAGAGGGGAGTGGCCGCGGCGGGTGCCGCCAGCAGCGAGGCGGCCACGGCCAGATGCAGCAGATACGGCGAGGCGTCGCCCAGCCCGGCCTCGGTGTACGACGCGATCGCGCAGTAGCTGATCAGGAAGATCGCGCAGGCCCTCGACAGCGACGGTGGCTGCAGCAACGCGACGCCGCCCAGCACGATGATGATCGCCGCCACCAAGGCGACGCCGGTCATCCCCTGCTCGTTGTAGACGGCCAGCCAGCTGTTGTCGATCGGCAGTCCGCCGAACGACTTGTCGCCCAGGCCCGCGCCGAACAAGTACTCCGAGGTCGTCCGGGGTGCTGCCAGCAGGGCGTTCCAGACCTTGGCCCGGCCGGTGAGGCTGGTGAAGTTCTCCTGGCTCTGTCCGCGCAGGAACCACGCCTGCAGCGCGGAGGCGAACCCCACCGCGGCCACGGCGGCGCACAGCACCGCCCAGGCGAAGAACCGGCGGGCGGCGGCGCTGGTCAGGATGAGCGAGCTGATCGCCAACGCCAGCCCGATGAGCAGGCCGAGCGTGGCCGTCCGGGTATGGGTCAGCGCGAGCAGGACGAGTGACGGCACGATGACCACCGCCGCGCTGGTCCTGTCGGTCCGGCGGCCCAGAACGAGCAGCACGGTGAGCCCGATGATCACCGCGGCGTACTGTCCGATCTGCGGCGGGGTGAGCGGCCACAACGCGCCGACCAGCCGCCCGCCGTAGAGCCCGGGCAGGGCCGCGCCCGGTGAGATGACCAGGCCGGCGGCCACCGACCCGAGAACCACGAAATACAACCGGATGTGGTGGCGGACGAACGTCAGGCCGCCGTCCCACCAGCGGCTGAGCAGCCACAGCGTGCCGACGAAGAGAGCCAGCCGGGCGCAGCGGAACAGCGCGCCGAACCCGGACTCCAGGTTCACGCTGGAGATCATGCTCGGCACCAGCAGCAGGGTGAGCAGGAACACGAAGGCACTGGGTCGGATGCGCAGCCGGAGATTGACGGTGAGCGCCAGCGCGAACGCGGCGACCAGCGCGCCCATGGTGACCATCTGGATGAGGGAGCGGGGCAGCGGGATGATGGTCTTCGCCCCGGCGGAGCCGAGCGTGTTGAGCACCAGCAGCGCCCAGACCGTCCCGACGATCTTCGACGTGTGGTTCGCGCCCATCTCAACCACCCGCCCGTGCGCGGAAGGTGCTGCCCGCGTCCTGCTGGTACGGCGCGCCCTGCCACTGCCCGGAGTCGAGGACCCGGCTCGGGTCGTGGGTGACGAATTTCCATGGTCCGAGGTAGACGTTGTCGTGCCAGCGGTTGTGCTGCTTGCGGGTGATCGCCTCGGCCACCCGCTCGCCCTGGTACGGCGACCAGTCCGGATAGGTGCCGTAGTTGGCCAGCACCGCCATGCGGTCGCACTTCACCGTGCAGTCGACGACGGACTTGTCCAGCACGAAGCGGTTGCCGTGGATGTCCACGCGCTGCGTCTTCCACCGGCAGTCGGCGTAGAGCGGTGCGGTGGCGATCGCCGGCTGTGCGCATCGGCCGGTCTTCTTCACCAGCAAGGTGCAGTCACCGGACGAGGTGTTGGCCGGGCTGTTGCAGAACCGGTCGGCGTTTTCCCACAGGGTGATCCCGGACCAGTTGTTCTCCAGCACGTTCCGATAGACCTCGATCTTGTCCGTGCGGGCCCGGATCCGTGGTTCGCCGCCGGACTCGGACAGGTAGATGGTCGCGAACGGGAAATTGTCCCCGCGGTCGGCGTACTTGCGGCCCTCGACCCAGTTGTTCCGCCGGATCGTGTTCTTCCGGATGACCGCGTTGTAGCTGGTCTCGTAGATCAGCGCGGCACCGTCGTTGGCCTCGAGCACGTTGTCCTCGATGCGGAAGTCGTTGTTGTTGGTGTCCGCCCACAACCCGGTTCCGCGGTTGTCGTGCACCCAATTGCCGCGTACGTCTGCGCCGTTGACGGCCCAGAACTTGACGCCTCCGGTGCAGCCGCAGCCCGGCCGCCGCCGCTCCCAGTCGTCCCTGTTGTTGCCCACGATCTCGTTGCCCTCGACCACCAGGCCGCTGATACGGCCGTTGCCCTTGTACGCGTTCATGCCGTACTGACCGTTGCCGCGCAGGCAGTTGGCGATAACCCGCTGGCGGGCACCGGCCATCAGCCCGGCGCCGGAGTTGTTCTGGATCGTCGCGTGCTCGATCACCCACCCGTCGGCCGAGTCATGGTTGACCACACCCTCGTCGCGCGGCGCGACGAAACCCTGCACAGTCAGGTAGCGGACGGTGACTTCGCGGGCGGTGCCGCCGAACGCGTACTGGTTGGTCTTCCGGCCGTCGAGCACGGCGCCCGGCGCGCCGAGGTAGACGTTCCCCTTCTTGGGGACGACCTGGGCATAGCGGTCCCGCTCGAGCCTGTGCTTGCCCGGTCGAAGCCAGAACGTGGTGTTCGGGGGGTTGCTCTTGGTCTTCGCGGCCAGGTCGCCGGTCACCGCAGGGTTGACCGTCACCGCGCCCGCCGGCGCCTTCGCCGGCCCGGCCGCGGGCTTGGCGCACACCCGGGCCACGGACGCGGATGGCGCGGCGGTCGGCTTCGGCCGCGCGCCCGGCGTGCTCTCACAGCCGGTCGCCGCGGGCAGGGCCAGCGCCAGCAGTGCAGCCGGCAACGCCCAATGCCGCCACTTGATCCCCAAGCGTCCTCCCTAGCCACGGAACCTGAGTACGGTGGTGAACCCCTCCGTGCCGTCGGCGAAGCCGGTGCCGACGAGCGTTGTGGTGGGTTCCTTGCGCCCGAAACCGGGGGAGTACCAGCCCAGCGGCGGGTCGCTCTCGCCGCGATGCGCCCGCCAGGACAGCTCCCCGGGCAGGTCGAGGGTCGCGGAACGGTCCTCGCCGTCCCGGGTCCAGGTGAGCAGCGCCCGGTTCTCCACCAGGTCCGCGGTGATCGCCGGGCCGAGGTGGAACGCCAGGCGTACGGCCCCGCGCGGGCCGCGCACCTCGTCGACCACCCTCAGCTCCTGGCTCGCGGCCGTCAGCTCCACCCGGCGGCGGTGCACGGAGCGCCGGTAACCGTCGTGCTCGGCACACCAGCGGGCCGTCCCTCCGGCGGAGGCGTCGGAGGCGTCCGCGACCAGGACGCTGCTGCGGGCGTGCCGGGTCCACAGGAACGGGCCGCCGGAGACGGACTGGTCGCCGCCGTCCAGCTGCAGGGTGTTGTGGCCGAGGGTCGAGCGGAAGTACTGCCGCCACTCGGGCTGCCCGTGGTAGCAGAACGTCCCCGGGTCGGCGAGCACGTCGACCCCGTCGTGCCGGACCTCCACGGACAGCGCGTCCGCGTGAGCATGCGCGGCGATGGACAGGAATCCGTGCGGACCACCGTCGCAGCGGCACCAGATCTCCGCCGGACCACGCAGGATGGTCATGCCCGCGTCGGCGAAATGCGCCGGTCGGCTTGCCGGGCGGGTCACGGCCGGTTCCGTTCCGTCTTTCGCGTACGGCCGGACGAGCGCGGCCAGCAGCGGGGTGCGCACATCGGTGCCGGTCACCGCCGGCCACCAGGCGAGCCGGCCGAACACGGCGTCCCCGGTGGCCAGCAGCGAGGCCCAGCGATCGGTGCCCGCGCCGTCCACGACGAGGCCGTGCCCGTCGTCCGCGTCCCCCTGGCGCGGCGGCCGTAACCGGTTGTCCACGATGGCCGCGAGCGCGTCGGTCATCCGCAGCAGTACCAGCCGGACCGACGCGGGAACCGGCACGTCGGCGGCATCCGCCTCGGCCACCGCGGCCAGGCCGAGCTCCAGCACCAGTCCGTGATACTCGGTGGCCAGCTCGCGGTTGAGGCCGGAGCCGAAGGTGTTGCCGCGCAGCTGCCGCTCCAGCGACCGCAGCGCGTCGGCCCGCCAGCGCGCCGAGGAGGGGAACCACCCGAACGCGCAGGCCGCGGCGAACTGCCCGGCGGCCTCGGCGATGATGTGGTTGTTCGCCGACGACCCCCGGCTGGGGAAGGCGGCCAGCCAGCGCTGGTGATGCCAGATCTGGTTCAGCGCCACCGGGTTGCCCTCGAACAGACCGGCCGCGCCCGGCCAGCCGTCGAGCAGCCGGCGGATCCACACCCAGGACAGCAGCCGGATCCCCAGCTCGATGCCGCTGGTCCAGTGCACCCCGCGCAGCGGCGTGTTGGCCGCCCACCACGACCGCAGGTGCTCGGCCACTCGCTCGGCGTACCGCTCGTCCCCGGTGATCGCGTAGGCGGCGGCGAGCACGGTGAGGTACTGATGCCGGGACAGCTCCCAGATCTGCTTGATGTCCCCGACCGCGTCCTCGTTCCGGTACGGCACGTCGAAGGCGTAGCCCCACGGAGCCCGGCGTCCGGTCTTCGGGTCGTAGCACCAGTCCGGGTCGGCCAGGTCGTCGCGGGCCACCCCGAAGTACTCGGAGTGCCCGGCCAGCAGCCGGTCCGCCTCGGCGACGAGACGTTTCGCGGCGTCAGGTGCCACCGCGTCGATCGTCCCCGCCGGCAGTACCGCGGTGAACTGCGCGCCGGTCACGCTCGGGCAGTCCGGCCGCGCCGACCGCCACCGCCGCCTGCGCACCGCGTCGCCCGCCCGGCCGCCGACCTCCCGCGGTCCCATCCGGGACAGCCGCCGGAGGTACCAGCCCGCGCTCATGGTCATCGAGCCCTCGCCAGCGTCACCGGCACGCCGCCGACCAGGCCGGCCTGCACGGCGAGGGTGGCCGCCGTGGTGGCGACCAGCGACTCCAGCGGCACCGGCATCGGCCCGCCGGTCCGCACGGCCTTGATGAACGCGGCCAGTTCGGCGGACTGGCCCTTGTCCCGGGCCTTGGGCAGCCGCGAACTGACCCACCGCTTGCGGCCGTACACCGAGGCACGGACGAAGTCGTCGAGCCGCAGCACCTTGCCGTCCGCGACGAGGTCCAGCGTCTCCTTGGGGAAGCTGGGCGCGCCGGTGCTGACGTAGCTGATGGTGGCGGTGGACCCGTCCGGGTAGTGCAGCACGACCTGCAGGTCCTCGTTGCCGGACGGGGCGACCGCGTACACCGACACCGGGTCGGCATCGAGCAGCCAGCTCGCCGTGTCGATGAAGTGTCCGCCCTCGCCGGCGAACCGCGAGCCCTCGGTGCCCTGTTGGAGGTACCAGCTGCCGTGCTGCAGCCGGCCCGCGTTGACCAGGTAGCGGAGGCTCGCCGGACCGGTCCGGGCGCCGAACCGCTTCCTGGCCTCCTGCAACAGCGGCGCGAACCGGCGGTTGAAGCCCACCTGCAGCCGGTCGTTGCCGGATTCCTCGACCGCCGCGAGCACACCGGCCAGCTCGTCCTCGGTGAGTGCCAACGGCTTCTCCACGAAGACCGTCTTGCCGGCCAGCAGCGCCTTTCGGGTCAGTTCGGCGTGCGAGCTGTGCCGGGTGACGACGAACACCGCGTCGATGGACTCGTCGCCGAGCACGGCGTCGAGGTTGGTGGTCGCCTCGGCGAAGCCGAACTTCCGCTTGGCGTTGGCCGCGGACAGCGCCGTCGTGGTGACCACCGTCGACAACTCGACGCCTTCGCGCTGCGTCAGGTGCGGCAGCAGCATCGACGTCGCGTAGTTTCCCGCGCCGACGAACGCCAGCCGCACCGGCGCCTTGGCGGACCGGGCCGGGGCGGACGCTGCGCCGCCGCGTCGGACCGCGGGCACGGCCACCGCCGGGGCCTCCGCCTCCCCCGGCTCCTCCTTCTGTTCGGGGTACCGGAACAGCACGGCCACGGCCTTCAGTTCGCCGTCCTTCAGACGCCGGTACGTCTCGACGGCGTCATCGAAGTCGGCGATGTGGGAGACCAGGGGCTCCACGTCGACGCGGCCGCGGGCGAGGAGATCGAGGAAGCACGCCAGGTTGCGGCGCTCGGTCCAGCGCACGTAGCCGATCGGGTAGTCCCGCCCCTCGAGCTCGTACTCCGGGTCGTAGCGCCCGGGGCCGTACGAGCGCGAGAACCGGACGTCGAGCTCCTTCTCGTAGTACGCGTTCCACGGCAGGTCCAGGCGGCACTTGCCGATGTCGACGACCCGGCCACGGTCCCGGCAGAGCCGCGCGGCCAGCTCGACGGGCTGGTTGCTGCCGCCGCCGGCGGCCAGGTACACCTGGTCCACGCCATGACCGCCGGTGAGTTCGGCGACGGCGGCTTCCACGGCCGCGGACGCGGGATCGCCGCACGCCGCGGCACCCAGGCGCTCGGCGAGCTCGCAGCGCTCCGGGTCGGGGTCGGCCCCGACGACGCGGACCCCCGCGGCGGTGAGGAGCTGCACCACGAGCTGCCCGATCAGCCCGAGGCCGATGACCAGCGCCACCTCGCCGAGCTGCGGCTCGCCCTGGCGCACGCCCTGCATCGCGATCGACCCGACGGTGCCGAAGGCCGCGTGCCGCGGCGCGAGGCCGTCCGGCACCGGGGTGTAGAGGTTCTTCGGCACCCAGTTCAGCTCGGCGTGCAGCGCGTGCTCGTTGCCGGCGCAGGCCACGAGGTCGCCGACCTTCACGTCGTCGATCCCGGCCCCGACCTGCTCGACCACCCCGCACAGCGAGTAGCCCAGCGGCGTGTACGAGTCCAGCTTGCCCATCACCTTGCGGTAGGTGGCGGGCACCCCGTTGGTGGCCACGCTCTGCATGACCTTGGCCACCTGGTCCGGCCGGGAGCGGGCCTTGCCCAGCATCGACATGCCGGCCTCGGACACCTTCATGAGCTCGGTCCCGGTGGAAATCAGCGAGTAGGCGCTGCGGACCAGCACACCGCCCGGCTTGCACCCCGGCACCGGCACGTCGAGCACCGCCAGCTCGCCGCTCTTGTAGTTCTGCACAACCTGCTTCACCCGAAGTCCCCTTGTTTCTACGCCGTCTTCTACGCCGCCGAGCGAGCGTTCCGGCCGGACCCTGAGGTCGCGTCGCGGTACCAGTACTCGAGGGTCAGCACATGCCACAGATGCTTGGAGAAGTCCCGCTGCCCGGAGGCGTCCTCGGCGACCATGCGCGCCAGCGCGTCGCGGCGCAGGAACCCGGAATTGACGAGCACGCCGTCGTTGACCACCTCGCGCACCAGCGGTGCCAGATCCCGGCTCATCCAGGCGCGCAGCGGGGCGCTGAACAGGCCCTTCGGCCGGTACACGATCTCCCGGGGGAGGACCGAGCGGGCCGCCTCCTTGAGGACGGCCTTGCCCTGCCGTCCGACGATCTTGCGATCGCCGGGCACGGCGAACGCCGCCTTGACCACCTCGACGTCCACGTACGGCACCCGCACCTCGGTCGACGCGGCCATGCTCGACCGGTCGGTGTACGTGAGGTTCAGGCCCGGCAGGAACATCCGGGCGTCGCCCAGACACATGCGGTTGACGAAGTCGTCGAGGTCGTTGTCCTGGTAGATGTCCGCGTGCTCGGTCAGCACGTCGTCGACCGTCCCGGCCAAGTCGGGATTGACCAGGGCGAGCAGCTCTTCCTGGTCGTACATGGTGTAGCTGCGCCGGAACGCGGTCTCCTCCGGCAGATCGGCGAAGGAGAGGAACCGCTTCGCGAAGCGCACCGACCGGTACCCCCGGCGGGCCGTGGCGACCGGCAGCCGGTCCACGGCCCTGGACAAGCCGCGCCGCAGGGGCCGCGGGACGCGCTGGTAGCGCAGTGCGAGCAGGTTGGCCAGGTGCTTGCGGTAACCGGCGAACAGCTCGTCGGCACCCATCCCGGAGAGCATCACCTTGACCCCGGCCTCCCGGGCGGCCGAGCAGATCAGGAACGTGTTGATGGCGGCGGGGTCGCCGATCGGCTCGTCCAGGTCGTACGTCATCTGCGGCAGCAGGTCGAGCACGTTCGGAGCGATCTCGATCTCGTGCAGGTCGACACCGAACTGCTCGGCCACCCGCCGGGCATAGCGCAGGTCGTCCGGCATCGCCTCGAACTTGGCGTCCTCGGCGCGGAACCCGATCGTGTAGGCGGAGATCCCGGGTTGGTGGCGGGCCGCGAGCGCGGTCAGGTAGCTGGAGTCGAGACCGCCGGAGAGGAAGGTCGCCACGGGTACGTCGGAGAGCATGTGCCGCCGGGTCGAATCCTCGACGATGGCGGCCAGGTCCGGCTGTTCGCCGCTGCGGATCCGCTCCCGGCCCTCGGCGGCGACGTCCTTCAGGTGCCAGTACCGGCCGCGCTCCACCCGGCCGTCGGGCCGGCATCTGAGCCAGCTCCCCGGCGGCAGCTTCTCGGCTTCACGGAACGCGCACCGTGAGTCCGGCACCCAGTAGTACAGCAGCGAGGCCACCAGCGCCGCGTGGTCCACTTCCAGCGACCCACCGGTCACGGCGGCGAGCGCCTTGAGCTCGGAGGCGAACACCAGCCCCTCGCCGCGCCGGAGCAGGAACAGCGGCTTGATGCCGAGCTGGTCGCGGGCGAGCACCAGTTCACCGGTTCGCTCGTCGAAGATGCCGAACGCGAACATGCCGCGCAGCCGGGGAAGGCAGTCCGTGCCCCAGCGCCGCCAGGCTTCCAGCAGCACCTCGGTGTCGGAGGTACCGCGGAAGCGCACCCCGGCGGCCGCCAGCTCGGCACGCAGTTCGGGCGCGTTGTACAGCTCGCCGTTGTACGTCAGGACGAGGCCGTCCGAGACCATCGGCTGGGCGCCCGTCTCGGACAGGTCGATGATGGCCAGCCGACGGTGCCCGAGGTGCACTTCGCCGTCACCGACGGCATGGCTGTACCGGCCCGCCCCGTCCGGGCCGCGGTGGGCGAGGGTATCGGTGAGCCGGTCGGCCACGACCTTTCCGTCCGGCCATCGGTAAGTGCCTGCGACACCACACATGTCTAGCGCGCCTCCTGGTCGCTGTCCGGGACGCGTGCCGCCGATATCGGCAGCCGCTCAGTCCGCCGTCGGCCTGTCCCGTTCTGCCGGGCCAGCCGCTCGTTCTGGCCGCGCAGCGCGGTGTGCAGCCCGTCCCAGAGCGTGCCGTCGGTCCGGTCACGCGGATCGGGGTCGATCAGCACCACACCGATCACCGGAATGCGCTGGTCCGTGAGCTGCCGCGCCACGGTGTGCAGCCATGCGGCGCTGCCGTGCCCGGCACGCACGACGAGCACGGTCTGCGTGCCGAGGTACTGGAGATCGGTCCACGCCGTGCCGGGCGCCACCGAGCCGACGCCGAGCCGGCGCTCCTGCTGCGACACGGACGCGGCATGCTCGCCGCTGACCACGGTCGGGTCTCCTGGCTTCGGGCGGCGCCTGGCGAGTTGCGGGCCCGGCAGACCATCGACGATGACCACCGGCCCCTCCGCCGCCAGTGCCCTGGCGAGGTCCAGGGCGATCACGCTCGTGCTGCGCGCACAGCCCAGTTCCAGCAGCGACACCGGTTCCGCGGAGCCGCGCACGGTGCGGGCCAGTGATGTGGTGAGCCGTTCGCGTGCCGCCCGGATCCGTCGGCGCCGCCACAGTCTGGGCGACCGGCGGGGCAGCTCGGAGATGACCGAGGCGCCGAGGTTCGCCGCGATCTCCCGGCGCAGCACGGGACGGTCCGCCACCACCGTGCCGACCGCGGCCGCCGCGAGCCCGAGGACGAGCCCGAGGACGAGCCCGATCGCGGCGTTGGTAGCAGCGGTCCTGGGCAGGGAGTACCGCACCGCGCGCGGGGCGTCCACGATCTGTGTGCCGGCGATGAGCTGGGGCGTGCCGATGCGTGCCTCCGCGGCGCGCTGGCCGAAATCGGTGATCCGCGAGGTGAGTTCGGCCCGGCGGGCGAAGAGCGACTCCAGGTCCGCCGACGCCGTCGGCCCGGTCTCCGGCGTGCTTCCGATCGTCTTGTTGACCTTGGCGAGATCGGCCCGCATGCGGTCACGCTGGTCGAGCAGGGCCTTGGACTCGGCGTCCGCGGCTTCCCGTATCCGCCGCACATGGTCCGCGACGAACGCGTCGGCCAACGCCTTGGCGCGGGCCACCGCTTCCGCGTCGCTGTCACCGGTCACAGTGATCTGCAGCAGGTTGTTGGTCAGGCCGACACCGCTGTAGTCCCGCATGAAGTCCTCTGGTTTTTCAGGGGAGTCGAGGGACTTCAGGGCCTTGTCGGCGATCCGCGTGGTTTGCAGCAGCGCGACGTCGGTGCGGATCAGCGTTCCGGGGTCGTTCGGCTGGTCCTCCTGATGCGCGACCAGCACCTTGGTCACCGCGGTCGGCGGCGACGGCAGCAGGACCGCCACCGCCACGCCGACGAGCAGCCCCAGCAGCCCCACGGAGCACCAGAGACGGCGTCGCCTCCGCACCGACACCACCAGCGCCTGCAGGTCCAGCAGCGGAGCGGCGGCCGACGACTCCGAAGATGTACTCGTCGTCACCTTGAACCTCCCGTTGCGTTGTCGCTGACCGCGAGCGCCGGCGTGGCCACATCCCGGGGACGCCCGGCGGACCGTGCCGAACGGGCCCGGACCGCGCCGGCGAGAACGATGCCGACGACCTCGTGCTTGGCGTCCGCACACGCCTCGGCGATGCCGGCGAGCTCCCCTGCGGTCCAGCTGCCCGCGCTGAGCACGAGCAGGGCACCGGACTCGTTGTCGCGGTCCGGCACCATCGGCTGGGACACCGAAACCTCCACCACCCGCAGCATCGGGTACCCCCTGCTCGAAGAGCTCGAGGAAGGATCGCTCTCGGCCTCGGCGACGAGCTGCCCGGCGGCCCGGCGGGCGATCACGTCGCCGTCCGGGACGACCACCAGCAGGCGCCGGGGGGCCGGCAGTTGTTCGCGGAGGCGGGCGCACACCCGCCGGTAGCGGATCTGCCTGCTGGCCTCGTCGCCGGACGTCTGCGGGGTCGGTATGTCCCACCGGACGTCGACGCCCAGCAGCCGGCGGATCCGGGTCCGCCGGCCACGGCCTTCCGGCCGGTGCGCGGGCCGTTCATCCGGTACGTCGACGGTACCCAGCAGCGCCGAGCCCAGCGCCGCGGCGATCTCAGGTTGGGTGCGCAGTCGGCGGCTCATCCGGGCGGCGGTGAGATGGCCGATGACCGCGAGCAGGAAGAACAGCAGCGCCCCGCCGACGATGAGTTGCGTTCTCGTCGGCGGTGCCTCGCCGGTCGGCCGGGCCGCCGACCCCATGACGACCATGTTGGCCTTTTTGGCGGCCGGGTCGGCCTGGTCCAGCTTGTTCATGGCTTCCTGGAGCGAGGTGCGCAGCTTCTCGAGCTCGGTGCGGGTCTGCACGCTCTCCACGGTCTGTCCCGGATCGGCCGCATCGGCCAGCTGGGTGATGCGGCGGTTGGTCTGCACCACCATCTGCTGCAGTTCCTCGAGCTGCGCCGCCGCTTCGGGGTCGGTGTTGTCGTCCACGATCCGCGCGGCGAAGGTGACGAACTGCTGGGCCACCTGGTCGGAGAGCTGCTGTGCGCGCTCCGGGGTGTCGGCCGTGCCCGAGATCTTGATGATGTTCCCGTCGGCGGCCTTGGCGCTCACCTGGTCCCGCAGCTTGCGGCCGCCGACCCCGGTCCAGTCGAGCGTGGCGGCCGCGCGGTCGATCACCACCGAACTGGTCGCGACCTGAGTCTGGGTCAGCAGCTCGCGCTCCTCCCACGCCCCCGGCAGCAGTACCGACGCCGACGTCGTGTACCGCGGCGGAAACAGCAAAGAGGTGCCGTAGCCGACAAGCGCGCCCACCACGGCGAGGATGGTGAGAAGCCGCCAGCGCCGACGGATGATCCGCCCGATCGTGACCAGGCGTATCGTGTCATCGTTCAACGGTGCGGCCTCCGCCCTGTGCACGGTCCGGGTCGCCCGTCGGCGCCGGAGTGTTGTCGCGGCAGGCGGCGGCGTAGGCGGCGAGCAGTGACCGCTGGGAATTCCGCCAGGAGAGCGGCCCGCCGATCCGCTCCTGGCCGATCTTGCCCATCAGGGCCCGCTTCTCCGGATCGTCCAGCAGCAGTGCGATGAGCCTCGCGAACTCCGCCTCGTCGTTGGCGGGCGCGTAGACGGCGGCGTCACCGGCCGAGACGCGCGCCTCCCGGAGGTCGAACGAGACGACCGGCCGGCCCATCACCATGTACTCCAGGACCTTGTTCATGGTCGAAACGTCGTTGAGCGGATTGTGCGGGTCGGGGGAGAGGCACACGTCCGCGGTGGACAGATAGCGCACCAGATCGGCGTCCGGAATCCGCCCGGTGAACTGCACCTGTTCCGAGAGCCCGAGCTCCCTGGACAGCTCCACCATCGCGTCGAAGGTGTCGCCGGCGCCGACGAACACCGCGTGCCAGTCGGTCCGCCCGACCTCGTCGCGCAGCTTCGCGAGAGCCCGCAAGGCGTAGTCGACGCCGTCCTGAGGGCCCATGACACCGAGGTAGCACAGCAGATGAGGCTTGCCGCGCTTCAGCTCCGGCTCGGGCGGTACGGGGTGGAACCGGTCGATGTCGGGCGCGCTGCGCACCACGAAGACGTCCTCCGGCCGCTGACCGCCACGGCGCACCGCGACGTCCCGGTAGCTCTCGTTCGTGGCGAGCACGACGTCCGCGGCCCGGTAGGTCCGCCGTTCCAGCGCGCACACGGCGCGGTAGAGCAGATCCTTGCCGCGGTCGAACCGGGAGAGGTACAGCTCGGGTACCAGGTCGTGCTGGTCGAAGACGAACCGTGCTCCGCGCCGCTTCAGCCACAGTGCCGGCAGGAACAGCAGGTCGGGCGGGTTGCAGGCGTGGACCACGTCGACCGGGCCGACCTTCCGGGCCAGCCGGACCGTGTGCCACAACGCCGATCCGTACTCCCGCAGGTAGCCGGCCGGCCCTCCGGTGGCCGCGCGCAACGGGTAGCGGTGGATCCGCACCCCGTCGATCTCCGCCTCCGGCTCCGTGTCCCGCTTGCTGCCCTGGGGACAGATGACGTGCACCTTCCAGCCCGCGTCGCGCAGTGTCGTGCACTCCTGCCACACCCGCCGGTCGAACGGCACCGACAGGTTCTCCACCAGGATCAGCGCACGCCGGTCCGGCCGGTCGTCGCTGGTCGTGTTACCAAGCAAGGCCCATGTACCCCGGTTCGGTCCGGCGCGTCTCGGCGTCGGGAAGATGGATGAGGTCGATGATCACCGGGCCGTCGCCGCCATGGGGCAGCGCCGACAGCACGGCCGGATCCTTGGTCCCGACCAGGCACGCCTCGGCGTGGTCGAGCACCTCGTCGACGGAATCCGCGAGCAGCTGCGCGAGGTGCGGCAGCCGGGTCTCGATGTACTCGCGGTTCGCGCCGAGCAGCCGGGAGAGGCTCACGTTGGCGTCGTAGATCCGCAGGTCGTAACCCTTGCCGAAGAGCCTCTCCGCCAGTTCGACGAGCGGGCTCTCGCGGAGGTCGTCGGTGCCGGGTTTGAAGGACAGCCCGAACAGGCCCACCCGGCGCTTGCCGGTGCGCTCCACCAGCTCCACCGCGCGTTGCAGATGGTCGGAGTTGGAGGGCAGCACGTGCGAGAGGATGGGAACCGAGACATCGGCCCGCTGCGCCGCGTGGACCAGGCTGCGCAGGTCCTTGGGCAGGCAGGAGCCGCCGAAGGCGAAGCCGGGCCGCAGGTAGGCGGGGCTGATGTTCAGCTTGCGGTCGGCCAGGAACACGTCCATCACCTGGTGCGAGTCCACGCCGAGCGCCTGGCACACCGCGCCCAGCTCGTTCGCGAAGCCGATCTTGAGGCCGTGGAACGCGTTGTCCGCGTACTTGATCGCCTCGGCCGTCGGGACCGGCACCCGGAACACCTCGCCGGGCAAGCCGTCGTACAGCGCCGTCACCGCATCGCCGCTTGCCGCGTCGAGCTCGCCGATGACGGTCTTGGGCGGGTCGAAGAAGTCCTGCACGCTCGTGCCCTCGCGCAGGAACTCCGGGTTGACCGCGATTCCGATGTCCACCCCGGCCGTGCCGCCGACGTACTTCTCCAGGATCGGTACCAGCAGGTTCAGGCAGGTGCCCGGGAGCATGGTGCTGCGGAACACGACGGTGTGCCGCCCGCCCCGCTCGGCCAGCGCGGCACCGATCTCCTCGGTGACCCGCTCCAAGTACGTGGTGCACAGGCTGCCGTTGGGTTCCGACGGCGTGCCCACGCAGACCAGCGACACCTCGCTGTCCATGATCGCCTCGCGGACGTCACCGGTGGCCCTTAACGCTCCGGTCCGTACGACCTCGGCGATGAGCTCGCCGATACGCTCCTCGACCACCGGGGCCTTGCCGTCGTTGACCAGGTCGACCTTCACCTGGTTGACGTCCACCCCGATGACCTCGTGACCCATGCTGGCCAGGCACGCGGCCGACACACAGCCCACGTAGCCGAGCCCGAAAACGCTGACCTTCACAACCCGTTCCTCCCCCCAGGCAGGCCCTCACGGCCTGCGGTCCGCGCGCCTGCCGGACGGCGACTCCCGCGCATCAGTAGGCCCCCTGCCCATAGAGCACCGCACGCAGCGTCTTCCACAAGATCACTGTGTCCAGGGCGAGCGACCAGTCCTCCACGTACCGCAGGTCCAGCCGGACCGCCTCCTCCCACGAGAGGTCGCTGCGTCCGCTGATCTGCCACAGGCCGGTGAGTCCGGGCTTGACCAGCAGACGCCGCCGGATGTCCGGGCCGTACGCAGCGGACTCCTCCGGTAACGGAGGCCGCGGACCGACGAGCGACATTGATCCGGTGAGCACGTTGAAAAGCTGCGGGAGCTCGTCTATCGAGTACCGGCGCAGCACCGCTCCCACCCGGGTCACCCGCGGATCCCGGCGGAGCTTGAACAGCAGGCCGGCGCCCTCGTTGCGGTCGGCCAGTTCGGCACGTGCCCCGTGGGCCCCGGTGACCATGGTGCGGAACTTGAGAATGGTGAACTCGCGGCCGTCCTTGCCGACCCTGCGCTGGCGGTAGAACGCCCCACCCCGGCTGTCCACCAGGACGAGCAGCCCGACGAACACCATCAGCGGCGCGAACAGGATCAGCAGGATCGCTGCGCCTATCCGGTCGACGACCCCTTTGACCGCCCGGCGGCCCCCGGTGAAGGTCGGCATGCTGACCCGCAGCAGCGGGATCCCGAGCACCGCGTCGATATGCAGCCGCGGGCCGGCCACCTCCATCAGCACAGGGGCCACGACCATCTCGGCGTCGCTGCCTTCGAGGTTCCAGGCCAGCCGCTGCAGCCGGTCCGGTGACCAGTGCGGGTGCGGTGTGAGCGCGACGACACGGTAGCCGTCGCGGCGGACGTGGTTGGCGACGTCCGTCAGCCGGCCGACGACCGGCACTCCGTCCAGTTGGTCACCGTCGAACCCGAGACCGTCCGTCGTGCACACCGCGTCCACCCGCCAGCCGAGGTGCGGGAACTTGCGGGTTCGGTTGATCAGGTCGCGCACGGTGGTCAGGCTCCCGGCGGCGAGCACCGGTCGCAGGCACCGTCCTTCTTTCCGCTGTTTGTGCAGCCAGAGGCGCAGCAGATACCGCGCGGGCATGGTGATGAGCGCGATCGCGGGGATCGCGACGAAGATCCAGAGCTTGATGTTGCGCGAGGTCAGGGCGATTCCGCCGAGCGCCAGTACGACGGTCGCCGCGAACAGTGAGCGTCCGAGCCGTCGGAATTCCTCGGCGCCCTGGCCGAGCACGGCCGGAGCCCATGACCGGCCCACCGCGAGGGCCCCCAGCACCAGCAGCTCGGTGCAGAAGGCGAGAATTCCCCACTTCTCGTGCCAGTTGGCCGCGTCCCGGGCTCCGAAGAAGTTGCCGATCGCCGCCACCACGAAGGCGGTGGCCACGGTATCGCTGGTGATCACGGCACGGCGGTACCGCTGTTCCCATTCGATCGCGGGCTGTCTGATGGCGCCGTTCGCCAGACGCTCGCGCGCCGACGGAAACGGGCTGACTAGTCCCCCTTGCCGCACAGAACCCCCCAGGTCCCCAGTGGTACGACGTGTTCGCCCAACACTGTTCCTCCCCCTCGGGAGGCCCCCGCCCCCCCGCACTGCTCCTCCCCTCGGGAGGCCCCCGCCCCCCGCACTGCTCCTCCCCTCGGGAGGCCCCCGCCCCCCGGCACTGCTCCTCCCCTCGGAGGCCCCAGCCCCCGCATGACATCCCGGCTATTTCAGAGCAGCCTGAACAACCCACCCTGACGGCACGGGACTTGCTTGTCCTGTCAGACACTCGAGGTGCGCGGGGCCCGTCGAAACCTCGGATGCTCCCCGCACCCAAGGCCCCCTCTCGGGCTCCAAGAACTGATCACCCCCACGTCCGGCGACGGGGACGCGACTACTGGCTTTCCGTAGCGCCGGACCTATAGATCATTAATGGTCGCCTCGTGTCTGAACAGCTGAAGCACGGTCAATCTAGACCATCGGGGCCAGTATGAAGAGAGGGATGTGTGTAATTTGTGCTCAAGGTTTTGAGGTTGGATCCACCAACCGGCGATCTCCTGCGGTGACTTGACGCCACCACTCGCTCCGGCCGCTCGCCCGGCCCTCCCGGGGGCGGCTTCTGCGCGGTAGTGATCGGAGGGCTGCAGCGGGCCTTCTGCGGCGCCCGGTTCGGCAGCGACCTCCCACTGTTCGTGCACTACAGCGTGCCGCTGCGGGTGCCGGAGCCGGGCGGGGCGGCCGACCCGGACAAGGAGGCGTACGACTCGATCGCGCCGGTGTCCGGCCGCATGTCCGAGGGCGGGCGCGGTTCCTCCGCATCGTCCGCTGAGGTCGCGTCAGGCCGGTTGGCGGTGGCGCAGATTGGCCGGATCAGGGGGCACCGCGGGTCTCCTCGTGGTGCCTCGTGGGGCGGCCCTTCTGCCCCGGCTCGATGTCAGTGGTGACCGCTACGTTGGAATCACTGGAAGACGGCCGAATCGGTCGACCGGACCTTTGGGGAGGGGTGTGCTGTGTCCGCTGCGCAGGCACGACAGACGGGGATCACGACGTATCTGGAGCTGTCCCAGGAGAGCGGCGGTGCGCACAAGTTCTACGAGGTGACCGTCGAGGAGACGACCGTCGCCGTGCGGTACGGACGGATCGGCGTGGACGGGCAGAGCCAAGTCTCCACCTTCGCGACCGCCGAGAAGGCGAAGTCGGCGGCGGCGAAGAAGATAGCCGAGAAGGTGCGCAAGGGATACGCGCCCGCTGTCCAAGGACAGCGCGCGGCACGGCCCGTGACGCGCCGTCAGGTGACGTCGGCCCCCTCCACGGCGCGGGCGACGGCCCCGGTGCTGTGGCGGTTCCGTACCGGGACCTCGGCCTTCGGCATCCATGTGGACGAGGACCGCTGCTGGGTCGGCAACCAGCACGGCGACGTCTACAACCTGAGTCACACCGGTGAGGTGCTGGCCCACTATTCGCTGCCCGACGGTGTGAAGTGCCTGGTGGCGGACGACTTCTGGATCTACGCGGGGTGCGACGACGGCCGGGTGTACGACCTCTCCTCGAAGGTGCCGTTCGCGGCCTACGAGATAGCGGCCGAGGTGGACATCTTCTGGCTGGACATCCACGCCGGCGTGCTGAACGTCGCCGACCGCAACGGCGGACTGACGGTCATCGACCATGAGGACGAACTCCAGTGGTCGCGCAACTCGTCAGGCGACAACGCGTGGATGGTGCGGGCCGACGACCAGGCCGTGTACCACGGGCACAGCCGCGGTGTGACGGCGTACGCGGCGGACGGTGCCGGCCAGCTCTGGCACGCCGCGACCAACGGCAATGTGCTCTTCGGATGGCAGGAGGAGAACGCGGTCTACGCGGGGACGGGGCGGCGGGTCGTCCAGCGGCTCGACAAGTCCACCGGACGGATCGAGGCCACCTACCAGTGCGACGCCGCCGTGTACTCGTGCGCCACCTCTCCCGGCGGTCGGTACGTCTTCGCGGGCGACTCCTCGTCCTCCGTCTACTGCTTCCGGGCCGACGGCACCCGGTTGTGGAAGCTCGGCACCGGTGGCGGTTCGGCGCTCTCGATGCAGTACCACGACGAGCGGCTGTACATCGTCTCCACGGACGGCTCGCTCGCCTGCATCGACGCGACCGAGGCCGCGATCGACGCAGCCCAGTCGGGCAGCGTCCCGGTCGCCGCGGACATCAAGCTGGCGGCTGCCCTGCCGACATACGCCCCGCTGACCGCCGCCGCCTCCGTGGCCACGGTCAGCGCCGTCCCCGCGGCGGGGAACGGGGTGGTCGTCGAGTGCATCCAGGAAGGAGGGCGTGTGCGGGTCCATGTGGTCTCCGAAGGCTATGAGCCGAACTGGAACGTCCAGTTCCCGCGTGCGATACGCCAGCCGGGCACCCGCTATGTGGTGGACGCGCTGCACACCTCGCAGGGCGGCTTCTACCGAGTGCGCGGGGAGATCCGGCGTCTGGTGTGACGGTCCGGTGCGGCGGTGCGGCGGTGCGGCGGTGCGGCGGTGTGGCGGTGCCTCTCGCGGCGCCCCACTCCGCCGCGAGCTGCTGGGTCCTTTTCCTGGACCCTCGTATGCTGGGCGCGTGAGGCGGACTTCTTTTGCGAACTGGCCCTGTTCCATCGCGCGCACGATGGATCTGCTCGGCGACTGGTGGACGCCGCTGGTGCTGAGGGAGGCGTTCTACGGGATCAAGCGGTTCGACGCGTTCCAGCAGGAGCTGGGCATCGCGCGCAACACGCTGACCGACCGGCTCCGTCGGCTGGTCGACGAGGGGCTCATGGAGAAGCGGGCCTATCAGGCGGACCCGGTGCGGTACGACTACGTCCTCACCGAGATGGGCCGCGACTTCTTCGGGGTCCTGGCCGCCATGAACAGCTGGGGCAACCGCTGGCTCAGCGGTGAGCAGGGGCCGCCGGTCGTCTTCCACCACGACCGCTGCGGGCACGAGAGCGACGCCGCGGTGGTGTGCGCCGACTGCGGCGAGCCGATGACGGCCGAGGACACCCATCCGCGTCTCGGCCCCGGCTACCCGCCGCACCTCGCCGAACGCCCGGACATCCGGAGGCGTTTCACCACCTGAGCGATCCCGCGGCGGCTGCTCGCCGCGCCAAGGGGAACCGACCCCCCGCGGCGGCTGCTCGCCGCGCCAAGGGGAGCCGACTCCCCGCGCCGGCTGCGCCGGCTCCCGGACCGGGGCCAGTTCCCCGGACCGGACCCAGACCCGGTCCAGGTGCGCAGCCTCAAGCCCGGTCCAGGTCTGCAGCCTCAGGCCGGTCCGGGTCCCAGCCTCAGACCCGGTCGCGGTCCCCAGCCCAGCCCCGCCCGGGTCCACGTTCCGCTGTCGGCCCGTGAGTTGGCCGCGGTTTTCCTTGACAGGTGAGTCTATCTACGCAACTCTCAAGCTCAGAGCCCTGTCGGGCGCATTTCCCGGGAGACCAGAGGAAGGCCGGAGACTCATGGAGTGGACGGGTGCGCGCTATGCGGACCAGCCGACCGTCGATGTGCGGACACGGATCGACGCTCCGCCGGGGCGGGTGTGGGAGCTGGTGTCCGACATTCATCTGATGCCGGAACTGAGCGCGGAGCTCCAGTCGGTCGAGTGGCTCGACGGCGCGACGGGGCCGGCGGTCGGTGCCCGCTTCGTGGGCCGCAGCAGGCACGAGTCGCTGGGGGAGTGGGAGACCACCTCGTACGTGGTGGAGTGCGAGCCGTGCCGGGCGTTCGCCTGGGCGGTGGTGGACCCCGAACAGCCCAGCGCCGTCTGGCGGTTCGGCCTGGAGGAGACGGACGGCGGCACCGAGCTGACCCAGTGGATGCGGATGGGGCCCGGCCGTTCAGGGCTCTCCTACGCGATCGACCGGATGCCGGAGAAGGAGCAGAAGATCGTGTTCGTACGGCTGCGGGAGTTCGAGCGGAGCATGACGGACAGCGTCGCGGCGATCAGGAAGCTGGCCGAGAGCGCGGAAGGGGTGGAAGCATGATGCGTACCTCCACGACGATCGAGGCGTCGGCGGGCGACTGGCGGGAGACCGTCGACTTCGTGGTCGAAGCCGAGAAGCTGGGCATGGACATCTGCTGGGTGGCGGAGGCCTGGGGCTCCGAAGCCCCTTCTCCGCTGGGCTACTTGGCGGCACGGACCGAACGGATGCTGCTCGGCTCCGGGATCATCCAGCTCGGGACCCGCACCCCGGCGGCCATCGCGCGGGCCGCGATCACGCTCTCCAACATCTCCGACGGGCGCTTCCTCCTCGGCCTCGGTCCGTCCGGTCCCCAGGTGATCGAGGGACTGCACGGGGTGCCGTTCGCGCGCCCGCTGTCCCGGATGCGGGAGACCGTGGAGATCGTCCGGCAGGCGGTGACGGGGGAGAAACTCGCTTACGAGGGGAAGGAGTTCACGATTCCGCTGCCGGGTGGTGAGGCGCGGCCCATGCGAATGTCCCTGCGCGCCGAGCACGACCTGCCCGTCTACCTCGCCACGCTCTCGCCGAAAATGCTGCGGCTGACGGGCGAGGTCGCGGACGGCTGGCTGGGCACCAGCTTCGTACCCGAGGGGGCCAAGGAGGCGTACTTCGATCACCTGGACGCGGGCCTCGCGGCGGCGGGCCGGACCCGCGCCGGCCTCGACATCTGCCAGGGCGCAGAAGTGGCCTTCGCCGAGGACGAGGACGCGCTGCGCGCCATGGTCGCGGGCCGGAAGAAGGAACTGGCCTTCAGCCTCGGCGGAATGGGATCCGCCACCACCAACTTCTACAACGCCGCCTACAGCAGGCAGGGTTGGGCGGAGATCGCCGCCGAGATCCATGAGCGCTGGCAGGCCGGCGACCGGGACGGTGCCGCAGGGCTCGTGACCGACGAGATGGTCCTCGGCACCACCCTGATCGGCACCGAGGACATGGTCCGTGAACGGCTCCGCGTCTGGCGTGCCGCCGGTGTCGACACCGTCCGGTTCTACCCGGCGGGCGAGACCCTCGACGAACGGCTCACGACGCTGGGGCGCGCGCTGGATCTCGTCAACGATCTGAAGCCTGTCGTCGCTGAGGAGCCCGTCGCCGGGGAGCCCGTGGCCGGGGAGCCCGTCACCGCGGAGTCGGCTGCGGACGCTGGTGCTGCGGGGGAGCCGACCGGGCGTCGCTGAGGACCGCGGTGCCGTCGCGGCCGACGGCGCGGGACCGGGACCTGGGCGGGTTGTCCATGCGGTCCCGTGCGACATCGTGCGGCCGATCGGGCGGCAGCCGCCCGGTCACCCGGTCGGCGGAACCCCCGTGGCGAGGGAGGGGCGGTGGGCTGAGGCTCGAACTCCCCGATGCTTCCCGCACGGGGACGGCCAGCGGCCGGACAGCACATCAAGGTGGTCGAGCATGAGCCAGGACTCTTCGCAGCCTCCGAGCCCGCCGCCCGGTGGTGGCACGGGAGCGCAGCCGAGCGGCGGCGACATGCCGTTGTGGGGCGACCAGTGGTCCGGAGCCGCGCCCGCCGCCGGAGGACTCGGGCCGCCGCCTTCGGGCAACAGCGGCTGGGCGGCCGGTGGTGTCACCTTCGCGGGTGTCCTCCTGCTGGTGAACGGGGGTCTCCACATCCTCCAGGGCATCTCCGCGATAGCCAAGGACGATGTCTACACGCGCGTGAACGACTACGTCTACCGCATCAACCTCACCGGCTGGGGCTGGCTCCTGCTGGTCCTCGGCGTGATCTCGGCCGTCGTCGGCTGGGGGATCCTCAAGGACGCCGGGTGGGCCCGTGTCACCGGCATCGTGCTGGCCTCGCTGAGCATGCTCTTCCAGTTCATGTTCCTGCCGTACGCGCCGATCTGGTCGGTCATCGTGATCGCCATCGACGTCTTCGTGATCTGGGCGCTGGCCTCGTACCGGCCCGACGCCCGGCAGCCGCGCTGAGACACCCCTTCCGTCCAGTCGCCGAGCGAGCGCCGCCGAGAAGAGGGCCGCCGTATGCAGTCGAACCCCACGAGGGCCGCCGTATGCCGTCGAACCCCAACGCATCGGACCGATCGGAACGAGACGCGCCATGGATGACGTGATCGACCGGACGCGGGCCGGTCAGCGGTGCGCGCAGCACGACCGCGGCCCGGTGGCCCCTCCGGCCCGCGGTGGCGCGGGCCCGATCAGCGCTCCGGAGACGTCGTGAGTTCCGGTGACGTGAGCGCCGGTGACGCGCGGGAGATCGCCGATCTGCGGGCCCGGGTCGCCGAACTGGAGCGGCGGCGGCCGCTGGTCGAGCACCACCGCGTGCGGTCGTTCTTCGCGGTCGTGCTGATCCTTCTCGCGGCTCTGCTCACCCCGCTGAGCGCCGTGGCGGCCTGGACGAGCGATCTGGTCGGGGACACCGACCGGTACGTGGCCACCATGAAGCCGCTCGCCTCCGACCCCGACGTCCAGAAGGCCGTCGCCGACAGGGTGACCAAAACGGTGATGCAGCACGTCGACGTCAAGACGCTGCTCGAATCGGCCGCCCCCGCCGACCGGCCCGAACTGACCAAGGCCATCGGCCCGTTGAGCGGTCCGATCACCAGCGGTCTCACCGACTTCGTGCACAGCGTGGCGGACCGGTTCGTCAGCAGCGACGCGTTCGCCACCCTGTGGACCGAGCTGAACAGGAGAGCCCACTCCGCCGTCGACAAGGCGCTGACCGGAAGCGGCGGCGGAGCGGTGAAGCTCACCGACGACGCCGTCGTCATCGACCTCGCCCCAGTCATCGACCAGGTCAAGCAGTCGCTCGTCGACAGGGGACTCGGCATCGCCGCGAAGATCCCCGAGGTGCACACCAACTTCACGGTGCTGTCCTCCGAATCCATCGGCAAGGCCAAGAAGATCTACCGGCTGCTCCAGATCGTCGGATTCTGGCTGCCGGTGCTGACCCTCCTGCTGGCGGCCGGCGGTGTGCTGCTCGCCGTACGCAAGCGCCGTGCCCTCGTCACGGCGGCGCTCCTCGTGGCAGCCGGGGCGGCCCTCCTCGGCCTCGCGCTCTGGGTCTTCCGGGCGCTCTATCTCGACGGCCTGCCGTCGGACGTCTCCCAGCCCGCCGCGGGAGCGGTCTTCGACACCCTGGTGCGCTATCTGCGGACGTCGGTACGCATGGTGATCACCCTCGGGATCGTCGTGGCGCTGGCGGCCTGGCTGACCGGCAGCGGCCGGGCGGCCACGCGGGTCCTGGCCGCCTGGACAGGCGGCATCGGTGCCGTGCGCAGCGCGACGGGGTTCGAGCTGGGAGCGGTCGGAGCGTGGGTGCACCGGGTCAAGACGTGGCTGAACTGGACCGTGGTCGCGGTCGCCGCCGTCATCCTGCTGGTCTGGAACTACCCTACGGCCGCCGTCACCATCTGGATCGCCGTGCTGGCCCTGCTGGCCCTGGCCGTGGTCGAGTTCCTCGACGACGACGGCGCCCCGCACCTGACCGGCCCCCTCGACGGACCGACGGCGGGACCGACGGCCAGGAGCCCGGCCTGACCGACCGGGCGTCTGTGATCGGCCGCAGGGCCCGCGACGACCTCACCCCCGCCGTCGCGCCGACCCCCGCCGACCGGAGTCAGCGCGACGGCGGGGGTGTCGGGCGTACCAGGCCCGACTGGTAGGCGATGACGACGAGCTGGGCTCGGTCGCGGGCGGCGAGCTTGGTCATCGCGCGGTGCACGTGGGTGCGTACGGTCAGCGGGCTGACGACCAGGTGTTCGGCGATCTCGGCATTGGACCGGCCCTCGGCGGCCAGGGCCATCACCTCGCGTTCGCGGGCGGTGAGCGTGTCGAGCGACTCGGGCGGTGCGAGCGGGTCGCCCGGAGCCGGGGTGCTGAGGAACCGGCCGATGAGGGCGCGGGTGGCCGACGGGGAGAGCAGGGCCTCTCCGGAGGCCACGGTGCGGATGCCGTCGAGGAGCGCGTCGGCGGCGACGTCCTTGCCGAGGAAGCCGCTCGCCCCGGCGCGCAGGGCCTGGGCGACGTACTCGTCGATCTCGAACGTGGTGAGGATCAGCACGCGCGTGGCCGACAGGTCCGGGTCGGCGCAGATGGTGGTCGTGGCGCTGAGGCCGTCGGTGCCGGGCATGCGGATGTCCATGAGCACGACGTCGGGGCGGTGGAGGCGGGCGAGTTCGACCGCTTCTCTGCCGTCGGTGGCCTCGGCCGTAGCGGGCTGTCCGGCCCAGCAGTAGCCGTCAGGACCCGTGGCCGCCTGCCGTAGCAGCCGTCGGATGTCCCAGCCGCGGTCGATGCCGGTGGCGCGGTACCAGGTGGCGCGGAAGCACGGGCCGGCCGGGCGGGCGGACGCCCGATCGGCCCGCCACGGAAGGCACCTGACAGATCGTGAACCGCGGGCTATGCTCCCCGCGATGACGACTCCCTCTGAAATCAGAACGGGGGACCCGTCCGCGCAAGGTGAGTGCTGATGCTCACTTCGACCGCGTACGAGGATTCCCTTCGCTCCTTCTGGCCGCGCGTGCGTGACTTCGCCGTGCCGCCCACCATGATCGAGACCGCGACCGTCCGCCGCCGCTGCGGGGACTGGGCGGGTGCGTGCACCGCCGCGGGCATCGACATCGACCTCGATCTGCGTTCCCTGGCACGTACGCACGGTCACGATCTCGTGGCCCGAGTCCGTGCCGATCTCCGCCATCTGGCTCCCGACCTGCTGCGCTGGCACATGCCGAGGGTCGCTCCCGACGGGCTGCTGCGCCCCGGCCTCACCATCACGCTGGCCCGGTACGACCGTGCCGGGCGTGACGGCGTACACCCGGTGCACCTGGTGGTCCGTACCCCGCCGGCCTGGGCGGACGGCGGCCAGCGGATCAGCCTCGCGCTGTGGGACGGATCCCACGGCCCGGACGGCGACGGACACCCCGGCGGACGTCGGGGCGGGCGCCGCGACGTCCGCCGGGGCGAACAGCGGGGCGGACCCCATGACGGTACTCAGGGCGGATCCGGCTTCTGGTACTCCTCCGATGCCGGGGTCCGCCGCCATCCGCACCCCCGTCCCAGCCGGCGCTACCGCCTCGACCTGCACCGGCACCTGTGGGACGCGCGAAGGACCGACGAGTTGCGCGTCCGGTCCGGCGCCGACCGGCCGCCGGCCGACGCCCGTTCGGTGAACCCGGATCCACCGGGGCAGGTGCCCCACGACCTCGGCTGCGCCGTCGACCGATGGGCGGCCGAGGCGGGGATCCTGCTCCACGACGAGGGGCGGACGACCGGCACCGTCACCGTGCGGACCGGGTCCCGGCAGCGGCTGCTCCTGGACCTGGTGGCCGGCCCGGCAGGTGTCGGACCGCGCATTCTGCGGATCGACCGGGCGTCCGACGACGGCAGCGTCTCCGCGCTGCCGGTCCTGCCCGACGCCGCGACCTGGGTGCCGCCCGACCTGGCGCTGCTCCGGGCCGGCGCGATCGAGGCCGGGCGGCTGCATCCGCTGGTCGCCGCCGCGCTGGTACCGGAACACACCCCGGCCGCGTCCACCGGGTATGCGGACCCGGCCGGACAGCCGCGCCTCGTGGAGTGCCGGGGAGACCGGCACCGGATCGGCCTCCTCGACGGCGTACTTGCGCCGCTGGACCACGACCCGGCGGAGATCCGCCGGGAGGAATTGCTGGTCGCCCTGACCGGTACGCCGCTTCCCTGCCTCCGGGCCATCGACGAGGCGCACCGGCAGCCGCACTGCCTCCCCGGGGTCCGTGAACGCCTGCACCACGGCGACACGGCCGGTGCGCTGGCCGTCGTCGAGGGGCTGCTGGGCCCTGACGCGGTACTGCGCAGCGGCGCCCTGCAGAACGAACTCCGGGCGGCGGCGCAACGGCGTCTCACCTACGGACTGTTCAGGGCGGGCCTGGCCGGTCCCGCACGCGACCGCATCCTCCCGGGGCCCGACCGTCCCCGCGGCCATCGCTCCCGCCCGCGTGACACGACCGGCCGCTGACCGCTCGCTGAAAGACAGGCGACCGCCCCGGCGGTCCCAGCCCCCTGCGCCCACGCGCCCCACCACGAACCCGAAGGTGATCAAACATGCCCACATGCACCCCGTGCGCCGAAACCGAAGCCCTCGCCGACCCGGCCCACGCCACCCAACTCGACGTAGCCGACGCGCTGTTGACCCTGCTCCGCGACACCGGCACCGAACCGTGTTCCGACAGCCAGCTAGAGGCGCTGACCCTCGCCGTCGCCGCCGATCTGCCCGTACTCCTGTGGGGTGAGCCGGGGATCGGCAAGACCGCGGCCCTGACCCAGCTCGCCGAGACCCTGGACCTGCCGCTCACCACGGTGATCGCCAGCGTCCACGAGCCGTCCGACTTCTCGGGGCTGCCCATCCTCGGCGACGATCCCGCCGAACAGGGCGTTCCCATGGCCCCACCGGACTGGGCGGTGCGGCTCGTACGCGCCGGCCGGGGACTGCTGTTCCTGGACGAACTGTCCACCGCGCCCCCGGCGGTGCAGGCCGCCCTGCTCCGTCTCGTCCTCGAGCGCCGGATCGGAACCCTGCAACTGCCGCCCGGCGTAAGGATCGTGGCCGCGGCGAACCCGCGCTCCTCCGCGGCCGACGGCTGGGAGCTGAGCCCGCCGCTGGCCAACCGGTTCGTCCATCTCCAGTGGGTCCACGACCACGAGGTCGTCGTGCGCGGGCTCGGCGGCACCTGGCCGCGCGCGACACTGCCTCGGCTCGACCCGCGGAGGCTGCCGGAGGCCGTGGACTTCGCCCGCCGCGCGGTGTGCGGGCTCCTCGACGCCCGGCCCGGACTCGTCCACCGGCTGCCCAGCGGTGAGACCCGCCGGGGCGGTGCGTGGCCCTCACCCCGGAGCTGGGAGACGACCCTGCGTCTGATCGCCTTCGCGACCGCCGCCGACGCCTCCAGGGAAGTGCTCTCCCTGCTGGTCAGAGGCACGGTGGGAGACGGTCCGGGACTGGAGCTGCTGGCGAGCCTGGACCGGATGGACCTGCCCGACCCCGAGACGCTGCTAGCCGACCCGGCGGGCGCCGTCCTGCCCGAGCGCGGGGATCTGCGCCAGGCCGTCCTCGACGGCGTGGTGGCCGCGGTCCGCAAGCGTCCCGAGAAGGCCCGCTGGGACGCCGCCTGGGCCCTGCTGGTCCGGGCGCTGGACACCGGCGCCCCGGACCTGGTGGTCGTTCCCGCGACCACGCTCGCGACACTGCGGCAGGAGGACTGGGACGTCCCGGCGTCGATCGAGAGGCTGGCCGGAGCGGTGACCCTGTCCCGGCGCGCGGACGACGCGGCGGCCCGCTCCGCGGTCGCCGCGAAGGCGGGACGATGACGGCGGGCTCACCGGGGGCTCTGGACCTCGAGAAACTCTTCGCCGCCCGGCTGCACGCCGCGCGGGTCCGGCCCTATCTGGCGACGGCCCTGTTCGCCCTGCACACCGTCGAGTCGCGATGGGTGCCGACGATGGCCGTGGACCGGCACTGGCGGTGCTACGTCTCGCCGGGGTTCGTGGACCGGACACCCGTCGAGGACCTGGCCGGCGTCTGGGTGCACGAGGTGTCGCACCTGCTGCGCGACCACCACGGCCGCAGCGAACGGGTCGCACGCGAGCGCGGACTCACGGGCCCGGGGGAGCGGCTGCGGATGAACATCGCCGCGGACTGCGAGATCAACGACGACGCGTTCGGCGAAGGTCTCGTCCGGCCCGAGGGCGCCGTCACGCCGGAGTTCCTGCGCCTGCCCCCGGGCGAGCTCATGGAGGACTATCTCCGCCTGTTCCGGCTCGGGCCGCGTACACAGGACCTCGCCTGGCTGGACTGCGGCAGCGGCGCCGACGGACGCGAACGGGAGTGGGACCTCGGGCCGGACGGCGCGCACGGCCTCAGCGCGCAGGAACGCGACGCCGTCCGGTTCCGGGTCGCGCAGGGGATCAAGGCCCGCCCCGGGAAGAGCCCGGAGGGATGGCAGCGGTGGGCGGAGGAGGCCTTCCATCCGCCGCAGCCGTGGCGGGAGTTGCTGGGGGCCGCGGTCCGCTCCGCGGCCTCGGGGCCCGGCGTGGGTGAGGACTACACCTACGGCCGGCCGTCGCGGCGCGCGGCGGGCGTGCCCGGCGTCGTCCTGCCGAGCCTGCGCCGCAGACCGCCCCGGGTCTCGGTGGTCGTCGACACCTCCGGGTCGGTCAGCGACGCGGAACTGGGCAGCGCGCTCCTCGAGGTCACCGCCATCTCCCGTGCCGTGGGCGGCCGTCGGGACCTGATCACCGTGGTGTCGTGCGACGCGGCGGCCGGGATCGCGCACCCGCTGTGCCGCGCGGAGGGCATTCCGCTGATGGGCGGCGGCGGTACGGACCTGCGCTCGGGATTCACCGCCGCGCTGCGGGTACAGCCGCGCCCCGATGTCATCGTGGTGCTCACCGACGGGCAGACCCCCTGGCCGGAATCGAGACCCCCGTGCCGGACGGTCGTGGGTCTCTTCTCCCGCCAGGGGTCGGACGACTCATGGGACGAGGACGACCCCGACTACGTGCCGGACCAGCCGCCCGCGTGGGCCCGCGTGGTCGAGATCGGGTCGGTTCCGGCGAGCCGGTAGCCCCTCGGACCGGCGCCGACCGGATCGGTGCGGACCGGCGCGGACCGGACCGGCGCGGCCCGGACGCGGGCCGCCGAGTGGGGGCTGGTGGGGGCGCGTCCGGTCGTACGAGGGGACGGACGGGCTCGTCGGTACGGGGGCCGGGGGCCCCGGGCGATGCGGGCGGCCGGGCCGGGGAGCCCTACACGCTGTACCCGCCGTCCACCCCCAGCGCCTGTCCGGTGATGAAGCCCGCGCGGTCCGAGGCCAGGAACGCGACGGCCTCGGCGATGTCCCTCGCGGCACCGAAGCGGCGCAGCGGGATGTTGCGACGGGTGATCTCCAGTGCCGCGTCGTCGAGTTCGCCGGAACGGATCAGCCGGGCGGCGATGCCGTCGGTCAGCATGCCGGGCCCGACGCAGTTCACGCGGACGCCGTAGCGCCCCTCCTCGGCGGCCAGGGCGCGCGCGACCGCCTCGACCGCCCCCTTGGTGCCGGAGGAGAGACCGTCACGGACGGGGAACCGGCGGGTGGCGACGGTGGTGACGGCGACGACACTGCCCCGGCTCTCCCGCAGCAGGGGCAGCGCGGGGTGCACCAGAGTGAAGAAACCCCCTGCGTCCGCGTCGAGTTGGGCGCGGTACCGGCTCGGTGTGACCTTGCTCAGATGCACCATCGGCACATGCGGGCCGGCCGCGTGGACGAGGGTGTGCAGGCCGCCGAACGCCGCGGCAGTCTCCGACACGGCGGCGGCGACGGCCTCCTCCTCGCCCAGGTCGAGCCGCAGTGCCATGACACGGCGGCCCCGTTCCGCGAACTCCTCCGCGATCTCCCCGGCGAGCGACTCGGCCGCCGCCCGGCTGGAGCGGTACGTGAACGCCACGTCGCTGCCCCGCTCGGCGAGCGTCCGTACGATCGCGGCGCCGATACCGCCGGTGCCGCCCGCCACGAACGCGACACCCTTCCGACGGGCGAAATCCGCCTGATGCGAGAAGTCCGGCGTCTCCGACATCACAGTCCCGGGGATTGGCGATGATGACCTTCATGACCTCGCTGGTCCCGGCATGGATCCGGGTGTTGCGCGCTTCCGCGTACAGCCGGGCGATGGGATATTCCAGCACGTATCCGTAGCCGCCGAACAGGTGCAGGCGCTGATCGTCGCCGGGTGCGGGTGCGGGTGCGGGGCGAGCGGGAGCGGCCCGCCGACCGTCAGGCGGGTCAGGCGGGTCAGGCGGGTCAGGCGGGTCAGGCGGGTCAGTCAAATCGGGCGAGTCGAGCGAGTCGAGCGAGACGGGCGAGTCAGGCGTTGGACAGCGACACCTCGGTGGACTTGATGAGCGCGACGACCTCGGAACCCGCCGAGAGGCCCAGTTCCGTGACGGCGTCCTTGGTGATCGCGGACGTCAGCTCGCCGCCCGCGATCTGGACCTTGACGCGGGCCATGGCACCGCCGGAGGCGACGTCGGTGACCGTGCCCGGCAGCTGGTTGCGGATGCTCACGCCGGTGACCGGAGAGGTCGCCAGGGACACCTCGGTCGCCTTGACCAGGGCCCGCACGGTGGAGCCGGACGCCAGGCCGAGCTCCTGTACGGCCTCCACGGTGACGGCCGCGGTGATCTCCTGTCCGGCATCGAGCCGGACCTTCACCGTCGCCATCACCTCACCCGGGGTGACGGACGTGACGGTGCCGGGGAGTTGATTGCGGATGCTCAGGCTCATGGGGGAGGCCTCGATTGCTGTGCGGCGTGATGGATATGGACGGTTACGCGTAGCTTGCCGCACGCGCCGTCCCTCAGACCGTGTCGCGGACCGTGTCG
Source organism: Streptomyces sp. NPDC005141 (assembly GCF_053599975.1). Classification (NCBI taxonomy): domain Bacteria; kingdom Bacillati; phylum Actinomycetota; class Actinomycetes; order Kitasatosporales; family Streptomycetaceae; genus Streptomyces; species Streptomyces sp. NPDC005141. The sequence goes on along the minus strand of NZ_JBSFYW010000001.1, from coordinate 99,494 downwards.
CTGTTGGGCCGAACGGGTGACCATGCGTAAGAATTGCCCGGTGCAGACAACGAGTGCGAGCCAGGACGGGGTGGATCGATGAACGGCCACGACGTCACCGATGAACAGTGGGAAGGGCTCGCCCAGGTCGTTCCGTTGCGCGGCCGGGATGCCTGGCCCTCGGCGGTCCGCCACCGGTCGATGCCCGAGGCCGAGACCGAGACGCGGCGCCGCTTCGTGGTCCTGAGGGTCAATGTGTTCGCGGACGCCCGCGATGTCGCCGAGACGCTGATGTCCGGCATCCCGGTCCTCCTCGACCTGACCGGCGCGGAGACCGATGTCGCCAAGCGGGTCCTGGACTTCAGTACGGGGGTGGTCTTCGGCCTCGCGAGCGGCATGCACCGGGTCGACCGGAACGTGTTCCTGCTGACGCCGCCGGGGACCGAGGTGCGGGGGCTGATGGAGGGGGTGGGAGTCCCCGGACTCTGACTCCGCGGCAGGGAGCCGGGCGAAGGCGAAGCCTCATGGCGGCGAGGGCCGACGAGGGGTTCCCGCGGCACCGGGGGAAGGGTCCGCGCGGCGGGACCGGCCAGTGGGCTCTGGTGGCCGAGCGTCCGGGACACGCACCCGCGAACAGGGGGCCCGCGTCAGCCGCCCGGCGGAGTTCCCGGCCGCGGGATCGGCCGGTCCCTTCCCTCGATCGTAGGAAGGTACCCCGGGTGTAACGGTTCACCTCGTGGTGGAGGCCTACCGTCCGCATATGACCCTGTCCTCGCCGGAAGCCCCCACGGCGGCGGAGGCGCGCCCCGGCCGTCCGGGCGTGACCGAGCTGCGGCTCGCCGCCTTCGCCACCCATCGCCGCGTCCGGTTCCCGCTCGGACCGCTCACCCTCGTCACCGGCCCCAGCGGCAGCGGCAAGACGGCCGCCCTGCGGGCCTACGAGGCGCTGGCGCGGCTCGGTGCCGGTGCCGAGCTCCGGGAGGTGTTCCCGGACCCGGTCACCTGCGTGCCCGAGCGGTCCCGGCCCGACGACCAGCACCGCCGGGGCTTCCGCATCGGCTGCACGGTGGACGGACCCGAAGGCCCGGTCCGGCTCGATGTCGCCGTCCAGGCCGAACCCGAACTGCGCGTCGTGGGCGAGCGGTTGTCGGCGGGCGGGCGGACCCTGCTGGAGACGGCGCTGCGCGACCCGGGCCGCCCGTCCGTCCAGGCGGCCTGGCACACCGGGGGTTCCGCCGTGGTGACCAGGGTCCCGCTGCCCGACGACCGCCTCGGCACCGCGCTGCTGCCCCTGCGGGTCGCGGGCCGCACCGCCGGCGAGTGCCAAGTCCTCGCAGCCGCAGAGCAGATGGTGCTCGCACTGCGTTCCGTCTACGTCTGCGACCCGAGCCCGGACTCCATGCGGGCGCCCGTACCGCTCGGCTCCGGGCGGCTCCTTCGGGACTGCGGCAACCTCGCCGACGTGCTGTGGCGCACGCGGTCGGAATGCGGCCACCGTTACGCCCTCCTGGTCGCGGCGGTCCGCTCCGGCTGCGCGGGTCCGGTCACCGACGTGCTGGCCGAGCTGCTCAGTGGCGGCATGGTCCGCGCCCTCCTCGACCGCGGCGACGGGGTCCGTACGCCGCTCGGGCTGCTGGGGGACGGTGAGCTGCGGTATCTCGCGCTGGCCCTGGTACTGCTCACCGGGCCCGGCGTCCTGGAGGTCGATCCGGCGGGCGAGGTTCCGGCCGCGTACCAGTCGCTGACGGTCCTGGCCGACGGCTTCGACCGCGGGCTGGACGCCCGCCAGACCGGGGAACTGGTGCGGCTGGCGACGCGGATGTGCGAGCGGGGACACATCCGGCTGGTGGGCACGGTGAGCGACGGGGCTCAGGCGTACGGGGCGGCCGGGGCAACGGTGGTAGACCTGACGCCGTGAGTGAACTGGACGTAGCGACGCTGCAGCGCAGACTGGCCGAGTTCGCGGCCGCGCGGAACTGGCAGCCCTACCACACCCCGAAGAACCTGGCCGCCGCGCTGAGCGTGGAGGCCTCCGAACTCGTCGAGATCTTCCAGTGGTTGACGCCGGAGGAGTCGGCCCGCGTCATGGACGACAAGGACACCGCGCACCGCGTCACCGACGAGATCGCGGACGTCCTCGCGTATCTGCTCCAGTTCTGCGAGGTGCTGGGCATCGACCCGCTCGCCGCCCTCGAAGCGAAGATCGACCGGAACGAGCGGAGGTTCCCGGCACCGGAGAGCCCCTGACGTCTCGACCGTCACAGGGTCCAAAAAGAGAAATCCATCACTCTCCGGAGTCGGCGAGTTGTCCCGATGCAATTCCGTGTCCACAGATTTCGGGCTTCCTCTGGCTTTCCGTCTCAAGGGACTTCACTCTGGGTAGTGAACAAGGGAGTTCGGGCGGACGTGCGAGAGTGCGTCGGACAGACGGGGGCAGCGCATGGAAGCGGTGCGGCTCATCGTGGCGAGCAGACGGGCCCTGGCGGAGAGCGGTGACGCTCCGGAGGTGATGGCGGAAGCGTGGCAGGCGCATTCCCTGGCTCAGGCGATCGGCAGCCGGCTGGCCGTGTCCGGCCCTCCCGAACTCCGCGGCGAGGCCCTCGGTCTGACCGAGCTGGCGGGCCGGGGCTGCGGAGTGCTCGGCAACCCTGCCCTCGGACTCGACGCCTTACGCGCCGCCCAGCTCACCGAGCTGGGCGACGCGCGCGAGTGCCTGCTCTGCCTCGGCGGCCTTCTGGGCGAGGTCGGCATAGCCCTGGTCGGCATAGCCTGCGCGGCCGACGACGAGGGGACCTACTGGCAGTGCATGGAGGCGATCGACGCGGCGGACGAGTCCCGTGACCGTGTCCTGGAGATGCTGAGACGGCTCGCGGTGCGGGACGAGAAGCGAGTGGTGGAGAGGGGCTCGGCCGCGGGGTAGGCGAGCGGGCGCTGCCGCCGAACCTGCGCCGTCACCACCGTCCGACCGGCCTCCTCCGCACAGGCGGACCGGCCTCCTCCACGTAGGCGAACCGACCGCCTCCCGCGCAGGCGAACTGACCACCTCCGCGTAGGCGAACTGGCTGCCCCCGCGACTGGCAGGCCGACTGATCGCCGTCGCCGGGCGAACCGACCGCCCCCGCCAGGGCAGGCCAACTGATCGCCGTCGCAGGGCGAACCGACCGTATCCACCGCGGCAGGCCACTGATCGCCGTCGCCGGGCGAACCGACCGCCTCCGCCACGGCAGGCGAACCGACCGCCTCCGCAAGCCACCCGGCCGCCACCGCCTCCACCACCGCCACCGCGCAAGCCAACCGGCCGACCGACGACCGAACCGTCCGTGAGGTCCGACCGCTCAGTCGAGCTGTGGTGTCACCTCGGAGGCGATCAGGTCCAGTTGGTCCAGGTCGTCGAGGTCGAGCATCTGGAGATACATCCGCTGGGAACCCACCGCCTGGTACTGGGCGATCCGTTCGACGACCTCCGCGGGAGACCCCGCGAGCCCGTTCGCCTTCAGCTCGTCGACATCGCGCCCGATGGCGTCCGCCCGTCGCCTCACCTCGCCGTCGGTCCGGCCGACACAGGCCACCAGGGCGTTGGAGTAGACGAGTTCGCCGGTCTCGCGCCCGGCCTGCTGCAAGGCCGCGCGCACCCGGCCGAACTGCTGCTCCGTGTCCGCGACGGAGGCGAACGGGATGTTGAACTCGTCCGCGTAGCGCGCGGCGAGGGCCGGGGTCCGTTTGGCCCCGTGGCCGCCGATCAGGACCGGCACCTTCGACTGCGCGGGCTTGGGCAGCGCGGGCGAGTCCTTGAGCTGGTAGTACGTCCCGTCGAAGGTGAACCGCTCGCCGACCGGCGTGGCCCACAGCCCGGTGATGACGGCCAGTTGCTCCTCCAGCCGGCCGAACTTCTCCTTCGGGAACGGAATGCCGTACGCCGTGTGCTCGGCCTCGTACCAGCCGGCGCCCAGACCGAGTTCCACCCGGCCGCCCGACATCTGGTCGACCTGCGCGACCTGGATGGCGAGGACGCCGGGGAGGCGAAAGGTTCCCGCAGTCATCAGGGTGCCCAGGCGGATTCGGCTCGTCTCGCGGGCGATGCCGGCCAGGGTGATCCAGGCGTCGGTGGGACCGGGGAGTCCGTCGACGGATCCCATGTGCACATAGTGATCAGAACGGAAGAAGGCTCCGTAATGGAGGTCTTCGGCGGCCTTGGCGACGCGGAGCAGCGTCTCGTAGGTCGCGCCTTGCTGCGGTTCTGTGAAGACTCGAAGATCCATGTATCCATCATGCGCCGGTCACAACAGGCGCCCCGCGCCGAACCGCTGTCACACCTTTCCCGATCGGGAAGGGTCTGGGCGAGGCACGGCGAGGCGGGCGGGGCGGCGAGGCGGGCGGGGCGGCGAGGCGGGCGGGGGCGTCCGTGCAGAGCCGCGCGTGCCGCACCGCGCTCCCCGCTCGGCGGCGGAGCCCTCGACGCCCCGCGGCCTCCCTGGCCGAGTGGCTCCGCAGGCTCGGCCGGTTCCGCCGACGAGGCCTGCGGGGGAGGGGCGGACTACCTCTGCCCGGCGAGCTGGGGATACAGAGCGCTCAGTTCGCCGGAGAGGCCGGCCTTGACCTGGCGGGTGATCGCGTCCGCGAGGACCTCGTGGGCGTCCGTCTCGATGCCGTCGAGAGCCTGCTCGGCGACGCTGTGCGCGGAGATCTTGGACACGTCGAGGCCCGCGGTCAGGTCGGTGTCGACGTAGCCGACGTGCAGCCCGGTGACCTTGATGCCGCGCGGCTGGAGCTCCAGGCGCAGGGCGTTGCTCTGGGACCACAGGGCGGCCTTCGCGGCGCTGTAGCCGTCCGTCCCGGGGACCGTCACCCACGACAGCACCGAGTGGACGGTCAGGATGTGCCCGTCGCCGTTGTGCTCCAGGACCGGGACGAAGGCCCGGGTGGTGAGCAGCGGCCCGAAGAAGTTGATGTCGAACTCGCGCCGTATGTCCTCGACGGGGGAGTCGAGGAAGGAGGTGGAGGCCGTGGCGCCGGCGTTGTTGATCAGGAGTGTGACGTCCTGGGCCTGCGCGGCGGCGGCCGCGACCGATGCCGGGTCGGTGACCTCCAGTGCCAGCGGCACCGCGTCGGGGTGGGTGACGGTCCGCGGGTCGCGGGCCGTCGCGTAGACCTTCCGGGCGCCGCGTTCGTAGAGGGCTTCCACCAGGGACTTGCCGATGCCGCGGCTGCCGCCCGTCACGAGCGCGACCGAACCTTCGATGCTGGTCATGATCTTCTCCTCTTGGAAATACGTGGAAACCGATCGGTTTCCATCGACTGTAAACCGATCGGTTTCCAAGCGCAATCGGAGAACGTACGCTGGGCCCATGACACAGGCGACATCGACATCGACCGCGACCGCCGGCGCCTCGACCCGCGACCGGCTGCTCGACGCCGCGGCCGAGCTCTTCTACCGCGAGGGCGTCGGTGTCGGCGTCGAGGCGCTGTGCCGGGTGGCCGGGGTGTCCAAGCGCTCGATGTACCAGCTGTTCGACAGCAAGGACGGGGTCCTGGCGGCGAGCCTGGAACGCAGCGCGCCCGCCTACCAGGCGTTCCTGCTGCCCGCCGAGGACGAGCGGTCGCCGCGTGCGCGCGTCCTGCACGTCTTCGAGCGCCTCGAAGAGCTCGCCGACCGCCCGGACTTCCGCGGCTGCCCCTTCGTGGCCGTGACCGCGGAGCTGAAGGCGCCGGATCACCCCGCGAGCCTGGTGGCACGCCGCTGCAAGGACGCGTTGACCGCGTTCTTCCGGGCGGAGGCGGAGCGCGGCGGAGTCGCGGATCCCGCGCTGCTCGCCCGCCAGCTGACCGTCGCCTTCGACGGATCGAGCGTCCGGGCCGTCATGCAGGGTGTGGGCCTGGACGGCGTCGCCGTCGCGACCGCCGCCACCCTGCTCGACAGCGCGGGCCTGAACGGGCACGGCGACGCCCCGCACCAGGGGGCGCGGACGTCCGGCTGACCCCGGCCGCCCGCCCTCCGAGGCGGCGAAAAACCCCGGGTCCGCCTGGGGTGTCCGCCTGTACGTTGTGGGGGCGCGCCGAGAACAGGCGTCGCCCCTGCGGTCGACCGCGGCGCGGCGTGGCCACGGCTGCGCTTGCCGGGAGCGAGCCGGGAGCGGCGACGACCGAGGCGCGCTCGCCCACCGCTGTGGCCCATCGGCGCCGGCGCGGTGCACCCTGGTGCACACGTCGGCCGCCCCGGTGGGTTTCCGCAGCTCAGCAGACGTTTCGAGGCAGACCCACTGTGTTCCTGACGATCAGTACCACCGGTACCCCAGAGCGCCCCGCGACCGATCTCGGTTTCCTGCTGCACAAGCATCCCGACAGGGCGCAGACGTTCTCGACCTCCTACGGCACGGCGCATGTGCTGTACCCCGAGGCGACCGTCGAGCGGTGCACGGCCGCGCTGCTGCTCGAAGTCGACGCGGTGGCGCTGGTCCGGCGAGGCAAGGGCAAGGGGCGCGGCGGCGCCCCCGACGCGGCGCTCGCGCAGTACGTCAACGACCGTCCGTACGCCGCGTCCTCGCTGCTCGCCGTGGCGCTGAGCGGCGTCTTCTCCAGCGCGATGAAGGGCCAGTGCGCCGCCAGGCCCGAGCTGCCGGCCGAGGCCAGACCCCTGCGCATCGAGGTGCCCGCGCTGCCCGCACGCGGCGGTGCCGACCTCGTCCGCGGGCTCTTCGAACCGCTGGGCTGGACGGTCACGGTCGAGGCCGTACCGCTGGACGAGCGGTTCCCGGAGTGGGGCGACTCCCGATACGTACGCCTGGAACTGGCGGCGGAGGGGCTGACGCTCGCCGAGGCCCTGCGGCACCTCTATGTGCTGCTCCCGGTGCTCGACGACGCCAAGCACTACTGGGTGTCCTCCGACGAGGTCGACAAGCTGCTGCGGGCGGGCGAGGGCTGGCTGCCCGACCACCCCGAGCACAAGCTGATCACCAGCCGCTATCTCTCCCGGCGTTGGTCGCTGACGCGGGAGGCCATGGAGCGGCTCGAACTCGTCCGGCTCGCCGAGACCGACGACACCGAGGTCGAGGAGATCGACAACGCGGTCGACGAGGAGAGCGACACCGAGGAGAAGCCGGTGCCGCTCGCCGTCCTGCGCCGGGACGCGATCCTCACCGCGCTGCACGCGTCCGGCGCGAGCCGGGTCCTCGACCTCGGCTGCGGACAGGGCCAGTTGGTGCAGGCGCTGCTCAAGGACACCCGGTTCACCGAGATCGTCGGTGTCGACGTGTCGATACGCGCGCTCACCATCGCCTCGCGCCGGCTCAAGCTGGACCGCATGGGCGAGCGGCAGGCCGCGCGCGTCCAGCTCTTCCAGGGCTCGCTCGCCTACACCGACCGCCGGCTCAAGGGATACGACGCCGCCGTGCTCAGCGAGGTCATCGAGCACCTCGACCTGCCCCGGCTGCCCGCCCTGGAGTACGCGGTGTTCGGCTCCGCGCGCCCCCGGACCGTCCTCGTGACGACCCCGAACGTCGAGTACAACGTCCGCTGGGAGACCCTGCCGGCCGGACACTCCCGGCACGGCGACCACCGCTTCGAATGGACCCGCGAGGAGTTCCGTTCGTGGGCCCGCGAGGTGGCCGGACGGCACGGCTACGACGTGGAGTTCACCCCCGTCGGCCTCGACGACCCCGAGGTCGGCCCGCCGACCCAGATGGCCGTCTTCACCCTGGCCACAGCCGACACGATCGCGAAGAAGGAGGAGAAGGCGGCATGAGCGACGAGACCTACCAGGGGCGTGTGCTGCCCGTGACCGACCTCTCCCTCGTGGTGCTGATCGGCGCGTCGGGTTCCGGCAAGTCGACCTTCGCCCGACGGCACTTCAAGCCGACGGAGATCATCTCCAGCGACTTCTGCCGGGGCCTGGTCGCCGACGACGAGAACGACCAGAGCGCCAGCGGCGACGCCTTCGACGTGCTGCACTACATCGCGGGCAAGCGGCTCGCGGCCGGCCGCAGGACCGTCGTCGACGCGACCAGCGTGCAGCAGGAGAGCCGCCGCGGGCTGATCGAACTCGCCAGGAAGTACGACGTGCTGCCCATCGCCGTCGTGCTCGACGTGCCCGAGGAGATCTGCGCCGAGCGCAACGCGGCGCGCACCGACCGCGCGGAGATGCCGCGCCGCGTCATCCAGCGCCACACCCGCGAACTGCGGCGTTCCCTCAGGCACTTGGAGCGTGAGGGATTCCGCAAGGTGCACGTCCTGCGGGGTGTCGAGGACATCGAGAACGCGTCGGTGGTGACCGAGAAGCGGTTCAACGACCTGACCCACCTCACCGGCCCGTTCGACATCGTCGGCGACATCCACGGCTGCGCCTCGGAGTTGGAGGCCCTGCTCGGCGAGCTCGGCTATGTCGACGGCGCACACCCCGAGGGCCGTACGGCCGTCTTCGTCGGCGACCTCGTCGACCGCGGCCCGGACTCGCCCGGGGTGCTGCGCCGGGTGATGTCCATGGTCGGCTCGGGCAACGCCCTGTGCGTGCCCGGCAACCACGAGAACAAGCTCGGCCGCTACCTCAAGGGCCGCAAGGTCCAGCACAGCCACGGACTGGCCGAGACCATCGAGCAGCTGGACCGGGAGAGCGACGAATTCCGGGCCACGGTACGGGAGTTCGTCGACGGGCTGGTCAGCCACTATGTCCTCGACGGAGGGCGGCTCGTCGTCTGCCACGCCGGCCTGCCCGAGAAGTACCACGGCCGCACCTCGGGCCGGGTGCGCTCGCACGCGCTGTACGGCGACACGACGGGGGAGACCGACGAGTTCGGGCTGCCCGTGCGCTACCCGTGGGCGGAGGACTACCGGGGCCGCGCGGCGGTGGTGTACGGGCACACCCCGGTTCCCACGGCCACCTGGCTCAACAACACCATCTGCCTGGACACCGGTGCCGTCTTCGGCGGCAAGCTCACCGCGCTGCGCTGGCCGGAGCGCGAGCTGGTCGACGTACCGGCCGAGCGGGTCTGGTACGAACCGGCCAAGCCGCTGGCGACCGAGGCGCCGGGCGGTCACGAGGGCCGTCCGCTGGACCTCGCGGACGTGCACGGCCGAAGGGCCGTCGAGACCCGGCACGCCGGACGGGTGGCCGTCCGTGAGGAGAACGCGGCGGCGGCCCTGGAGGTCATGAGCCGCTTCGCGGTGGACCCCCGGCTGCTCCCGTACCTCCCGCCGACCATGGCGCCCACCGCGACCTCGCACGTGGAAGGCTATCTGGAGCACCCCGCCGAGGCCTTCGCCCAGTACCGGGACGACGGGGTCGCCCGGGTCGTGTGCGAGGAGAAGCACATGGGGTCGCGGGCGGTGGCCCTGGTCTGCCGCGACGCGGGCACGGCGCGCGAGCGGTTCGGCGTCGACGGCCCCACCGGGTCGCTCTACACGCGTACCGGCCGCCCCTTCTTCGGCGAGGGCGCCGTCACCGAGGAGATCCTCGGGCGGCTGCGGGAGGCCATGACCGCCGCCGGGCTGTGGGAGGAGCTCGGCACCGACTGGGTGCTGCTCGACGCCGAGCTGATGCCGTGGTCGCTGAAGGCGTCCGGGCTTCTGCGCAGTCAGTACGCCGCTGTCGGCGCCGCGTCTGGCGCGGTCTTCCCGGGAGTGCTGACCGCGCTCGAAGGGGCGGCTGCGCGCGGAGTCGACGTGGCGGAGCTGCTGGCGCGCCAGCGTGAACGGGCCGCGGACGCCGGTGCGTTCACGGACGCGTACCGGCGCTACTGCTGGACGACGGACGGCCTCGACGGCGCCCGTCTCGCGCCCTTCCAGATCCTGGCCGTCCAGGGCCGGAGTCTCGCCGCGCTGCCGCACGACGAACAACTCGCCCTGATCGACCGGCTCGTGGAGCACGACGGGACCGGGCTGCTGCACACCACCCGGCGGCTCTTCGTCGACACCGGTGACCCGGAGTCGGTGCGGGCCGGTATCGACTGGTGGCTGGAGATGACCGGCCGCGGCGGCGAGGGCATGGTCGTGAAGCCGGTCGGTGCGGTGGTGCGCGGCGGTAACGGGCGGCTGGTCCAGCCCGGCATCAAGTGCCGGGGGCGCGAGTACCTGCGGATCATCTACGGCCCCGAGTACACCCGCCCGGAGAACCTCACCCGCCTCCGCGGCCGCTTCCTCAACCACAAGCGGTCCCTGGCCGTCCGGGAGTACGCCCTGGGCCTCGAAGCCCTGGACCGCCTGGCCGAGGGCGAGCCCCTGTGGCGCGTCCACGAGGCGGTGTTCGGCATCCTCTCCCTGGAATCCGAACCGGTCGACCCCCGCTTGTAGCGGGGAGCCCCTGGCCAGGGACGCGGGGAACCGCGCGCTCAGCCCCGTCAGGGGCGCGGGGAACCGCTCAGCCCCGTCAGGGACGCGGGAAACCGCGCGCCCAGCCCCGTCAGGGGCGCGGGGAACCGCGCGCCCAGCCCCCGCCGGGCCGCAGTCGAACGAGTTCTTGGGTTGTGGGCCGACCGGGGTGCACTGCTCACGCGGTGCGGGCCGGTCAGCCCCGACAGGGGCGCGGGGAACTGCGCGATCAACCCCCACCGGCCGGCAGCCGAACGAGAACACCCCCACCGGGTCGCACCCGGCCGCCTCCCCGCCCCCGGTCAGGGGACGTCCGGGGCGCCGGGGCCCGGCGGGGGCCGGCGACGGCTGGGGCTGGGGGCCGCCAGGCCCCTCAGCCCACCAGCCGGAGCCGAACCCCGGCCACCCCCACCCGTACGGTCTGCCCCCACATCAACTCCACGGCGTCCCCCTCCATCCCGTCCCCGAACGCGATGAGCCGGTCCGACTCCACGGTGAGGGACAGCCGCCCGGACGCGGTGAGTTCACCGGCCACCAGCGAGGTACCGGTGGCCGGCGAAGGCCAGGCCTCGCGGACGAACCAGAGCAGGCGTTCGTCCGTGGGCCCCGGCAGCGGCAGCCCCCCGCCCCGCTCCTGCCACACCGAGCGGAGCCAGCCGCTGGCCCCGGTCCCGGTCCCCACCAGCACCCCGGAGGACGCCTGGGGCTCGACGGCACCCCCGTACTCGTCGAGCCCCAGCCGATAGCGGGCCGTCTGATGGCCCGCGGCTCCCAGGTAGATCTCGTTGAGGGCGACCAGCCGCTGCGTGTCGTCCGCGACCGCCTCGACCATGGTCAGCTCATCGGCTGCGCCCCCGTGCGCCGAGGCGAGCAGCGCCCCGGCGTCCCCGGGCCGGTGCCGCACCAGCACGCCCGGATTGCGCCCGGGATCCGCGTCGATGCCCACCACAGGCTGGCCCGCCAGGTACTTGGCGACGTTCGCGACCAGTCCGTCCTGCCCGACCACGACCACCACGTCCTCCGGCGCGAACAGGAATCGGTCCAAGTCGGCCCGCTCCAGACGCGCCTGACGCCAGGTCAATGGAATGGCCGCCACCACCTCGGCGAGCGCCTCACGGGACCGCCGGTGCCGTTCGGCCACCTCCGCGATGTCCCGGCCGCGGGAGGACAGGAAGAACGCCGCCTGCCCGTGCGTGCCGTGCCGGGCCACCAACTCCTCGTACTCGGTGGTCCGATGGACGAGGACGACCCGGGGAGCGAGGCTCACGCCGGGTCCCCGGCGGCCCCGTTGCCCAGCTTGGCGAGCAGCCCGGTGAGGACGTCGGGCGACACCGTGACGCTTTCGATCCGCGGCAGGTTCTCCGCGAGCCGGGTGCCGGTCAGGGCGTGCAGCGTGGCGACGTCCACGTCGCCGTGCACCCGCAGCCAGGCCTCCTGCGCCTCGGCCCGCGCCGCGCCGACCTCGCGCTCCGCCTGCGCCTCCGCCTCGGCGAGCCGCACCTTCCGGGTGGCCTCCGCCTCGGCCAGCCGGACCGTGCGGGCCGCCTCCGCGCCGGCGCGCACCGCGTCCGCCGCCGCGTGTTCCTCGGCCTCGCGGCGCGCGTTCGTACCGCGCTGGTCGACCAACTGCTCCTCACGCCGGGCGAGTTCGATCTGACTGGCGAGTTCGTTCTCGGCGATGGCCCGCTCCCGCTCGACGGCGACCGCCCGGCGTTCGTACGTCGCCTTGTCCGCGTCCTGCTGGATCTGCTCGCGGGCGGGGGTGCGCAGTGCCCGTTCCACCTCGGGCTCCGGGCGCAGGGCGACGACCCGCACGGCGACCACCTCGATGCCGGTCGCGGGCAGCCGGGGTTCGGCGGCGAGGCCGCCCGCGATCCGTTCCCGCACCGCCGCGACGCCGTCGACCAGGGCGGACGCCAGTGACGTACGGGCCAGCACGTCGAGCGCGTGCTGCTGGGCCGTCTCGGTCAGCAGCGACCCCAGCTGTTCGAGGGGGGTGCCGCGCCAGGCGCCCGTGTCGGGGTCGATGGAGAAGTCGAGGCGGGTGGCCGCGACCGCGGGGTCGCTGACGCGGTAGGTGACGGTCGCCTGCACCGCGACGTCCTGGAAGTCGGACGTACGGGCGTGGAAGGTCATCGCCAACTCGCGGTCGTCGACCGGGACTTCGGAGAGTGCGGCGGTCAGTGAGCGGTACCAGAAGCTGAGCCCGGGGCCGTCGTGGACGAGGCGTCCCGACCGGTGGTGCCGGACGTGGGCGGTCGGCGCCCCGCGCAGATGGCGCCAGCCGAGGCGTCGCGTGATGTCGGCCATGAAGTCCCCCTCGCGCCGGGCGGTCCCGGCGGCTCCTCGTCTTCTTTGTCGTCAGTGAGACGATAATGGCTGGGTCCGCTTATCGTCAAGGGGACGAAATGAATGCGGTGCGTCTCGGCCGATCCACGGGTGAACACGCGTCCGGATGGTCAGGATGGAGACATGGGATTCCACGTCGACTCCGAGGCCGGGCGGCTGCGCCGCGTCATCCTGCACCGGCCTGATCTCGAGCTCAAAAGGCTCACCCCCAGCAACAAGGACGCCCTGCTCTTCGACGACGTCCTGTGGGTGCGCCGGGCGCGCGCGGAGCACGACGGGTTCGCCGACGTGCTGCGCGACCGCGGGGTCACCGTCCACCTCTTCGGTGACCTGCTCGCCGAGACCCTGGCGATCCCGGCGGCCAGGTCGCTCGTCCTGGACCGGGTCTTCCACGAGAAGGAGTACGGGCCGCTCGCCACCGACCATCTCCGGGCCGCCTTCGAGACCCTGCCCGCCCCGGAGCTGGCGTCCGCGCTCGTCGGCGGCATGACCAAGCGCGAGTTCCTGGACGAGCACGCGGAGCCCACCTCCGTGCGCTTCCACGTCATGGACCTCGACGACTTCCTCCTGCGGCCGCTGCCCAATCACCTCTTCACCCGCGACACCTCCGCCTGGATCTACGACGGGGTCTCCATCAACGCCATGCGCTGGCCGGCCCGGCAGCGCGAGACCGTGCACTTCGAGGCGATCTACCGGCATCACCCCCTCTTCCGCGACGAGGGCTTCAACCTCTGGTCGGAAGGGCAGGCGGACTACCCGTCCACCATCGAGGGCGGCGACGTCCTCGTCATCGGCAACGGCGCGGTGCTCATCGGCATGAGCGAGCGCACGACGCCCCAGGCGGTCGAGATGCTCGCGCACAAGCTGTTCGCGGCGGGCTCGGCGACCACCATCGTGGCGCTCGACATGCCCAAGCGGCGGGCGCTCATGCACCTCGACACCGTGATGACGATGGTCGACGGCGACATCTTCACGCAGTACGCCGGGCTCGGCATGCTCCGCTCCTACACCATCGAGCCGGGTGTGGGGGAGAAGGAGCTGAAGGTCACCGACCATCCCCCGGAGCACATGCACCGTGCCATCGCCGCGGCGCTCGGCCTGGGCGAGATCCGTGTCCTGACCGCCACGCAGGACGTGCACGCGGCCGAGCGGGAGCAGTGGGACGACGGGTGCAACGTCCTCGCCGTAGAGCCGGGCGTCGTCATCGCCTACGAGCGGAACGCCACCACCAATACCCATCTGCGCAAGCAGGGCATCGAGGTGATCGAGATCCCGGGCAGCGAGCTGGGGCGGGGGAGGGGCGGCCCGCGCTGTATGAGCTGTCCCGTCGAACGGGATCCCGTGTAGGGCCCGCGCGGAGGGCCCCCGCGCCCGGCTTCCCGTGGGGCGCCGGGGCCCGCAGGGGGGCCGGGGTCCCGTACGAGCAGCCGGGGCCCGTATGGGCTTCGTATAGGGATGCGCGCAGGGGCCCCGCGTAGAGTCGAACGGGAGACCGCATATTAATGTCGAGCGTCGTATAGAATTCCAAGCGTCCGTCCCCGTCCTCGTCCCGTCATCCCTGGAGTGCCCCCATGGCGACAGTCCCGACCGCCCTCGCCGGCCGCCACTTCCTCAAGGAGCTGGACTTCACGGGAGAGGAGTTCCTCGGTCTGGTCGAGCTGGCCGCAGGGCTCAAGGCGGCCAAGGGGGCCGGGACGGAGACCCGGCACCTGCGGGGCAGGAACATCGCGCTGATCTTCGAGAAGACCTCGACGCGCACGCGCTGCGCCTTCGAGGTCGCGGCCGCGGACCAGGGTGCATCGACGACGTATCTGGACCCGTCCGGCTCGCAGATCGGCCACAAGGAGTCCGTGAAGGACACCGCGCGCGTGCTCGGCCGCATGTTCGATGCCATCGAGTACCGCGGCGACAGCCAGGCCTCGGTGGAGGAACTGGCCGCGTACGCCGGAGTGCCCGTCTACAACGGCCTCACCGACGACTGGCACCCCACCCAGATGCTGGCCGACGTCCTCACGATGACCGAGCACTGCGCCAAGCCGATCGGCGAGATCGCCTTCTCCTACCTGGGGGACGCCCGTTTCAACATGGGCAACTCCTACCTGGTCACCGGCGCGCTGCTCGGCATGGACGTGCGGATAGTCGCCCCGCAGGCCTACTGGCCCGCCGACGAGGTCGTCGCGCAGGCCCGCGAACTCGCCGAGAAGAACGGCGGCCGCATCACTCTCACCGAGCACATCGCCGAGGGGGTGCGGGGCGCCGACTTCGTGGCCACCGACGTCTGGGTCTCCATGGGCGAGCCCAAGGATGTGTGGGCCGAACGCATCGGCGCCCTCTCCCCGTACGCCGTGACCATGGACGTGCTGCGCGCCACCGGCAACCCGGACGTCAGGTTCCTGCACTGCCTCCCGGCCTTCCACGACCTCGGGACCAAGGTCGGCCGCGAGATCCACGCGACCTACGGCCTCGACTCGCTGGAGGTCACCGACGAGGTCTTCGAGTCGGCGCACTCCGTCGTCTTCGACCAGGCCGAGAACCGGCTGCACACGATCAAGGCGATCCTGGTCGCCACGCTGGCCTGATTTTCTCCGTACGATGTCCGGCGCCCCGGAGCCATCCCTTCATCGGCGGCGGAGTGATCGCCTTCGGCGCGGTCGTCGCCATCGCCTCGGTCGCTCCTCTGATGTACGAGACCGGTTGGACGACCTGGATCCAGTTCGCCGGTTTCCGCGCGGCCGGATCCCTGGTTTACGTCCTCTACGGGCGCCGCAATTCCCGGCTGGCACAGGCCGGTGCCGGCGCGGAGGCCGCTACAGCACCGGACGCCGCTGGGCGGGAACCACGGGCAGTCTGAACCAGACCGCCTTGCCGGAGTCGGTGGGGCGGTGTCCGCAGGACGAGCTGAGGGCGCGGAGCAGCAGCAGGCCGCGTCCGTGCTCCTGCCAGGGGTCGGGTTCACCGGGCGGGTGCGGGAGCGTGAGGTCGACGGGCGGAACGGGGTCGGGGTCGTGCACCTCGACCCGGCAGCCGGTCGGCATCAGCTCCACGACCAGCTCTATGGGCCCGTCGCCCGCGGTGTGCTCGACGGCGTTGGCGACCAGCTCCGCGGTGAGCAGCTCGGCGGTGTCGCTGTCGGCCGCGTGTTCCCGCTCGGCGAGTGCCGTGCGGACCAGGGCGCGGGCGACGGGCACGGCCGCGACGGTGTGCGGCAGCGCGATGCGCCAGGAGGCGGGTGCTGGGGTGTCGTGCAAGGCGGGTCCGTTCATGGAGCAGGCGGTCCTGCTTTCAACCTTAGGAATGGTACGGCGACACCGGGCAAACGTGCTCGGTGGGCTTTCTCTGGACATCGGACGGTGTGTCCCCCGGGTTCCGCTGTCTCCTTTCGGGACGTTCGGTCCGATACGGGGCTGTGTACCCAGGCGAACGGCCCGCCTCCCCTGTGTGCTCC
Organism: Streptomyces sp. NPDC005141; assembly: GCF_053599975.1. NCBI lineage: Bacteria > Bacillati > Actinomycetota > Actinomycetes > Kitasatosporales > Streptomycetaceae > Streptomyces > Streptomyces sp. NPDC005141. The sequence continues at coordinate 83,425 of NZ_JBSFYW010000001.1, read as the reverse complement.
CGCCGTTACACGCCTATCGAAGATCCGTGACGCGGTGACGGACCACGGTCACCGCGCGACCCTCCCCTCATCCCTCGCGATCCCCGCGGTTCACGCCCTGCGACCGTCACGGCACATGACGATTCATGGCCGGTGCGTCACTTCGCGAGGCTGTCGTATCGCGTGGCCGTGACGACAGTCACAGATGAGTGATAACTTCGGTGAACAGCCACAGAGCGTCGCCCCCGCCCGAGGAGGCCGCACGTCATGAGTCCCTTCACCGGCTCCGCCACCCGCACCTCCGACTGGCAGCATCTGAGGTACGAGCTCACCGACGGCGTCGCCACGGTCACCCTGGCCCGCCCCGAGAAACTCAACGCGCTCACCTTCGGCGCCTACGCCGACCTGCGCGACCTGCTGGCCGAGCTGTCCCGCGAGCGGTCCGTCCGTGCCCTGGTCCTTGCCGGCGAGGGCCGCGGATTCTGTTCCGGCGGCGACGTCGACGAGATCATCGGCGCGACCCTCGCCATGGACACCGCCCAGCTCCTCGACTTCAACCGGATGACCGGGCAGGTCGTCCGGGCCGTACGCGAATGCCCGTTCCCGGTGATCGCGGCGGTGCACGGGGTGGCGGCGGGCGCCGGAGCCGTGCTGGCGCTGGCCGCCGACTTCCGGGTGGCGGACCCGAGCGCACGCTTCGCCTTCCTCTTCACACGCGTCGGGCTGTCCGGCGGCGACATGGGCGCGGCCTATCTGCTGCCCCGGGTGGTCGGGCTCGGCCACGCGACGCGGCTGCTCATGCTCGGCGAGCCGGTGCGGGCGCCCGAGGCCGAACGCATCGGCCTGATCAGCGAACTCACCGACGAGGGGCACGCCGACGAGGGCGCGCGGGCGCTGGCCCGCCGCCTCGCCGAGGGTCCGGCCCTGGCGTACGCCCAGACCAAGGCGCTGCTCACCGCCGAACTGGACATGCCGCTCGCCGCCTCCGTCGAGCTGGACGCCGCGACGCAGGCCCTGCTGATGAACGGCGAGGACTACGCGGAGTTCCACGCGGCCTTCACGGAGAAGCGGGCCCCGAAGTGGCGGGGGAGGTGAGCACGGGATGCGGGTGGACAGCGACGGCGAGAGCCGCGAAGAGAGTCCGGGGGCCGGGAGCGACGGCAGCGCGGGGGCCAGGCGTGAAGGCCCTGCTGGGGCTGGACGCACGGGGGCTGGGCGTGTGGCGGCCGGGCGCGCGGGCGGTGATGCGATGCGCGTCGCCGTGATCGGCGGCGGGCCCGGTGGACTCTATGCCGCGGCCCTGCTCAAACGCCTCGACCCGGCCCGCGAGATCACCGTCTGGGAACGCAACGCCCCGGACGACACCTTCGGTTTCGGCGTCGTCCTGTCCGACGAGACCCTCGGCGGCATCGAGCACGCCGACCCGGTCGTGTACGCGGCGCTCCAGGCCGAGTTCGTCCGCTGGGACGACATCGACATCGTGCACCGCGGGGTGCGCCACACCTCCGGCGGCCACGGCTTCGCCGCGCTCGGGAGGCGCCGGCTCCTGGAGATCCTGCACGAACGCTGCCGCTCGTTGGGCGTCGACCTGCGCTTCACGGCCGAGGCCCCGCCCGTGGACGGTCTGATGGCGGAGTACGACCTCGTCGTCGCCGCCGACGGCGTGCACAGCCTCACGCGCGCCGCGTACGCGGAGGTGTTCCGGCCCTCCGTGGAGGAACACCGCTGCCGCTACATCTGGCTCGCCGCCGACTTCGCCTTCGACGCCTTCCGCTTCGAGATCGCCGAGACCGAGCACGGCGTGATGCAGCTGCACGGCTACCCCTATGCGGCCGACGCCTCCACCGTCATCGTCGAGATGCGCGAAGAGGTCTGGCGGGCCGCGGGGTTCGCGGATCTCGACGAGCGGGAGTCCGTCGAGCGGTGCGGCAAGATCTTCGCGGACGCGCTCGGCGGACGCCCGCTGCGGGCCAACCGATCGGCGTGGACACGATTCAGGACGATCGTCAACGACCGCTGGTCGCACGGCAATCTGGTCCTGCTCGGCGATGCCGCCCACACCGCCCACTTCTCCATCGGCTCCGGCACCAAGCTCGCCGTCGAGGACGCCCTCGCGCTGGCCGCCTGTCTTGAGGAGCGGCCGTCGCCGGCGGAGGCCCTGGCGGCGTACGAGGAGGAGAGGCGCCCCGTCGTCGCCTCCACGCAGCGGGCCGCCCGCGCCAGCCTGGAGTGGTTCGAGGACCTCGACCGCTATCTCGGCCAGCCCACCCGGCAGTTCGCCTTCAACCTCCTCACCCGCAGCCGTCGCGTCACCCACGACAACCTGCGGCTGCGCGATCCGCACTTCGTGTCCGCGGTCGAGCGGGAGTTCCGCTGTCCGCCCGGCACTCCGCCGATGTTCACCCCGTTCCGGCTCCGCGGCCTGACCCTGCGCAACCGTGTCGTCGTCTCGCCGATGGACATGTACTCGGCCGTGGACGGCGTCCCCGGCGACTTCCACCTCGTCCACCTGGGCGCGCGGGCTCTCGGCGGCGCCGGACTGGTGATGACCGAGATGGTGTGCGTCAGCGCGGAGGGCCGCATCACACCCGGGTGCGCGGGCATCTACACGGCCCGACAGGCCGACTCCTGGCGGCGGATCGTCGACTTCACGCACCGGCAGGCACCGGGCACCGCGATCGGCCTCCAGCTCGGCCACGCCGGCCGCAAGGGCTCGACACGGCTGATGTGGGAGGGCATCGACGAGCCCCTGGCGGACGGCAACTGGCCGCTCGTGGCCGCCTCCCCCCTCCCGTACAAGCCGGACAGCCAGACACCCCGTGAGCTGTCGCGCGCTCAACTCACCGATCTGCGCGAGCAGTTCACCGAGGCGGCCTGCCGCGCCGCGCGTTGCGGCTTCGACCTCCTCGAACTGCACTGTGCCCACGGCTACTTGCTCTCCGGCTTCCTCTCGCCACTGACCAACCTGCGCACCGACGCGTACGGCGGATCACTGGAGAAGCGGCTGCGCTTCCCGCTCGAAGTGTTCGACGCGGTGCGGGCCGTGTGGCCGGCGGAGCGTCCGATGACCGTGCGCATCTCCGCCACCGACTGGGCCGAGGGCGGCACCACCGGGGACGACGCGGTGGTGATCGCCCGGGCCTTCGCGGCGCACGGCGCCGACGCGGTGGACGTGTCGACCGGCCAGGTGGTGGCGGACGAGCACCCCGAGTACGGCCGCTCGTACCAGACGCCGTACGCCGACCGGATCCGCCACGAGACCGGGCTCCCGGTGATCACCGTCGGCGCGATCTCCTCCTGGGACGACGTCAACTCCCTGATCCTGGCGGGGCGGACGGACCTGTGCGCGCTCGCCCGTCCGCACCTCTACGACCCGCACTGGACGCTGCACGCGGCGGCCGAACAGGGCTACGAGGGGCCGGGTGCCGGCTGGCCGATGCCCTACCGCGCGGGCAGCCGACGCCCCCAGACCGGACGCACCGACGCCCCCAGGCCCCGCCTCACCTTGGGGACGTGAGGGCGGACCGGCGCAAGGGCCGATTCACACGGTCCGGTCACACGGCCGGGTCACCCGTCGGTGGGTGTCCGGACCACGGGGCCACTCCGGCGAACTCCGCTCCCGCGTCCCGCAGCCGCTCGTGCAGGGCCCGGAAGACGGTGGCCGAGCGGGCGCCCGGCCAGTCCTCGGGGAGCAGCGCGGCGGGCAGTCCCGGGTCGGTGTAGGGGAGGTGGCGCCAGGAGTCGAGGGCGAGCAGGTAGTCGCGGTAGGCCTCCTCGGGCGGCGTGTCCGCGCGGCCCTCCCAGGTGTGCAGCACGCGCGCGTGCCGGCCGAGGAACGCCTCGTGCTCCTTGGCGACGGCGGCCAGGTCCCACCAGCGCGCCACCGCGTCGGCCGTCGCGGCGAACCCCAGGTGCTCGCCGCGGAACAGCTCCACGTACCGATCGAGCCGCAGCCGCTCCAGGGTGTGCCGGGTCTCCTCGTACAGCCGCGCCGGGGCGAGCCACACCCCGGGGGCGGCCGTGCCGAAGCCGAGACCGGCGAGCCGCGAGCGCAGGATGTGCCGCTTCTGCCGCTCCGACTCCGGTACTGAGAAGACGGCGAGCACCCATCCGCCGTCCTCGGGAGGCGCCGACGCGTACACCCTGCGGTCGCCGTCGTCGAGCAGCTGCCGTGCGTCCGGCGACAGCGCGTATCCGGCCGCGCCCGCCGCGGTGCGCGCCGGCTCCAGGAGCCCGCGGCGCTTGAGCCGGGACACCGACGACCGCACCGAGGGCGCGTCCACGCCGACCGCGGCGAGGAGCCGGATCAACTCGGCGACCGGCACCGGGCCGGGCATGAAACGGCCGTACGCGCCGTAGAAGGTGACGATGAGGGACCGGGGGGCGTGCTGCTCTGACACGTTGATCATTCTAGTGCGCGAAGATCACTTGGGGCCGTCGCCGGTGGACAGGTCACCCTCGGGCGCGGAGGATGACAGTGTGTCAGCACCGGTCTCCGCGCGCAGCCGGAACCGCTGGAGTTTGCCCGTGGCGGTGCGCGGCAGCGCGTCCAGGAAGACGATCTCGCGGGGGCATTTGTACGGAGCCAGCTCGGACTTGAGGAAGGCGCGCAGCGCCTCGGCGTCCCGGCGGGCGCCCTCCTTGAGCACCGCGTAGGCCACCACGACCTGCCCGCGTGTCTCGTCGGGCCGCCCGACGACCGCCGTCTCGACCACGTCAGGGTGCCGCAGCAGCGCGTCCTCGACCTCGGGGCCCGCGATGTTGTACCCCGCCGAGATGATCATGTCGTCGGCGCGGGCCACATAGCGGAAGTAGCCGTCGGGGTCGCGTACATAGGTGTCGCCGGTGATGTTCCAGCCGCCGCGGACGTACTCCCGCTGCCGCGGGTCGGCGAGATACCGGCAGCCGACCGGGCCGCGCACGGCGAGCAGCCCGGGTTCGCCGTCCGGCACCGGCGCTCCGTCGGCGTCGACCACACGCGCGTGCCACCCCGGCACCGGGAGACCCGTCGTGCCGGGGCGGATGTGCCCGTCGGCGGCGGAGATGAAGATGTGCAGCAGCTCGGTGGCGCCGATGCCGTTGATGATGCGCAGTCCGGTGCGCCCGTGCCAGTCCCGCCAGGTCGCCGCGGGCAGGTTCTCGCCCGCGGACACGCAGCGCCGCAGCGACCCGGTGTCGTGGTCGTCGAGCTCCGCCAGCATCGCCCGGTAGGCCGTCGGCGCCGTGAACAGCACGGAGACGCGGTGCTCGGCGATGGCGGGCAACAGCTGCTTGGGGCCCGCCTGTTCGAGCAGCAGGGAGCAGGCGCCGGCACGCAGGGGGAAGACGACGAGACCGCCCAGCCCGAAGGTGAAACCCAGGGGAGGGCTGCCCGCGAAGACATCGTCCTCCTGTGGTCGCAACACATGCTTCGAGAAGGTGTCCGCTATCGCCAGCACATCGCGGTGGAAGTGCATACAGCCCTTGGGCCGTCCGGTGGTGCCCGAGGTGAACGCGATCAGCGCCACGTCGTCGGCGGCCGTGTCCACCGCGTCGAAGGGTTCGTCCGGCGCGCCGGTGATCCGCAGCAGCAGATCGTCGGAGGCGTCACCGCCGTACGTCGTGACCCGCAGTCCGGGGATCTCCGCCTTGACCAGGTCGTCGACCGAGCGGATGTCGCACAGGGCGTGCGTGACCCGCGCGATCCCGCACATCGTGCTCAGTTCGTGCGACCGCTGCTGCGCGAGCACCGTGACGGCGACCGCGCCCGCCTTCAGTACCGCCAGCCAGCAGGCGGCCAGCCACGGAGTGGTGGGGCCGCGCAGCAGCACCCGGTTGCCCGGGACGACGCCCAGCTCGCCGGTCAGCACATGGGCGATGCGGTCGACACGGGCACGCAGCTGTCCGTACGTCCACGGGTCGCCGGACGGCGTACGGAACACCGGGCGTCCGGGGTCGGTGTCCGCGAGGAGTTCGGCGGCGCAGTTCAGCCGAACGGGGTAGCGCAGCCCGGGCAGGTCGAAGTGGAGTTCGGGCCACTGCTCGGGGGGCGGGAGGTGGTCACGCGCGAAGGTGTCGACGTGGGCCGAGACTGCCGGCACCGAGGGGTCTGCGGGATCCACGGGATCCACAGTGTCCATGGCGGTTCGCCCCCTTGCCTTGGTGGGCGTCGTGGTGGGCTCGCACGAGGAGCGTATCGTGTTGGTGACGACAGTCAACGGTTCGCGATAACGTGGGCGGCGTCCGATGGGGAGAGGGGACGGGCAATGACCGCATTCTCGCTCGATCCGGGGCAGACCGCCTGGTGTGCCGAGCTGCGCACGCTGGCCGCGGACCGTCTGCGCCCGCTGGCCGACAAGGGCGAGGCGGGGCACGTCAACCGTCCGCTGGTCGCCGAACTCGGCCGACTCGGCCTGCTCTCGCGCCTGTTCACCTCCGGCGCCCTGGATCTCTGCCTGATGCGCGAGTCCCTGGCCCAGGTCTGCACCGAGGCCGAGACGGCACTGGCCCTCCAGGGGCTCGGCGCCCATCCGGTCCACGAGTACGGCACCGCGGTCCAGCGGGAGCACTGGCTGCCCCGGGTCGCGGACGGCACCGCCGTGGCGGCCTTCGCGCTGAGCGAGCCCGGCGCCGGCTCCGACGCGGCCGCGCTGGCGCTCCGGGCGGACGAGGACGGCTCCGGCGGCTGGCGGCTCACCGGCGAGAAATGCTGGATCTCCAACGCCCCCGAGGCCGACTTCTACACCGTCTTCGCGCGGACCGCGCCCGACGCCGGAGCCCGCGGCGTCACCGCGTTCCTCGTCCCCGCCGACCGCCCCGGCCTCACCGGCACCCCGCTCGACATGCTCTCCCCGCACCCCATCGGCGCCCTCGCCCTCGACGCCGTACCCGTCACGGCGGACGATGTCCTCGGCGAACCCGACCACGGGTTCCGGGTCGCCATGCACACCCTCAACCTCTTCCGGCCGAGCGTGGGCGCCTTCGCCGTCGGCATGGCGCAGGCCGCACTGGACGCGACACTCGCCCACACGAAGCGACGCGTGGCGTTCGGCGGTCCGCTGAAGGACCTGCAGACCGTGGCCCACCAGGTCGCCGAGATGGCGCTGCGCACCGAGGCGGCCCGCCTGATGGTGTACGCGGCGGCGGCGGCGTACGACGAGGGGGCCGCGGACGTGCCGCGGCGGGCGGCGATGGCGAAACTGCTGGCGACCGAGACGGCCCAGTACGTCGTCGACGCGGCGGTCCAGTTGCACGGCGCCCGCGCACTGCGCCGCGGCCATCTCCTCGAACACCTCTACCGCGAGGTGCGCGCGCCGCGCATCTACGAGGGGGCCAGCGAGGTCCAACGGGCGGTCATCGCCAAGGAGTTGTACCGGACGGCCGGGCAGCCACAGGAAACGGGGTCCGCATGACCGCCGAACGTGTCAACCCGCCCGAGCTCTCCCCGCCGACCGGCTTCTCCCACGCCGTCGTCGCCACCGGCTCCCGCGTCGTCTTCCTGGCCGGTCAGACGGCGCTCGACGTCGACGGGAAGGTGGTGGGGGAGACCCTGCCCCTGCAGTTCGAGCGGGCGCTGGCCAATCTGCTGACCGCGCTGCGCGCGGCGGGCGGCGCTCCCGCCGACCTCGCCCGGGTCACGGTCTACGCCACCGACGTCGCCGACTACCGCGTCCACGCCCCCGAACTCGGGCGCATCTGGCGCCGGCTGGCGGGCCGCGACTACCCCGCGATGGCCGTCATCGGCGCCGCCCGCCTGTGGGACGAGGAGGCACTGGTCGAACTCGACGGCTTCGCCGTGCTGGCGTAGGGCCGCGGGGAAACGGAGATCAGGCCGCGACGGCCAGGTGCTCGGCGAACATCCGGTGCGGAGCGATCACGCTGCCGTCGGGGAGCAGTTCGCCGCTGTCGTCGAACACGATCGCCCCGTTGCACAGGAGGTTCCAGCCCTGCTCGGGGTGGGCCGAGACGATGTGCGGGGCTGCGGTGTCCGCGGACGGGCTCGAAGACTGGTGTGAACACATGGCGCACCTCCACGTCGGATGCGAAGAGTGTCGGCGGCGTTGTCGTCGCCCTCGCATAAAGAGACCATGCGCTCGCCGCGAACTCATCGGAACAGCCGGTCGTGAAGCGTGACAACACGAGGACAACTCTCGGACGTCCCCAAGACGGACGGTGCCAACTCGCCACCAAAGGGGTGATGATCACAGCCCTCGGGGCCTCGGACCGGTACCTGTTGAGCGCCCTTTCCAGGTCCCCGCTCCAGGAGGTACCCCATGTTCACGCGCCAGGCCCTCGCCACCGCCGCCGGTGCCGCGTTGCTCCTGCTCCTCGCCCCGTCCGCCGTCGCCCGGTCCGCACCGTCCGACGAGGTGACCGTCGACCCCACCGGCACGGTCGCCGCCGACGGCACCATCACCCTCTCCGGCACCTACCGCTGCACGGGCTCCGACGGTCCCGTGTTCGTGTCCTCCTCGGTGTACCAGGGTGAACCCCGGGTCGGCCTCGGCGTCGGCGGCTCCTCGGCGCTCTGCGACGGCGCGGACCACCGCTGGTCCAACTCGGAGAAGCGCGCGCCGGACACCCTCGCCCCGGGCGCCGCGCACGTCGAGGCCGCGATCCTGGAACTGAGCGGCAGCGGCCTCCCGCTCCCGACGATCCACGCGAGAAAGGAGCAGGACGTCACCATCGCGCGGGGCTGAGCGGGTACGCCCCCCGGAATCGAGCGCGTACGACGCAGGGGCGGAGCCCTTATGACACCGGGGCCGCCCCCGACGCACGCAGGCCGCCGCACCCACGCCCGGCCCGCTTTCCAGCAGGCCGGGAGGGGTGCGACGGCACTCCCGTGAGGGTCGCTCAGATGTCCCGGAAGATCTCGATCTGCGCGCCGATCGAGTTCAGGCGCTCGGCGAGGTCCTCGTAGCCGCGGTTGATGACGTAGACGTTGCGCAGCACCGAGGTGCCGTCGGCCGCCATCATCGCGAGCAGGACGACCACGGCGGGGCGCAGCGCGGGCGGGCACATCATCTCGGCGGCGCGCCAGCGGGTCGGGCCCTCGACGAGGACGCGGTGCGGGTCGAGGAGCTGGAGCCGGCCGCCGAGGCGGTTGAGGTCCGTCAGGTAGATCGCCCGGTTGTCGTAGACCCAGTCGTGGATCAGCGTCTTGCCCTGCGCGGAGGCCGCGATGGCCGCGAAGAACGGGACGTTGTCGATGTTCAGGCCGGGGAACGGCATCGGGTGGATCTTGTCGATGGGCGCCTCCAGCTTGGAGGGCCGGACGGTGAGGTCCACCAGCCGCGTGCGGCCGTTGTCCGCGAAGTACTCGGGCGTTCGGTCGTGGTCGAGGCCCATCTCCTCCAGTACCGCGAGCTCGATCTCCAGGAACTCGATCGGCACCCGGCGCACCGTCAGCTCCGACTCGGTGACCACGGCGGCGGCGAGCAGGCTCATCGCCTCGACCGGGTCCTCGGAGGGCGAGTAGTCCACGTCGACGTCGATGTTCGGCACGCCCTGCACGGTGAGCGTCGTGGTGCCGATGCCCTCCACCCGTACGCCCAGGGCCTCCAGGAAGAAGCACAGGTCCTGGACCATGTAGTTGGAGGACGCGTTGCGGATGACCGTGACACCGTCATGGCGGGCGGCGGCGAGGAGCGCGTTCTCGGTGACCGTGTCCCCGCGCTCGGTCAGCACGATCGGCCGTCCGGGCGTGACGGAGCGGTCGACCCGGGCGTGGTAGAGCCCCTCGGTCGCGGCGATGTCGAGGCCGAACCGGCGCAGCGCGATCATGTGCGGCTCGATGGTCCGGGTGCCCAGGTCGCAACCGCCCGCGTACGGCAGCTTGAAGGCGTCCAGGCGGTGCAGCAGCGGGCCGAGGAACATGATGATGGACCGCGTGCGAATGGCGGCCTCGGCGTCGATGGCCTCCATGTCCAGCTCGCTCGGCGGCACGATCTCGAGGTCGACCCCGCCGTTGATCCACCGGGTGCGGACACCGATCGAACCGAGGACCTCCAGGAGGCGGTACACCTCTTCGATCCGGGCCACCCGGCGCAGCACCGTGCGCCCCCTGTTCAGGAGCGTGGCGCAGAGCAGCGCGACACAGGCGTTCTTACTGGTCTTGACGTCGATCGAGCCGGACAGACGACGTCCGCCGACCACGCGCAGATGCATCGGACCCGCATAGCCGAGCGAGACGATCTCGCTGTCCAGCGCCTCACCGATTCGGGCGATCATCTCAAGGCTGATGTTTTGGTTGCCGCGCTCGATGCGATTGACGGCGCTCTGACTGGTGCCGAGCGCCTCGGCAAGCTGCGACTGTGTCCAGCCCCGGTGTTGCCGGGCGTCACGGATGAGCTTGCCGATACGTACGAGGTAGTCGTCTGCCATGGCGCGACGGTATATCGGATGTGAGATAAAAAGAAATGGAGCGCGGCCTTCCGAGTGACGGGCTCCATCAAGGGGTGGGGGCAGGGGAGTTCGGGTGCCGCGCTGCCGTGCGCGACAGCACGGCGGCGACCGTCGGGGGGGGGGGGGGCTCCCGGAGGTGCCGCCCGTCGATGTCGCCGCCGGTGAGTGCCGTGAAGGGATGTTTCTGTGACGGTTCGTCGAAACTGCCGTCCTATGTCCCTCTTGCGTCACTTTGCCTTGCGGGTCTTGCGCCAGCCGAACGGGCCCGGGAGGTCCATCGACGTCGTCCTGCGCCCGGTGGTGCTGTGCGTGTACCTCGGGCCGTGGTCGCCACCCGTGGTGATGGACATCGACTTGCGGTTGATGTTCAGCCGCACGCCGGGAAAGATCTTGAAGCTCTTGCGGAATGTGAGCGGCATGACTGCCCCTTCGCCTCGGTTGCGCCGGGACCTCCCCGGCAGGCACCGGATACCCCGAAAGTGCTCCGATGTGCCTGCCTCGGCCTTCGGCCCGTCAGCTTCGCTTTCAGTGAGTGAAGTTGACCCGGTCCGCCCTTTCCGGGGGGCCGGCGGTGGGATCCGGTCGCTCCCTCGGGGGCGGGTGTCGGCGACCGTGGTCGAGGCGGGTTGCGGGCGGGCGTCGGTCCAGGTGGCCCCGGCGGTACCGTCGGCGCGCGCCGGTCGCCGCGGAGGTCACCACCGGCGTGCCGGGTGTCCCGACCCGGTCGCTCGCCCCGGGGTGGGCGCGGGCCTCACCCGGTGTCACCGGGCGTCGCAGCGTTGTCGCGGACACGGCATGGTGACGACTCCGGCCGGACATGGCGGCGCCCGGACATGACCTGCCCGCCCCCATGTACTAGAGTTATCTCGACATCGAGATATCTGCCGAGGCGTACCGCGGCCGCACTCCGTCATCAGGTCTGGCGGTAAGGACTACCTAACTTAGCCTTACCTTAGCGGATCGGCCATGACGTCGTGGCGGCAGGATGCGGTGGGAACGCGCACATCAATGAAGGAGACTGTCGTGTCGGCGAACAGCTTCGACGCCCGCAGCACGCTGCAGGTGGGCGACGAGTCGTACGAGATCTTCCGGCTGGACAAGGTGGAAGGCTCGGCTCGCCTTCCGTACAGCCTGAAGGTGCTGCTGGAGAACCTGCTCCGTACCGAGGACGGCGCGAACATCACCGCCGACCACATCCGGTCCATCGGCAACTGGGACTCCCAGGCGCAGCCCAGCCAGGAGATCCAGTTCACGCCCGCCCGCGTGATCATGCAGGACTTCACCGGCGTGCCCTGTGTCGTCGACCTCGCCACCATGCGCGAGGCCGTCAAGGAGCTCGGCGGCGACCCGGCGAAGATCAACCCGCTGGCCCCGGCCGAGCTGGTCATCGACCACTCCGTCATCGCCGACAAGTTCGGCACCAGCGACGCGTTCGCGCAGAACGTCGAGCTGGAGTACGGCCGCAACAAGGAGCGCTACCAGTTCCTGCGCTGGGGCCAGACCGCCTTCGACGAGTTCAAGGTCGTCCCGCCGGGCACCGGCATCGTCCACCAGGTCAACATCGAGCACCTGGCCCGCACGGTCATGGTCCGCAAGGGCCAGGCCTACCCGGACACCCTGGTCGGCACCGACTCGCACACCACGATGGTCAACGGCCTGGGCGTCCTCGGCTGGGGCGTCGGCGGCATCGAGGCCGAGGCCGCGATGCTCGGCCAGCCGGTCTCCATGCTCATCCCGCGCGTCGTCGGCTTCAAGCTCACCGGTGAGCTCACCCCCGGCACGACCGCCACCGACCTGGTGCTCACGATCACCGAGATGCTGCGCAAGCACGGCGTCGTCGGCAAGTTCGTCGAGTTCTACGGCGAGGGTGTGGCCGCCACGTCGCTGGCCAACCGCGCCACCATCGGCAACATGTCGCCGGAGTTCGGCTCCACCGCCGCGATCTTCCCGATCGACGGCGAGACCCTGAAGTACCTGCGCCTGACCGGCCGTGACGAGCAGCAGGTCGCGCTCGTCGAGGCGTACGCCAAGGAGCAGGGCCTCTGGCTCGACCCGGCCGCCGAGCCCGACTTCTCCGAGAAGCTGGAGCTCGACCTCTCCACGGTCGTCCCCTCGATCGCCGGCCCGAAGCGCCCGCAGGACCGTATCGTCCTCGCGAACGCCTCCGAGCAGTTCAAGAGCGACGTGCGCAACTACGTCGCCGACGACGACGAGGCGGGCAAGGAGTCCTTCCCGGCCTCCGACTCCCCGGCCGCCACCAACGGCGTGCCGACCAACCCGGTCACGGTCACGGCCCCAGACGGCTCGACCTACGAGATCGACCACGGCGCGGTGACGGTCGCGGCCATCACCTCCTGCACCAACACCTCGAACCCGTACGTCATGGTCGCCGCCGCGCTCGTCGCGAAGAAGGCCGTGGAGAAGGGCCTGACCCGCAAGCCGTGGGTCAAGACCACCCTCGCCCCGGGCTCCAAGGTCGTCACCGACTACTTCGACAAGGCGGGGCTCACCCCCTACCTCGACAAGGTCGGCTTCAACCTGGTCGGTTACGGCTGCACCACCTGCATCGGCAACTCCGGCCCGCTGCCGGACGAGGTCTCCAAGGCCGTCAACGACCACGACCTCGCCGTCACCTCGGTCCTCTCCGGCAACCGGAACTTCGAGGGCCGTATCAACCCCGACGTCAAGATGAACTACCTGGCCTCCCCGCCGCTGGTCGTCGCCTACGCCCTCGCGGGCTCCATGAAGGTGGACATCACCCGCGACGCGCTCGGCACCGACACCGAGGGCAAGCCGGTCTTCCTGGCCGACATCTGGCCCTCCGAGGCCGAGGTCAACGACGTCGTGGCGAACTCCATCGGCGAGGACATGTTCAACAAGTCCTACCAGGACGTCTTCGCGGGCGACGCCCAGTGGCAGGCGCTGCCGATCCCCGAGGGCAACACCTTCGAGTGGGACCCGCAGTCGACGTACGTCCGCAAGCCCCCTTACTTCGAGGGCATGACGATGGAGACCACCCCGGTCTCGGACATCGCCGGCGCGCGCGTCCTCGCCAAGCTCGGCGACTCGGTCACCACCGACCACATCTCCCCGGCCGGTGCGATCAAGGCCGACACCCCCGGAGGCAAGTACCTCACGGAGCACGGTGTCGAGCGTCGTGACTTCAACAGCTACGGCTCGCGCCGCGGCAACCACGAGGTCATGATCCGCGGTACGTTCGCCAACATCCGTCTGCGCAACCAGATCGCGCCGGGCACCGAGGGCGGCTACACCCGCGACTTCACGAAGGAAGGCGCCCCCGTCTCCTTCATCTACGACGCCTCGCGCAACTACATCGACCAGGGCATCCCGCTGGTCATCCTGGCGGGCAAGGAGTACGGCTCCGGCTCGTCCCGCGACTGGGCCGCCAAGGGCACCGCGCTCCTCGGCGTCAAGGCCGTCATCGCCGAGTCGTACGAGCGCATCCACCGCTCGAACCTCATCGGCATGGGCGTCCTGCCGCTCCAGTTCCCGGAGGGCGCCACGGCCGAGTCCCTCGGCCTGACCGGCGAGGAGACCTTCTCCTTCACCGGCGTCGAGGAGCTCAACAACGGCACCACCCCGCGCACGGTGAAGGTCACCACCGACACCGGCGTCGAGTTCGACGCGGTCGTCCGCATCGACACCCCCGGCGAGGCGGACTACTACCGCAACGGCGGCATCATGCAGTACGTGCTGCGCAACCTGATCCGCAACTGAGCGGTCCGGTAAGGCAGTTGTAAGGCAGCTCTTTCAGCGGTTCAGGGCCGCATCCCCGGTCGACGGGGGTGCGGCCCTTCGCCGTCGCCCCCGAAGCCGGTTTCAGGACACCGGCGGTGCTCAGGTGGAACACAGGATTCCCCCAGCGGGCCGGGACAGGATTGCCCCATGTCCGGTGCTCCTGGGGTCCATGGCGGCCGCGTCCGCGTACTGATCGTCGACGACGAGCCGGTGCTCACCGAACTGCTGTCCGTCGCCGTGACGGAGGCGGGCTGGCGGCCCTGCCCGGTGGCCGACGGGCAGAGCGCGCTGCGCGTCGCGCGCAGCATCGCACCGCACGCCGTCGTCCTCGACGGGATGCTGCCCGACCTGGACGGCCTTCAGGTGCTGCGCCGGCTGCGGTACGAGAATCCGGGACTGCCCGTTCTCATGCTGACCGCGCGGGACGCGCTGGAGCACCGGATCGACGGGCTCGCCGCGGGCGCCGACGACTATGTGACGAAGCCCTTCTCCCTGGAGGAGGTCGTGCTGCGGCTGCGCGGGCTGCTGCGCCGCGCCGGGGCGGAGGAGCCGCGGTCCGGCGGGTCGGTGCTCGTCCTCGGCGATCTCGTCCTCGCCGCGGACACCCGTGAGGTGCACCGCGACGGGATGCCCGTCCGGCTCACCGCCAAGGAGTTCGACCTGCTCACCCTGCTGCTGTGCCATCCGCGCCAGGTGCTCAGCAAGGCCCAGATCCTCGACCACGTGTGGAGCACCGCGTTCGACGGCGCCGGGAACCTCGTCGAGGTGTACATCTCCAGCCTGCGCCGGAAGCTCGACAAGGGACGGGCGCCCATGATCCACACGGTGCGCGGCTTCGGATACGCCATCAGGCCGCCGGAGGACGGGAGATGAGCCCCCTGCCCGGCCCGCGCCCTCCGAGGCGGCGGCCACGACTGCCACTGCGCCTGAGGCCATGTCCGTGGCCGCGGGCGCGCGGGCGGTCCCTGTGGAGCCGGCACCCGCTCACGGGATTCCCGTGGACGGAGGCGTCGCGCGCCCAGTCCTCCCGGACGCGATCCCCGCGGACGCGAAGGCCGCGCCCGGGCTCCCTGTGGACCCGACACCCGCTCACGCGATTCCCGTGGGTGCGGCACCCGCGTGCGGCATCCGTACGCACGAGGCCCCTGCGCACGCCAGGGTTCCTGCGCACGCACTCCCTGCGCACGCCAGGGTTTCTGCGCACCCGGTCCCTGCGGACCCGGCTCCTCGTCCTCATCGGCCTGGCACTCGTCGCGGTGTGCGTGACCATGGCGTTCACCACGGTCCTCGCGCAACGGGCCTATCTGCTCGGCAACCTGGACCAGCGGGTCGGCGACGCCGCCGAGCGCAGCCAGGGCGGCGTCTCCATCGGGCCGGGCGTCGAGACGGACCTCGCCTTCCTCAACGAGCAGGGGCAGCCCATCGGCACGATCGCCGCCCGCCTCGACGAGGGCGGGGCCGTCATCGCGGCCAAGGTGGTGAGCCGGTCCGGCGGGCTGCGCGACCTCGGCGCCGCCCAGCGCTCCGCCCTGGCAGGCATCGAGACGAACGGCTCACTGCACACCCGGACGGTTCCCGGGCTCGGCACCTACCGCGTCACCGCGCTCGACGGCGGCGGACGGCCCGTGCTCACCGGACTCCCGATGGACGACGTACAGGACATGATCCGTGGCCTGGTCGTGGTCGAGGGGGTGGTCGCGGCCGCCGGTCTCACCGTCGCGGGGTGCGTCTGCGCGGTCGTCATCCGGCGTCAGCTGCGTCCGCTCGGACGGGTCGCCGCCACCGCCGTCGAGGTCTCCCGCTCGCCACTGGGACACGGCGAGGTCACCGGCCTGACCCGGGTACCCGAACGGGACGCCGACCCCGGCAGCGAGGCCGGCCAGGTCGGCGCCGCGCTCAACCGCATGATCGACCACGTCGAGACCTCCCTCGCGGAACGCCGGCGCGGCGAGGAGGAGATGCGCCGCAGCGAGGAACGCATGCGCCGCTTCCTCGCCGACGCGAGCCATGAACTCCGCACGCCCCTGGCGTCCATCGCCGGATACGCGGAGCTGATGAACCGGGGGACCGAGCGGATCGAACCGGCGCTGGCCTGGCGGCGGGTGTCCGCCGAGTCGGCGCGGATGACGGGTCTTGTGGAGGATCTGCTGCTGCTCGCCCGGCTCGACGAGGGACGGCCGTTGCAGTCGGCGGAGGTGGACCTGGCGGCGCTGGTCGCCGAGGCGGTGTGGGACGCGCGGGCCGCGGGGGAGGAGCACGTCTGGCAGCTGGCCCTCCTCCTGGACTCCCCGGCACTGGTCGTCGGCGACGAGGCCAGGCTCCACCAGGTGGTGGCCAATCTCCTGGCCAACGCCCGGGCGCACACACCGGCGGGCACGACGGTCGTCGCCACGGTGGAGGCCACCGGCACGTCCTGCACGATCCGGGTCCGCGACGACGGCCCCGGCATCCCGCCCTCCCTGCTGCCGAGGGTCTTCGAACGCTTCACCCGGGCCGACACCTCCCGCTCCCGCGTCTCTCCCGGGCACGGCGGTTCGGGCCTCGGCCTGGCCATCGCCGCGGCGATCACGACGGCCCACCACGGCCGTGTCCACGCCGAGAGCGCCCCGGGCCGTACGGAATTCACCGTCGAGCTCCCGGCCGCGGAGCCCGCGCTCCCGGCCGGCCCGGCTGCGGGGGAGCGCGCACCGGCGCCCCGGGCCGGAGGGGAAGCGGCGGCCTTCCCCCGGAGGTGAGCGCGACCGGCTCGCGGGCCCTTCCGTGGAGCCGGGGCGCGACCCACGGGTGTGCGGGATGCGCGAGGCGTTTACAGGGGTTCCCGCGCGCGCTAATTTCCGAGTGAGGTGGGAGCGCTCCCACCAGCGGACCGGAACCCGCCTCGGGAGCCGCTCCCACCTCACCCCCGATCCCGCACGGCCCACGAAGGAGCAGATTGTCATGCACTTAACAAGAGTGCGCTCAACGAGAACGCTCCGGCCGCTCTCCCGATTACGGCTCCCCCGCGGCCGCCCGTCCACCTTCCTCGTCCTCCTCGCCCTGCTGGCCGCGCTTCCGGCTCTCGCCCTGATCGTCGTGACCGGCGGCCGGGCGGAGGCGCACGGCACGCCCATGAAGCCCGGCAGCCGCACGTTCCTGTGCTGGCAGGACGGGCTGACCGACACCGGCGAGATCAAACCCGTGAACCCCGCCTGCAAGGCGGCGCAACAGGTCGGCGGGACCACGCCGTTCTACAACTGGTTCTCGGTGCTGCGCTCGGACGGCGCGGGGCGCACCCGGGGCTTCGTCCCGGACGGCCGGCTGTGCAGCGGGGGCAATCCCAACTTCACCGGCTTCGATCTGCCGCGCTCCGACTGGCCGTTGACCCATCTGACCTCGGGCGCGACCGTCGACTTCGCGTACAACGCATGGGCGGCGCATCCCGGTTGGTTCTACGTCTACATCACCAAGGACGGCTTCGACCCGACCCGCACGCTCACCTGGGACGCCATGGAGGACCAGCCGTTCCTCAGCGTCGACCACCCGGCGCTCAACGGCACCCCGGGCACGGTCGCGGCCAACTACTCCTGGAGCGGCAAGCTGCCGGCGGGCAAGTCCGGCCGCCACATCGTCTACATGGTCTGGCAGCGCTCGGACAGCGCGGAGACCTTCTACTCCTGCTCCGACGTCGTCTTCGACGGCGGCAACGGCGAGGTCACGGGAATCCACGATCCCGGCAACCCGACCGAACCCCCGCCCGGGGCGTGCTCCGCGACCCGGCGCACCACCAACAGCTGGTCCGGCGGCTACCAGACCGAGGTGACCGTCACCAACACCGGAGACGTCCCGATGCTCGGCTGGATGGTCGACTGGACGCTGCCCGGCGGTCAGTCGGTCGCCAGCCTGTGGAACGGCAACGCGACCTACAGCGGCCAGGACGTGATGGTGCACAACGCCGACTGGAATGGCTCGCTCAGTCCGGGCGGCAGCACGACGTTCGGGTATGTCGTCTCGGGCTCGGGCGGCGATCCGTCAACGGCCCTTCCCTGCCGGGTCGGTTGAACAAGCAACGCTCGGGGCGGACCGGGTGGGTGGGTTCGGACCCGCCCGGTCCGCGAGCCCGGGCGGGTCGGGGGAGGCCCTGCCCGGGATGGTGCGGCTTGTGGTGACCGTGGTGTGCGACAACGTTGTCGAACGGTCTGCACACGACTCTATCGCCTCAACAGACAACGATGTCAAGCCAGTTGACGGCCTACCTGTGCGCCGGCTGCGCCATTGGGGTGCGCGCGGGGCGCGTCCCCGGTGTTCCCGGCGGCACAGGCGGTCTTCCGTGGTACCCGTGGCGCACGTTACTGTCCCTGCGGCTTGTGCGACCTGTGGTGCGCGACCCGTCCGAAGGAGGAGGGGCCGCATCATGCGTTTCCGTCCGTCATCCGTCCTGCTGGCCGTCGCCCTGACGGTCGCCGGCGCCACTCCGGCGCTCGCCGCACCCCCGTCAGGTCCACCGAAGCTCGTCCAGGATCCCACCGCGTACGTCGACCCGCTCATCGGCACCAAGAACGGCGGCAATGTCTTCCCGGGCGCCGTCACGCCCTTCGGCATGCTCTCCTGGAGCCCGGAGAACACCCGCGGGGACGCCACCCGCACGGCCGCGCCCGGCGGCTACCAGTACGACGCCACGCGCATCCGGGGCTTCAGCCTCACCCACATGTCCGGAACGGGATGCGCGGGCGGCAGCGGCGACATCCCGTTCTTCCCGTACGCGGGCGAGGTCACCTCCTCCCCGGCGAGCGACACCAAGGACGCCGTCTACGCGGCCGGCTTCGCCCACTCCGACGAGCAGGCCGAGCCCGGCCACTACAAGGTCGGGCTCGCCTCCGGAGTGACCGCCGACCTCACCGCGACCGAGCGCACCGGCTCGGGCCGCTTCACCTTCCCGGCCGACAAGCCCGCCTCGCTGCTGATCCGTACCGCCAACTCCGAGGTCGGCTCGACCGACTCGACGGTGCGGATCGACCCGGAGACCCGCACCGTCTCCGGCTCGGTCACCTCGGGGAACTTCTGCGGCTACCTCGACCCCGAGGGTCGACGTTCCTACTACACCCTCTACTTCACGGCCCGCTTCGACCGCGACTTCAAGACCAACGGCACCTGGCAGGACGACCGGCTGAGCCCGGGGGCCACCGAGGCGAGCGGCGGCACCGGGGGCTTCGGGCAGGGCGGCCGGCCCGTCGCGGGCAAGGGGGCCGGTGGCTATGTGGAGTTCGAGCCCGGCACCGACCCGGTGAACGTCAAGGTCGGCATCTCGTACGTGAGTCAGGCCGGCGCCGCCGCCAACCTCGCGGCCGAGAACCCGCCGTCCCGCTCCTTCGCCTCGGTCCAGCGCGCCGCCCACCGGGCCTGGCGCGAGAGGCTCGGCGCGATCGGCGTCGGTGGCGGCACCGACACCGACCGCACCACCTTCTACACCGCGCTCTACCACGCCCTCCTGCACCCGAACGTCATCAGTGACGCCGACCGCAGATACCGGGGCCCCGACGACAAGGTGCACACCGTGAGCCGGGGCCACGCGGCGCAGTACGGCACCTTCTCCGGCTGGGACGTCTACCGCTCCCAGGTCCAATTGCTGACCCTGCTCAACCCGGACACCGGCTCCGACATCGCGCAGTCACTGCTCGAACTCGCCCGCCAGAACGGGGGAGTCTGGGACCGCTGGCTGCACGGCGCGAGCGGCACGCACGTCATGAACGGCGACCCGTCACCGGCCGCCCTCGCCGGCATCCGCGCCTTCGGAGGCACGGACTTCGACCTCCGCGGCGCGCTCGCCTCCCTGGTGAAGGCGGCCACCGTACCGACCGAGGGTGACCTCTCCTCGGCGGGCAAGCCCGTCCTCTCGGTCGGTCAGCGGCCCTCGCTCGACAAGTACCTCGAACACCACTACATGCCGTCCGTCTCCAACGCCTGGGGTGGCGCCGCCGAAACCCTGGAGATGTCCGGCGCGGACTTCGCGATCTCCCAACTGGCCTCGGCGGCCGGGGAGAAGAAGACGGCCGCCGACTTCGCCGAACGCTCCCAGTGGTGGCAGAACGCCTTCAACATCGCGGCCGACCCCGGCGGCGGCTACATCGCCAACCGCAAGGCCGACGGGAGCTGGGTCACCGGCTTCACCCCGGCGACCGGCAACGGCTTCGTGGAGGGCACGGCGGCCCAGTACACCTGGATGGTGCAGCACGACCCGGCGGGCCTCTTCGCCGCCATGGGCGGGCGCGCCAAGGCCCTCGACCGGCTCGACACCTTTTTCCACAACGCGGACGGCAGCTGGGCGTTCACCGGCAGCGGCGGCGACAAGTCCGAGCTGGACAACGAGCCGTCGGTCAACGTGCCCTACCTGTACGACTACGCGGGCGCGCCCTACAAGGCGCAGGAGACCGTCCGTGCGGCGATGAGCAGGCTGTGGTCGACGGAGCCGGGCGGCATTCCTGGCAACGACGACCTCGGTGAGATGTCGTCCTGGTACGTCTTCTCGGCGCTCGGCATGTACCCCCAGGTGCCTTCCCGCGCCGAACTCACCCTGTCCTCACCGCTGTTCCCGAGGATCGAGATCGAGCGTCCGGGCGGCGACGACATCGAGATCCGGGCCCGGGGCGCGGCCGCGGACGCCCCGTACGTCCAGTCGCTGCGGGTGGACGGCCGCACCAGTGAACGGCCGTGGCTCCCGGCCTCCTTCGTCCGCGACGGCGGCACGCTCGACTACACGCTGTCCGGCACGCCCGACAAGAGCTGGGGCAGCGCCGAGACGGCCGCGCCGCCCTCCTTCCGCACGGGCGAGCAGCCGTACCAGATCGGCGTGGGCCCGACCGCGGCGACGCTCGCGCCCGGCGGCAGCACCGCGCTCGACATCCGCGCCCTCGCCCTCGGCGGCGGTGCCGGGCCCGAGGTCCGCTTCCATGTGGACGTGCCCCCCGGCGTGACGGCGACGCCCGCCGAGGGCACGGTGACCGACGGCGCCCAGCGGATCACCCTGACCGCCGCCGACGACGCCGATCAGGGGTTCTACGACGTCAAGGTCGAGGTGAC
The DNA here is from genome assembly GCF_053599975.1 of Streptomyces sp. NPDC005141. Taxonomy (NCBI): domain Bacteria; kingdom Bacillati; phylum Actinomycetota; class Actinomycetes; order Kitasatosporales; family Streptomycetaceae; genus Streptomyces; species Streptomyces sp. NPDC005141. The sequence goes on along the minus strand of NZ_JBSFYW010000001.1, from coordinate 62,251 downwards.
CTCGGCCGACACGTCGTACGCCCAGCCGGTGGCCCTGACGGTCGCGGCCCCGGGATCCCTCCTCGCGGCCTACAACAACACCGGCGTCTCCGACGACACCGGTGACCACGACGAGGCCGACTACGACGGCGGCGGCTGGAGCTACTCCCGGCAGGCCCTCGCCGACGTGGGTCTGACGCCGGGCACCCAGGGCACGGTGGACGGTCTCACCTACACCTGGCCGAACGCGCCGTCCGGCCGCCCCGACAACGCCTCGGCGACCTCGCAGCGCATCGAACTGCCCGACCCCGTGAGCCGGTTGTCCTTCATCGGCAGCGCGGTGAACGGCAACCAGCAGACCAGGGCGACCGTCACGTACACCGACGGCGGCACCGACTCCGTCGACCTTTCCTTCACCGACTGGACCGTCGGCGGAGGGGGCGGCACCGTCCAGTACGGCAACAGGACCGTCGCCAAGGCCGCCTACCGCAATGTCGCCGGCGCCGACAAGGACCCGGTGGCCACCTACGTCTTCGCCACCCAGCCCTTCGAGGCACCGGCGGGGAAGACCATCGAGAGCGTCAAACTCCCGGACAACGCGGACCTGCACGTGTTCACCCTCGCGGTCGGTCCGTGAGTCCGTGAGTCGTGAATCCGTGAGCCGGTGAGCCGACGAGCCGGTGAGCCGATCCGTCCATGAACGCGGGGCGGGCCCGGAGTCTCCTCCGGGCCCGCCCCTTTCCCCTCGCGCGTGCGTCAGGCCAGCAGCTCCACCTCCGCCAGGGTCGACTCGCCGTCGAGCACGAGGCGGTAGTGGGCGTACGAGCCGGGGTCGGCGACCGTGAACGCCCGGGTCTGCCTGTCCCAGCGGAAGGATTCGCCGGAGCGCTTGTCGAGGTCCTTCCACGTCGTTCCGTCCGAGGAGCCCTGGAGGGTCCATCCGGCCGGAGCCTTCGCGTGGTCCGAGGACGTCAGCGTGTACTGGACCCCCTCGGTGGCGGCGTCGACCGGCAGGTCCACCGAGGTGACCGCGGTGTCCGTCGCCGAGGTGTTGTCGAACAGGGCCCCGTCTCCCTTCAGGGTGTCCGAGCGCGGCGACGGCACCTTGTCGTCCTCGGTGACCGACACCGGCGCCGCGTTCTTGCCGGTGCCCCACGAGGAAGGCTTGGCACCCATGTCGAACTCCAGCACCCCGCCACGCGAGATCAGCGAGTGGGGCAGCGAAGTCGACTTCCACTGCTTGCCGTTGAACCGCACACCCTGCACGTACACGTTCTTCGCGCTGTTCCGCGGGGCCTTGATCACCAGGTCCCGGCCGTTCTCCAGGTGGACCGTCGCCTTGGTGAACAGCGGGGAGCCGATGGCGTATTCGCCGCTTCCCATCACCAGCGGGTAGAAGCCGAGGGAGGAGAAGAGGTACCAGGCCGACTGCTCGCCGTTGTCCTCGTCACCGTGGTAGCCCTGCCCGATCTCGCTGCCGGTGTAGAGCCGGGAGAGGACCTCGCGGACGTTCTGCTGGGTCTTCCAGGGCTGTCCGGCCGCGTCGTACATGTAGTTCACGTGGTGGGCCACCTGGTTGGAGTGCCCGTACATGCCCATCCGTACGTCCCGGGCCTCGGTCATCTCGTGGATGACCCCGCCGTACGAGCCCACGAAGTCCGGCGAGGCGGTCTCCGGCGTGGCGAAGTACGTGTCGAGCTTCTCCGCGAGCGCGCTCCGGCCGCCGTACAGGTTCGCCAGTCCGCGCGAGTCCTGCGGCGCGGTGAACGCGTACCCCCAGCCGTTGGTCTCCGTGTAGTCGTAGCCCCATACACGCGGGTCGTACTTCGCGGAGTCGACCCGCCAGTCACCCTTCGCGTCCCGGCCCTGGAAGAAGCCGGCCTTGGAGTCGAAGAGGTTCACGTAGTCCTGGGCGCGGTTGAGGAAGTAGTCCGATTCCTCCTTGTAGTGCTTCTTGCCCGTCTTCCTGTAGAGCGCCCGGCCCATCTCGGCGATGCCGTAGTCGTTGACGTAGCCCTCCATGGCCCACGACAGGCCCTCGCCGGTGGAGGTGCTCGTGTAGCCGAGGAAGGGGGAGGTGGCCATGCCCTTGCGGCCGACACCGGAGGTCGGCGGGACGACCGTCGCGTTCTTCAGCGCCGCGTCGTACGCCGACTCCGCGTCGAAGCCGACGCCCTTGACGTACGCGTCCGCGAACGCCACGTCCGACGAGGTGCCGGTCATCAGGTCCGCGTACCCGGGCGAGGACCAGCGCGAGGTCCAGCCGCCGTCCTTGTACTGCTGTACGAACCCGTCGACCATCTCACCCGCCTGACCGGGCGTCAGGAGGGAGTACGCCGGCCAGGTGGTCCGGTAGGTGTCCCAGAAGCCGTTGTTGACGTACACCTTGCCGTCGACGATCTTCGCGCCGGTGTGGGTCGGGGTGTCCGGACCCGGCATCGGGACGAACGGCGAGGCGTACTGGTCCTTCGAACCCACCTTCTCGGAGCCGGAGTTGGGGTACAGGTACAGCCGGTACATGCTGGAGTACAGCGTCGTCAGCTGGTCCGGCGTCGCGCCCTGCACCTCGACCTTGCCGAGCAGCCGGTCCCACTGCTTCCGGGCCCCGGCCTTGACCGCCCCGAACGACGTGCCGTCCGGGATCTCCTGGCGCAGGTTGTCCTTGGCCTGGTCGAGGCTGATGAGCGAGGTGGCCAGGCGCAGGGTGACGGTGTGGTCGGAGCCGGGCTTGAACTTCAGATAGCCCTTGACGCCGCTGGAGGAGCCCTCGGTCACGGGCGCGTCGAAGACACCGTAGACGAAGAGCCGCGTGGCGCCGGTCGACAGGCCGGACTTCACGTCCGAGTAGCCGGTCACGACACCCGCCGAGGTGTCCAGTGTCAGCCCCGCCTGTTCGGTGACGTTGTCGAAGATCACGTTCGCGTCGTCACCGGGGTAGGTGAAGCGCAGGGCGGCCGCGTGATCGGTCGGCGCCATCTCCGCCTTGAGACCGTTCTCGAAGGTCACGCCGTAGTAGTAGGGCCGCGCGGTCTCGTTCTCGTGCCGGAAGGCCAGCTCGCGGGCCGCCCGGCCGGTCTCCGGGGTGCCGGTGGCTGCCGACGGCATCACCTGGAAGGTCTGCCGGTCACCCATCCAGGGGCTCGGCTCATGGCTCGCGCTGAACGCCTCGATGGTGGGCAGGTTGTCCGCGTTGTTGGCGCGGGCGTAGTCGTACAGCCAGCTCAGCGAGCCCGCGTTGGTCACCGGCGTCCAGAAGTTGAAGCCGTGCGGGACGGCGGTCGCCGGGAAGTTGTTGCCGCGCGAGAAGCCGCCGCTGGAGTTGGTGCCGCGGGTGGTCAGCGCGTAGTCGGACAGGTGCGCCTCGGGCTTCTGCGGGGCGGCCGTCCGCAGCGCGATGTCGTCGAGCCAGCCGCGGAACTTCGCTGGGCCCTTCGGCGAGTCGTACGCGACGACGATCCGGTCCACGGTCCTCCCGTTGGCGACGGACCCGATCCGCGACGACACGTTGTTCCACTGGTTGACGTAGAGCACCTTGGAGGCACCCTGGCCCTGCGGTGTCAGCGCGAATCCGTGCTGGTCCGTGGCGTTCAGGCCGCTGAGCGAACTGCCGTCGGTGAAGACCAGGTCCACGGACACGTTCGTCGCGTCGTAGTCCCGGTCGCCGTCCGCCATCGAGGGGAAGATCCGGTACGACAGCTCGGTGTCGCGCCCGACGGCGACGTTCACGTCGAAGACCTTGTTGTACGAGTACGCCCGGCCGTCGCCCTTGTGGGTGCCGGCGTAGCGCAGGGCCCGCTTGCCCGTGAAGCCCGCGCCCGCCTTCGCGGTCGGCGAGCCGCTCGGCCCCCGGTCCACGAGCGAGAGCATGTCCTTGGGCGTCGGGTCGTCGCTCCGGCCCGTCGAGAACTGGACATCGGCGAGCTGGAGGATGTCGCCACCGTTGTTCTTGGTGACGTCGAGCCGGAAGTGCTGGTACTCGACGGGGCTTTGGATGTCGTACGACTTCGTCTGGAAGCGCTCGCCGAAGGACTCGCCGGAGCGGGTGTCGAGGGTCTTCCAGTCCTTGCCGTCGTTGGAGCCCTGCAGGGTCCAGTCCTCGGGGTCGCGCTCGTCGTGGTCGTTCGCGGATGTGAGCGCGTACGTGACCACCTTGACCGGCGCGTCCAGGTCGAACTCCGTCCAGCCGGTCGGCTCGAAGGTCAGCCACTTGCTGCTCGACTCGCCGTCGACGAGGTTCTCCTTGACCTCGCCCGCACCCGTGTTCTCGCCGCTGGCCCGCACGTCGGTGACATGGTCGGTCACATTGCCGGGGATTCCGGTGCTGTAGCCGCCGTCGACACCCGAGGACCTTTTCGTCCCGTCAGGAGTCGTATCAACCGTGTTGAGCCAGTCCGGAGCCGGATCGCCCGATTCGAACGAGGAGCTGAACCCCCGGTCGGCGGCCGCCGCTTGGGCGGGCAGGGCGACCGCAGCGCCCTGCGATGCCGCCACCAGGGAAAGCGCTGCCACCCCCAGTGCCGTAGGGGAAAGCCATCCGGCCCGACTCGTGGAACTCCGTCTGTACCGAGCTCTGTGCTGCATGCGCGAGCACCCTCCCTGCACCTGGACAACGTTGTCAAATTCGATGCGCAAGGACCATTTGGGAGCCAAGTTGTCAGTGCTGTCAAGGGTGTTGGGTGCGGCATCCGGGGTGAATGCGGTGTGACGAACCGTGCATTGCGTTCATTGCGGGAGGTTGACCCTCTATGGATCTTCGCCGGGGTGGTCCAGGGGTGCCCCATATTTCCGGGAGGTCTCAACTCGGAAAAGACCGACGGGCAAACCTGCATTCGATCTTGCTCCCTTGGCGGGAAGTGGACTATACCTGTCGCGTCCGGCCAGTCGATCGACTGGCTCCGGACAGGCAGGACCCAGAGGGGGAATTTCGAGGGCCGGCGGACCGTGGTCCATACACGTACCGCCGATTCGTCCCACTGAATCCCCCACGCACGACCCCAGCTTGACCTAACCGCGGTGCCGGGGAGGATCCGGTTCACCGCCTGAGTCCTGGAGAAGGCGAGGACTTGAGCATGGGATCCACTTCCGCCGAGAACAGCAGCCCCGAGGGTGTCGGCCGCCGTGACCTCATCAAGAGGTCGGCCGCACTCGGTCTGATCACCGTCCCGACGATGAGCTTCCTGTCCGCGTGTGCGAGCGGCGGGGGCGACGAGGACAAGTCGGGCGACAAGGGCACCGGCAAGACCAGCAAGGACAACCCCTTCGGCGTGAAGAAGGGCGGCGGCAAGCTCGACGTCGTCGTCTTCAAGGGCGGCTACGGCGACGAGTACGCCAAGTCCTGGGAAGCGGCCTTCGACAAGAAGTGGGGCTCCAAGAGCGCCCACACCGGTACGCAGGAGATCACCGGCAAGCTCCAGCCGCGCTTCAACGGCGGCAACCCGCCGGACATCGTCGACGACTCGGGCGCCCAGCAGATCAAGCTGGACGTGCTCTACAAGAGCGGCCAACTCCTCGACCTGGCCGCCGTCCTCGACGCGCCGTCCATCGACGACCCGAGCAAGAAGGTCCGCGACACCCTGATCCCGGGCACGCTCGACCCGGGCCTGCAGGGCGGCAAGGTCGTCTCGCTGAACTACATCTACACGGTGTGGGGCCTGTGGTACTCCGGCAAGCTCTTCAAGGAGAAGGGCTGGGAGGTCCCGAAGACCTGGGACGACTTCCTCGCCATCTGTAAGGACGCCAAGTCGCAGGGCATCGGCGGCCTGGCCCACCAGGGCAAGTACCCGTACTACATCAACGTCGCCATCATGGACCTGATCGCCAAGAAGGGCGGTCTGGACGCCATGAAGGCGATCGACAACCTCGACCCCAAGGCGTTCGTCGGGTCCGACGCCGCCCAGGCGGCCGTCGAGGCGATCTACGAGGTCGTGGAGAAGGGCTACTTGCTGCCCGGTACCAACGGCCTCACCCACACCGAGTCGCAGACCCGGTGGAACCAGTACAAGGCCGCCTTCATCACCTGTGGCTCCTGGCTGGAGAACGAGCAGCTGAAGCAGACCCCGGCCGACTTCGACATGAAGTTCATGCCGATGCCTCTCCTGCCCGACAGCAAGCTGCCGTTCGAGGCGATCCGGGCCGGCTCGGGCGAGCCGTTCATCATCCCGGCGAAGGCCGCGAACCTGCCCGAGGCCAAGGAGTTCATGCGCTCCATGCTCTCCAAGGAGTGGTCGACGCTCTTCGCACAGAAGGCCAACTCGCTCACCATCCTCAAGGACGGTGTGTCCGACGGCGTGGAACTGCGTCCCGGTACGCAGTCCACCGTCGAGGCGTCGAAGGCCGCGGGCGACAACACGTTCAACTACCTGTACCCCAACTGGTACAGCGAGATGGGCACGGCCATCGAGACCGCGTCCAACGAGCTGATGTCCAAGCGCATTCAGCCGAAGGAATGGCTGAAGCGGGCCCAGGCCGCGGTCGACAAGGCGGCCAAGGACCCGGAGTCCAAGAAGAACCACCGCGACTGATCACGTAAACCCGGAACACCAGGGTCACGCACACCCGGCACACCAGGGGCAGGATGCCATGCGAAAAGGGCAGTACCGGTTCGTCGCGGGGTTTCTCCTCGCACCTTTGGCGCTGTATCTGATCTTCGTGATCTGGCCTTACCTACAGACCATCGGTTACTCCTTCACCGACTGGAAGGGCCAGTCGCAGACGTTCGGTTTCGTCGGCCTGGACAATTACAAGGAGTTGTTCCAGGACGACGTATTCCTCCAAGCGATCTGGCACAACATCCTGTTCCTGGTGTTCATCCCGGTGATCACCATCCTGCTCGCCCTCTTCTTCGCCTTCATGGTGAACGCGGGCGGGCGGGGCGGCGCCGGTGGCGTACAGGGCGTCGCCGGCTCGCGCTTCTACAAGATCGTGTACTTCTTCCCGCAGGTCCTGTCGCTCGCGATCGTGGCGGTGCTCTTCGGGGCGCTCTACCGCAGTGACAGCGGAGGTCTGCTCAACGGCCTGCTGATCAAGCTCGGCCTGGTGGACGCGAACAGTCCCGTCGAGTGGATGAACGAGCCCAACCTGGTGCTCTGGTGCCTGATGGCGGTCGTCGTCTGGCACGGCGTCGGTTTCTATCTGGTGCTCTTCTCCGCCGCCATGCAGTCCATCCCGCGGGACATCTACGAGGCCGCGCTGCTGGACGGCGCGAGCCGCACCCACACCTTCTTCCGGGTCACCCTGCCGCTGCTGTGGGACACGGTGCAGACCGCCTGGGTCTATCTCGGCATCATCGCGATGGACATGTTCGTGCTCGTCTCGACCACGACCCAGGGCACCGGCTACGGCGGTGGGCCCGACCACCACAGCGAGGTCATGGCGAACGTCATGATGCGCAACTTCCTCTACTACGGGAAGAGCGGCTACGCCTGTGCCATGGGCGTCGTCATGCTCCTTCTCACCCTGATCCTGTCCGTGGTCACGCTGCGCGCCACCCGCCGCGAGCGCATCGAGTTCTGAGCGGGAGACACGACTATGAGCGCACCCATCACGGAGCCGACGAAGGTCGACGGCGCCGGAGTACCCCCGCAGCGGACCGTCAGGAAGACCCCGCCACGGCCGGGCGACAAGCGCACCGAGGGCATGGCCCTCAACGTCTTCTCGCACGGCTTCCTGGCCCTGTGGGCCGTCCTGATCATCCTGCCGCTGCTGTGGCTGGTCCTGAGCTCCTTCAAGACCGACGCGCAGATCGGCGGTTCGGCCCTCGGCTGGCCGTCGAACTGGCAGCTCGACGTGTTCAGCCGGGCCTGGAACAAGGGCATCGGCGACTACTTCGCCAACACCCTGATCGTGCTGGTGTTCTCGGTCCCGCTGACCATGCTCCTCGGCTCGATGGCGGCGTACGTACTGGCCCGCTACGAGTTCCCGGGCAACCGGCTCATCTACTACTTCTTCGTCGGCGGGGCCATGTTCCCCGTCTTCCTCGCCCTGGTGCCGCTGTTCTTCATGGTCAAGCGCCTCGACATGCTGAACTCGTACCAAGGCCTGATTCTGGTGTACGTCGCCTACTCGCTGCCGTTCACCGTGTTCTTCATGCACGCGTTCTTCCGGACGCTGCCCACGGCGGTCTTCGAGGCGGCGGTGCTCGACGGAGCCTCGCACACCCGGGCGTTCTTCCAGGTCATGCTGCCGATGGCCAAGCCCGGACTGCTCAGCGTCGGCATCTTCAACGTCCTGGGCCAGTGGAACCAGTACATCCTGCCCTCGGTGCTGATGCAGCCGCAGAACAGTTCGGATCCGGAACGCTACGTTCTGACCCAGGGCCTCATCCAGCTCCAACAACAGCAGGGGTATGCCACCGATCTTCCCGTCCTGTTCGCCGGCGTGACGATCGCGATGATCCCCATGCTGATCGTCTACCTGTCCTTCCAGCGCCAGGTCCAGGCGGGTCTCACCTCGGCGACTCTCAAGTAGCGCCCCGTCCCTTCCTCGCCTACGCCACCTCCGTCCCCGGGGGTGGCGTACGCGTGTCCGGGTCGTGGCGAGAATCGAACATGACTGGGTGGACCTGATTTTCGTCAAGGACTTGACTGCGGTAACCCGTTCAGCGGAGCTTGGAGTTCACAACTTGTAAGTGACCGGGGTCCCGTTGACGTGACCCAGATCACACGGGCGGCATCGGGGCCGCCCGGCTGAGGGCAGGAGTGGATGAGTCGATGGAGACTCCGGGGTCGCAGTCGTCGCTGCACCGAGCCAATCTGGAACGCGTCGTGAGAGCGGTGCGCCTTGCCGGTTCGCTCACGCAGGCGGAGATCGCGAGGGCGACGGGCCTATCGGCCGCGACCGTTTCCAATATCGTCCGTGAACTCAAGGACAGCGGAACGGTCGAGGTCACACCCACTTCGGCCGGCGGCCGCAGGGCGCGCAGCGTGTCCTTGAGCGGGGACGCCGGCATCGTCATCGGTGTCGACTTCGGGCATACGCATTTGCGCGTCGCGGTCGGGAATCTGGCTCATCAGGTGCTGGCGGAGGAGTCCGAGCCGCTGGATGTGGACGCCTCCGCCGCGCAGGGCTTCGACCGGGCCGAGGAGCTGGTCGGTCGCCTGATCGCAGCAACCGGTGTGGACCCTTCCAAGATCGCGGGTGTGGGCCTCGGCGTGCCGGGGCCCATCGACGTGGAATCGGGGACTCTGGGGTCCACCTCGATCCTGCCGGGCTGGACCGGCGCCAGGCCCGCCGAGGAGCTGCGGGGGCGGCTCGGCGTGCCTGTCTACGTGGACAACGACGCGAATCTGGGCGCGCTCGGCGAGATGGTCTGGGGGAGCGGGCGCGGAGTCCGGGACCTGGCCTACATCAAGGTCGCCAGCGGTGTCGGCGCGGGCCTGGTGATAGAGGGCAAGATCTACCGCGGTCCGGGTGGCACAGCGGGAGAAATCGGGCATATTACACTTGATGAATCCGGCCCCGTCTGCCGTTGCGGCAATCGCGGCTGCCTGGAGACCTTCGCGGCGGCGCGCTATGTGCTGCCGCTCCTCCAGTCCAGTCACGGCACGGATCTGACCATGGAAGGCGTGGTCAGGCTGGCGCGGGACGGAGATCCGGGCTGCCGTCGGGTGATCGCCGACGTGGGCCGACATATCGGCAGTGGAGTCGCGAATCTCTGCAATTTGCTGAACCCGAGCCGGGTGGTCCTCGGCGGCGATCTCGCCGAGGCCGGGGAGCTTGTTCTCGGGCCCATCAGGGAGTCTGTCGGCCGCTATGCGATCCCGAGCGCCGCACGTCAACTCTCGGTGTTGCCAGGGGCGCTTGGGGGCCGTGCGGAGGTGCTCGGAGCGCTCGCTCTCGCGCTCAGCGAGATGGGCGATTCGACCCTTTTGGACGGCTCCTTGTCGGCCGCTGCCCCTGCCTTCACTTAGAGAACGCATGGCACCGTTGCCATCTCGTTAAGTATTTACTTCTTGACGTCGCACGGGTGGCCGAGTTGACTCCAAACCACCTCGGCCGCAACGACGCGGCCTCGTCAGGGAGGTTTCAAAGTGAACACGCAGATGCGTCGTGCCGCCGTTGCCGTTGCCGCTGGTGCAATGGCTGTTTCGCTGGCCGCTTGTGGCAGTGCCAAGGAGTCCGGTGGCGGGAGCGACAGCTCCGCCCCCGCCAAGAAGGGCGACGCGATCAAGGTCGGTCTGCTCCTTCCGGAGAACCAGACGGCCCGCTACGAGAGCTTCGACAAGCCGCTGATCGAGAAGAAGATCAGCGAGCTGACGAACGGCAAGGGCAAGGTCGTCTACGCCAACGCCAAGCAGGACGCGAGCACGCAGAACCAGCAGGTCGACACGATGATCACCAACAAGGTGGACGTGCTGATCGTTGACGCTGTGGACGCCGCCGCGATCAAGAGCTCGGTCCAGAAGGCCAAGGACGCCGGCATCCCGGTCGTGGCCTACGACCGCCTCGCGCAGGGCCCCATCTCGGCCTACACCTCGTTCGACAACAAGACTGTCGGCAAGACGCAGGGCACGGCGCTCCTCGAGGCCCTCGGCTCGAAGGCCAAGTCCGGCAAGATCGTCATGATGAACGGTTCGGTCACCGACCCGAACGCCGCTCAGTTCAAGGCCGGCGCCCACGAGGTGCTCGACGGCAAGGTGAACGTCGGCAAGGAGTACGACACCAAGGAGTGGAAGCCGGAGAACGCCAACGCCAACATGGAGGCGGCGATCTCGGCTCTCGGCAAGAAGAACATCGTCGGTGTCTACTCCGCGAACGACGGCATGGCCGGCGGTATCATCACCGCGCTGAAGGCCGCCGGCATCAAGGTCCCGGTCACGGGCCAGGACGCCGAGCTCGCGGGTGTGCAGCGCATCCTCGCGGGTGAGCAGTTCATGAGCGTCTACAAGCCGTACGCCCCGGAGGCCGACGCCGCCGCCGAGCTGGCCGTCGCGCTCGCCCAGGGCAAGTCGCTCGACACCGTCGCCAAGGACAAGGTCGACAGCCCGACCGACAAGCAGATCCCGTCCCTGCTGGTCCCCGTCACCTCGCTGACCAAGGACAACATCAAGGACACCGTCGTGAAGGACGGCCTGTACACGGTCAAGGACATCTGCACCCCGGCGTACGCCGCGGCCTGCAAGAAGGCCGGCCTGCAGTAAACAACCGCGAGTAGCCAAACGCGTACGGGAATTCGATACTGAGTTCCCGTACGTGACTCGCGTGATCGAAGCTCCTCCGGCGCCCCGCATCCAACAGCCCCGCAAGCTAAGCGGGGCGCCGGACGGAACACCCCACAGCAAACTTCTGCACAACCTCCCGCCGGGTCAGGCGGCGAAGGAGATGGTTCACGTGTCCGCTACGCCTGTTCTGGCGTTGCGCGGGATCTCCAAGCGATTCGGTGCCGTCCAGGCGCTCACCGATGTAGAGCTTGAAGTCCACGCCGGTGAAGTGGTCGCCCTGGTGGGCGACAACGGCGCCGGAAAGTCCACGCTGGTCAAGACGATCGCCGGCGTGCACCCCATCGATGAGGGCGTCATCGAATGGGACGGTAAGTCCGTCCAGATCAACCGCCCGCACGACGCCCAGAACCTGGGCATCGCGACGGTCTACCAGGACCTCGCGCTCTGCGACAACATCGATGTCGTCGGGAACCTCTACCTGGGCCGTGAGCTGAAGAAGCGCGGCATCCTGGACGAGGTCGAGATGGAGCGCCGCTCCCGCGAGCTGCTGAACACGCTGTCGATCCGCATCCCCAGCGTCCGTATCCCGATCGCCTCGCTCTCCGGCGGTCAGCGCCAGACCGTGGCGATCGCCCGTTCCATGCTCGGTGAGCCCAAGCTCGTCATCCTGGACGAGCCCACCGCGGCCCTCGGTGTCGAGCAGACCGCCCAGGTCCTCGACCTGGTCGAGCGTCTGCGCGAGCGGGGTCACGCCGTGATCCTCATCAGCCACAACATGGCTGACGTGAAGGCCGTGGCCGACAAGGTCGCCGTTCTGCGCCTCGGGCGCAACAACGGCATCTTCGAGGTCAAGTCGACCTCCCAGGAAGAGATCATTTCCGCCATCACGGGCGCCACGGAGAACGCCGTGACCCGTCGTGCGGCGCGCAGCAGCAACGGGGAGGCTCAGAAGTGAGCATCGACAAGACCTCTGAGACCCCTGGGGACCACGTCGTGGAGAACCCCGAGGCGGCCGCGCACGCGGTCACCGCGGTCGACCCCCGACTGCTCGTCCGCGAGCAGGGCTTCGCCGGTTACATCGGCGAGTTCAAGCGCAAGATGAAGGCCGGCGACCTGGGTTCCATCCCGGTCGTCATCGGCCTGATCATCATCTGGGCGATCTTCGCCAGCCTGAACTCGAACTTCCTCACCGCGGGCAACCTCTCCGACATCTCCGTCGCCATGGTCGGCACGGGCATGATCGCGGTCGGCATCGTCTTCGTGCTGCTGCTCGGTGAGATCGACCTGTCGGTCGGTTCGCTCTCCGGTGTGGCCGGCGCCACGTTCGCCGTGCTCAGCGTCACGCACGGCATGAACGAGTGGCTGGCACTCGTCCTGTCCATCCTCACCGGCACGGTCGCCGGTGCGATCCAGGGCTTCTTCTTCGCGCGCATCGGTGTGCCGGCCTTCGCCGTCACCCTGGCGGGTCTGCTGTTCTGGAACGGCTTGATGCTCCAGATCCTCGGCAGCAACGGCACCATCAACCTGGACAGCGAGGGCGTCGTCGCCAAGCTGACCAGCTACTACTTCACCGATGTCGCCGCCTCCTACGTGCTCGCGATCGTGGTGACCGCCGGGTTCTTCGTCAGCTCCTACCTCGGCAACAAGCGCCGCGAGGCGGCCGGCGTGCCGTCCCGTCCGGTGGGCGAGACCATCGCCCGCACGGTGCTGCTGGGCATCCTCGCCTTCGCCGTGGCGATCATGTACAACCAGTACAAGGGTCTGCCGCTCGCCGTGGTGATCTTCCTCGCCTTCCTGCTGGTCACGGACTTCGTGCTGCGCCGTACCGCGTTCGGCCGGAAGATCTTCGCGCTCGGTGGCAGTGTCGAGGCCTCCCGTCGTGCCGGTATCAACGTCGAGTTGATCCGGATCTCGGTCTTCTCGATCTCCGGTACCTTCGCCGCCCTCGGCGGCCTGTTCATCGCCTCGAAGATCGCCTCCGCCAACCAGGGCGCGGGCGCCGGTGACCTCCTGATGAACGCCATCGCGGCGGCCGTCATCGGTGGCACCAGCCTCTTCGGTGGCCGTGGCCGCACCTGGAACGCCCTGCTGGGTGTTCTGGTCATCGTCTCGATCCAGTACGGCCTGGCCCTGCAGGGCATCGCCTCGCCGGTCCAGTACATGATCACCGGTGGTGTGCTTCTCGCCACGGTCGTCATCGACGCCGTCACCCGCAAGACCCAGAAGACCGCGGGTCGCGCGTAGGGTCCCCACCCACACAGGCCTGTGCCCGGCGCCAATGGCGGTGCCGGGCACAGTCATGTCCGGACGGGAACGCGTGTTCCCGCCCGGTTGCGCCGATCGTGTGGCGTACATCGCCGGGCCCGGGCCGCGCCCGCAAAGGCGGAACATTAGACTCGACCAAGCCCGGCAACAGCTCTACTGCAAGGAGGCACGGGTGCCGCTGCTGACCCGCATCAGGGGACCGCGCGATCTGGACCGGCTCAGCCTGGAGCAGCTGGACCAGCTGGCCGGCGAGATCAGGACCTTCCTCGTCGACGCGGTCTCCAAGACCGGCGGCCACCTCGGCCCCAACCTCGGTGTCGTGGAACTGACCATCGCCCTGCACCGCGTCTTCGAGTCGCCCAAGGACAGGGTGCTGTGGGACACGGGCCACCAGTCCTACGTCCACAAGCTGCTCACCGGCCGCCAGGACTTCTCCCGGCTGAAGATGAAGGGCGGCCTGTCCGGCTACCCCTCACAGGCCGAGTCCGAGCACGACATCATCGAGAACTCGCACGCCTCCACGGTCCTCGGCTGGGCCGACGGCCTGTCCAAGGCGAACGAGGTCCTCGGCAGGAACGACCACGTGGTCGCCGTCATCGGTGACGGCGCGCTCACCGGCGGCATGGCCTGGGAGGCGCTGAACAACATCGCCGACGCCAAGGACCGCCCGCTGATCATCGTCGTCAACGACAACGAGCGTTCGTACGCGCCGACCATCGGCGGTCTCGCGAACCATCTGGCGACCCTGCGTACCACCGACGGCTACGAGCGCTTCCTGGCCCGCGGCAAGGACCTCCTGGAGCGCACCCCGGTCGTGGGCAAGCCGCTCTACGAGACCCTGCACGGCGCGAAGAAGGGCCTGAAGGACTTCATCGCCCCGCAGGGCATGTTCGAGGACCTCGGCCTGAAGTACGTCGGCCCGATCGACGGCCACGACATCGAGGCCCTCGAGTCGGCCCTCGCCCGCGCCAAGCGCTTCGGCGGTCCGGTCATCGTGCACTGCCTCACCGAGAAGGGCCGCGGCTACCAGCCCGCCCTCCAGGACGAGGCGGACCGCTTCCACGCCGTCGGCAAGATCCACCCGGACACGGGCCTGCCGATCGCCTCCTCCGGCGCCGACTGGACCTCCGTCTTCGGCGAGGAGATGGTCGAGCTCGGCAAGGAGCGCGAGGACATCGTCGCGATCACCGCCGCGATGCTCCAGCCGGTCGGCCTCGACCGGTTCGCCAAGGCCTTCCCCAAACGGGTGTACGACGTCGGTATCGCCGAGCAGCACGCCGCCGTCTCCGCGGCCGGCCTCGCCACCGGCGGACTCCACCCCGTCTTCGCCGTCTACGCGACCTTCCTCAACCGCGCCTTCGACCAGGTCCTGATGGACGTGGCCCTGCACAAGTGCGGTGTCACCTTCGTCCTGGACCGCGCGGGTGTCACCGGCACCGACGGCGCCTCGCACAACGGCATGTGGGACATGTCCATCCTCCAGGTCGTCCCGGGCCTCAGGCTCGCCGCGCCGCGCGACGCCGACCAGGTCCGCGCCCAGTTGCGCGAGGCCGTCGACGTGAAGGACGCGCCCACCGTGGTGCGCTTCTCCAAGGGCGCGGTCGGCCCGGCCGTTCCCGCCGTGGGCCGGATCGGCGGCATGGACGTCCTGCGGGCGCCCGGCACCGACGCGCCCGACGTGCTGCTGGTCTCCGTCGGCGCGCTCGCCCCGATGTGCCTGGAGATCGCCGCTCTCCTCGACCGGCAGGGCATCTCCACCACCGTCGTCGACCCGCGCTGGGTCAAGCCGGTCGACGAGGCCATGGCCCCGCTCGCCGAGCAGCACCGCGTGGTCGTCACCGTCGAGGACAACTCCCGGGTCGGCGGTGTCGGATCGGCGATCGCGCAGGCCCTGCGCGACGCGGACGTCGACGTCCCGCTGCGCGACTTCGGCATCCCGCCGCGCTTCCTCGACCACGCCTCCCGCGCCGAGGTCATGGCGGAGATCGGCCTGACCGCGCCGGACATCGCACGGCAGGTCACCGGCCTCGTCGCCAAGCTCGACGGCCGCTACGAGCGCACCACCGTGCAGGCCGTGGACGCGGTGGAGTCCGCGCGCGACTGACGTACGGCAGTCAGCAGGGCCGAAGGGCCGGTTTCAACACCCTGTACGGGTGGTGAAACCGGCCCATTTGCGTGAAACGGGCCGCGCCGGGGGATACGTGCAATCTGCCCTCTCGATCATGTCGAGGACGACAAGCGTGGGAGGTACGACCGTGAGCAACACCCTCTTCAGGACGAAGAAGGTCGAACAATCGATCTTGGACACTGAGGAGCCGGAGCACGCACTCAAGAAGTCGCTGTCCGCTCTGGATCTCACCGTGTTCGGTGTCGGTGTCATCATCGGCACCGGCATCTTCGTCCTGACCGGCAAAGTGGCCAAGGAGAACGCGGGGCCGGGGGTCTCGCTGGCCTTCGTCGCCGCGGGTGTCGCCTGCGCGCTGGCGGCCCTGTGCTATGCGGAGTTCGCCTCCACGGTCCCGGTCGCGGGGTCCGCGTACACGTTCTCCTACGCCTCCCTCGGCGAGCTGCCCGCGTGGATCATCGGCTGGGACCTGGTCCTGGAGTTCGCGCTCGGCACGGCGGTGGTGGCCGTCGGCTGGTCGGGCTATGTCCGCTCGCTGATGGACAACGCGGGCTGGCACATGCCCGTGTCGCTCAGCGGGCGCGAGGGGGCGGACGGGTTCGGTTTCGACATCCTCGCCTCCGCGCTGGTGCTGGTGCTCACCGCCATCCTCGTCATCGGCGTGAAGCTCTCGGCCCGGATCACCACGCTGGTCGTCGCGATCAAGGTCACCGTCGTCCTGATCGTGATCATCGCGGGCGCCTTCTTCATCGAGGGCGACAACTACAAGCCGTTCATCCCGAAGGCGGAGGCCGTGGAGGCCGGCAGCGGCATCAAGTCCCCGCTGATCCAGCTGATGTTCGGCTGGGCGCCGACGAACTTCGGTGTGATGGGCATCTTCACCGCGGCCTCCGTCGTGTTCTTCGCCTTCATCGGCTTCGACGTGGTCGCGACGGCCGCCGAGGAGACGAAGAACCCGCAGCGGGACATGCCGCGCGGCATTCTCGGCTCGCTGATCATCTGCACCACGCTCTACGTCCTCGTGTCGATCGTGGTCACGGGCATGCAGAAGTACACCGAGCTGTCCATCGACGCCCCGCTCGCCGACGCGTTCAAGGCCACGGGGCACCCCTGGTACGCGGGCGTCATCAGCTTCGGCGCCGCCGTCGGACTGACCACGGTCTGCATGATCCTGCTGCTCGGCCAGACCCGTGTCTTCTTCGCGATGAGCCGCGACGGACTGCTGCCGCGCTTCTTCTCCCGCGTGCACCCGAAGTTCCGCACCCCGCACCGGCCGACCATCCTGCTGGGTGTGATCATCGCGATCCTCGCGGGCTTCACCAGCCTCAGCGAGCTGGCCGAACTGGTCAACATCGGCACGCTCTTCGCCTTCATCGTGGTCGCCGTCGGCGTCGTCGTCCTCCGCCACACCCGCCCCGACCTGCCCCGTGCCTTCCGTACCCCGCTGGTGCCGTGGGTGCCGATCCTGTCGGTGCTCGCGACGCTGTGGCTGATGCTGAACCTCCCCGCGGAGACCTGGCTGCGGTTCGCGATCTGGATGGTGATCGGCATCGTCGTCTACTTCCTCTACGGGCGCTCCCACAGCCGCCTCGGCCGGCACGAGGAGACGACGCTGGGCGACGTCCAGGGCCCGCCCGGTGGCCCCGCCCGGTAGTCGGCCCGCTCCGGCCTCGGGCCCCGTACGTCCCCCTCCGGCGGTGACTGCGGGGCCCTTCGGCGTTCCCGGGCCCGGTCGAGGTCCGCACAGGCCCGGACGACGTCCTCGTACGGGCGTCGTCGTCGACGGCAACGGCGGCGACGCGGCGCGCGGACCGGCGGCGGGGAGTGCGTACGGGTCCGGTTCTCGTCAGTGGCCCGGGGGAGATACGGGGCCAGTTCTCGTCAGTGGCCCGGGGGAGTGCGCGGGTCCAGTTCTAGTCAGTGGCCCGGGGGAGTACGTACGGGTCCGCTCCCGTCAGCGGCGTCGCTTGCCGGGTACGAGGGGGACGTGGACGGGCCGTGCGGTGCGCGCCGGCCGGCGGTCAGGGACGGGGGCGTACCGTGCGCGGCCCGGTGACCTCCGCGCCCAGTTCGCCGACCCGGCGGCGCAGTTCGCGGTCGGCCGTGACGACCAGGCGGGCGCGGCCCCCGGCCTCGGCCACCAGCTCCACCATGCGGTCGTCGCCGCTGCCCGGCGCCTCGTCGACACGGACCCCGGGGACGGAGGCCACCCCGCGCGCCGCGCCCTCCACCACCAGGACGATCTCCAGGGGGCCCGGGTGGCCGGGCAGGCCCCCCTCGGCGAAGTCGGCCAACCGGTCCCTGAGCCGCTCGGCGGCGCCGCGGCGGTCGCGCCACCAGCCGTCCGGCACGGACCCCACCACGTTGGCGCCGTCCACGATGAGCAGAGTCGTCATGCCCTCACCCTGCCAGAGCGCCCCCGGCCCAGCGGCGCGTGACGACGGAGAGGGCCTCGGCCACCCGGGCGGCCTGCCGGACGTCCGACCGCGGGCCCGGGGCGAACTCCACATGGAGGAACGGAATCCCCTTCTCGGCGGCCCAGCGCCCCTGCACGTTGTCCCGCCCGGCGAGCGGGCAGGAGCGGGCCCAGGCCCGGCACACGGCGAAGTCCTTCGCACCGAGCGCGTCGGCGAGCCTGCGGCCGGCGGGGCGGCCCGCCGTTCCGGCACCCACCGAGGCGATCACGTCGTAGCGCGGGGCGGACTCCTGGGCGAAGCCGTGCAGCTGGATGCCGGCGACACGGCGCCGGACGAGTTCGGAGCAGACCGCGTGGAAGACCGTGTCGCGGCGGTGCGCCACGTCCGCGGCACCCCCCTCACCGGATTTGCGATGTGCTCCGGCAACGACCAGGAGGCCGCCGGGCGAGCCTCTCAGGACGCGTACGCCCAGCAGTTCCGTGTGCTGGTCCGCGACCGGATGGGGCACCTGTACCGACCATCGGACGGGGTGGCCGAGGTCGATGAAGACGCGGCCCCAGCCGCGCGGCGCGGGCCCCTGGTCGACGCGGTCGTACACCTCTGCGAATCGTCGGCCGGTCACGCTGTCGACCAGAGTGCGCACGGCGAAGTCGACCTCCGCGAGCCGCTGTTCGGCCTGTTCGCGGTGATGGTCGAGGAGGAGCCCCACGCCGTCGGCGACGGTCCGCCGCTCGGCGCGGGAGGGGGGCCGGAAGGCGCCGTCGGGTGCGAACCGGTCGGTGTACGCCGCGACGGAGCGGGCCAGGTCGACGGACGGCGGACCGTCCCCGGGGCGGCCGGAGGCCGACTCCCCGCCGGTGTCGCGGGTGTCGCGCAGGACCACCGTTCCCCAGCAGGCGAGAGCGGTGATGAGCAAGAGAAGTGTTGCGATCGTTATCGTTCTGGAGCGGTTGGCCCTCATGGTTGTATCAAGATATATCGGTGACCAGACGTCGTAGCCGCCGCACCTTGCCCACTCTCCTGGCCCCGCTCACCCTCGTCGCCGCACTCTCGGGGTGCGGTCTCGTCGGAGGGGACGGAGACTCCGACGCGAAGGGGGACGGGCGCTCCTTCACCGTAGCCGCGGCCGGCGACATTCTGATCCATCCTCAGCTCATCGACCAGGCGACGGCGGACGCCAAGAAGACCGGCCGGGGGGTCGACGGCCTGGACTTCGGTCCGCTCATGGCCGGGATCAAGCCGGTGATCAGCAAGGCGGACCTGGGGATCTGCCACATGGAGCCGGTGATGGGCAAGCCGAAGGGCCCCTTCGAGAGCTACCCCAACTTCCTCATACCGCCGCAGATAGCCGGGACCATCAAGGACATCGGCTACGACACCTGCTCGACCGCCTCCAACCACTCGATCGACCACGGCTACGCCGGTGTGAAGCGCACCCTCGACACCCTGGACTCCGCGGGCCTCAAGCACACGGGCTCCTTCCGTACCGAGAAGGACGCGCTCACCCCGCTGATCATGGACGTCAAGGGGGTGAAGGTCGCGCAGATCTCCTTCGCCTTCGGCTTCAACGCCCACGAGCTGCCCAAGGACAAGCCGTGGCTGGTCAACCAGAACGACCTGGGCCGGATCAGGACGGCCGAGAAGCGGGCCCGCTCGGCGGGCGCCGAGGTCGTGATCCTCTCCATCCACTGGGGCCGTGAGCACCACCCGAACCCGTCGACCCCGCAGCTCAAGTTCGCCCGGCAGCTGGCCCGCGAGACCGGCATCGACCTGGTCATCGGGCACCACGCGCATGTCGTGCAGCCGATGGAGAAGGTCGACGGCACCTGGATCGCGTACGGCCTCGGCAACCAGGTCGCGCGCCACGACGTGCCGACGGGACTCACCGAAGAGGGCGTGATCGGTTGGTTCACCTTCACCGAGCGCGGCGGCAAGTGGGACGTCGAGGCCCGCTACGAGCCGACCCTGGTGGAGATTCCGCCGGACCCCGAGGCGACCGAGGACGGCACCCCGGCCGAGCCGGCGAAGGGTGACGTCGAGAACTACCGGCTGGTGGACGTCGCGGCGGAACTCAAGCGCGACGATCTGAGCGACCAGGAGCGGTCCCGTCTCCGCCTGGCCTTCGAGCGGACCGAGGGCACCATGCTCAACCGCGGCGCGGCGAAGGACGGCCTCGAGCCCCTCACGGAACTGCCGGGCTGAGGCCACCGGCGCGAGGATCCGTGCCCGGCCCGCCTCGGGCCGGGCACCGCCCTTGTCGCGGGCCGTGAGCCGGGGTTCGGGTCGGCCCGTGCCGGCGCCGACGACCCAGCGGACCGTGTCCGGGTCCTGAGTCCGCGCGGCCGGAGCGGTGACGAACTCCGTCCGAAACCGGAACCGATCGGTCCTGCCCGAACATGTCCATCCGAAACATGATGTTGCCCAGATCACTTTTAATCTGTGCAACTTCCTGATGCCTTCGCCGGTCTGACACGCGCAGAGACTCAGTTTTCCCTTCTGTGCCTCTGCGTTGCATCCGCACCCGCACCCGCAAGCAGGCCGCTTCCGCGCGCGCCTGCCCGTACAACCGCTTGAGAGGACCTGTCCGTTGGCGCCATCGCCCCCGGCGCGGCAGCACCGTGCTCGCCGCAGAGCTGATATGTCGCTGCTTGGCGGCATACGACCGCCCATAGCGGTCCTGTCGGCGCTCCTCCTCTCGCTCGCGGCCGTCACGGCGCTGGTGCTCGGTCCGGCCGGTGACACCAGCCTCCCCAAGGCCGTCCAGACGTCTCAGCAGCACTTCGCGGAGGACGGCGCGATCGCCCTGCGGGCCTCCATCGACGAGTCGGTGACCGACCTCGACCGCTCCGCCGGTCTGTTCAGCGCGGGCGCCCCGGTCTCCGGCGACACCGTGCTCGACAAACTGGGCAACACGTACCAGAAGTGGATGGGTACGGCGGTCATCGAGATCCGGTCGGGCAAACTCGTCGCGACCCGCGGCGAGACCGTCCCGCTGACCTCCCTCGACCGGTCCACGCTCAGCGACGAGGGCGGGCTCGCACCCCGCATGGTGCGCCTGGAGAACGGCGAGGTCCGGCTGCTGTCCTTCGCGCTGCTGTCCTGGCCCGGCAAGCCGCAGCTGCTTCTCGTCGCCTCCAACAGCCTCAAGTTCCCCGGCATCAGCCTCGGCCAGTTCCGCTCCATCGCGGTCGTGGACCGTTCCGGGGCGATCCTCAGCAGCGACGGCATCCCCGAGCCCGAGCAGGTCCTCACCGACCTCCAGCGCGAAGAGGTCGCCGCGTCCAACAAGCAGCTCAAGTCCTTCGCGAAGAAGGCGGCGAGCAAGGCCGGGGAACACCCGCTCAGCACCAAGGAGCCCGGCTCCGGCGGCTACCTGGGCGTGAGCGGCAGCCTGCTCGGCGGCACCTTCCTCAGCGACCGGTCCGTCGCCGGATACGCCACGCTCTCCGCGCCGCAGCCCGGCGAGACCACCACCGCGACCGCCCTCGGCCTCACCGTGGTCGCCATGGTGAAGGTCGCCGAGGACCCCACCCGTTCGACCTCCCCCGTCTTCGGGCTGATCGCCGGCGGCGCCCTCCTGATCATCGGCGGCATCGCCGTCGCCGTGCTGCTCGGTACGGTGCAGCGGCCGCTCATCCGGCTCTTCCTCGAGTCGCGCCGCCTCACCCGCGGCGACCTGGCACGCCCGGTGAGCGTCCCCGGGTACGGAGAAGCCCGCCGGATCGGCACGGCCCTGGAAGGACTGCGCGGCCAGCTGCTCGGTGAAGGCGCGGAGCGGAGCGAGGCCTCGCCCCGCCCGCGCGGCCCGCGCCGCATCGGAACCCGCGGCCTGCTCGCTGTCTGCGCGGTCCTGCTGCTCGCCTGGTCGGCCCCGCTGCTGCTCATCCTCAACCGGGCCGATGGCACCGTCGTGGTCCCGCAGCAGCTCGTGAACGACCAGCGCGAGCGCACCGACACGCTCACCGACCGGGTGCGCCGCGCGCTCAACGAGGGCGAGGCCGACCTCCAGTCCGTGGCCACGCTGATCGGCGACCGCACCACCCCGGACGACATGACCAAGGTGCTGGACCGCACACTCAACCAGCACCTGCGCTACCAGTCGCTCTACGTCGTCGACGCCTCCGGCGACGTGGTCGCCCAGGTCGGCGACAAGCCCCGCGAGGCACGGCCCAAGCCCGCCACCGCCGACCCCATCCAGCTGCTCGGCCAGGGAGGCAAGAAGCCGCTCGTGGTCGGCACCGCGGAGATCCCCGGCCGCGACGGGTCCGCGCTGGTCGGTGAGTTCCGGATCGACTTCCTCAACTCGGTGCTCAAGAGGCCGGGCCTCGGCGTCGTACGCCTCGTCGACGACCAGGGCAAGGTCATCGCGGGCAACACCGGCTACCTCGCCTTCCAGTCGCTGCCCAATCAGCGCCTGAAGGACCTGGCCTTCGCGGCCGGGCAGAAGGTCGGCAAGTCCGCGCACGCCGCCGGTGTCCTCTACCGCGAGGGCGGCGTGCAGATCGCCGCCGCGGCTCCCTTCGTGGGAGGCGGCCCGGCCAAGCAGCTCGGCTGGACCGTCGTCAGCTGGCAGCCCGCGGACCGGCTCGCCATTCCCGAGTACGACGTGCAGCACCGCACGGTGCTCGCCGGACTGCTGGGCGCCGCCGCGGCGGCCGCCTGCCTCGGCTGGATGCACATCGTGGTGGCCCGGCCGCTGCGCGCCCTGGCCGGCCAGGCCGAGGCGCTGGCCGAGGGCGACCGCAAGACCGTCCTGTTCCCGCGCAACCACGACGAGGTCGGCGCGGTCACCCGCTCCCTGGAACTCGTCCGCCAGCAGCTCCAGGAACAGCGCAAACAGCAGCCGTCCCCGCGCCGGAGCGCACCCGGCACCGCGCACCAGCAGCACGTAAGGAACTGATCAGCCGTGCTCTTCCTCTTCACCGTCCTGGTGGTGTGCTGCGCGATCCTGCTGGTGGCGGGCATCGTCGAACAGCGGCGGCACTTCACCAACCTGGACAACATCCCCACCCGGGTGCTGGTCAACGGCATCCGCGGCAAGTCGTCCATCACCCGGCTGTGCGCGGGCGCGCTGCGCGGCGGCGGGCTGACCACGGTCGCCAAGACCACCGGTACGGCGGCCCGGTTCATCCACCCCGACGCCACCGAGGAGCCGGTCTACCGCAAGTTCGGCATCGCCAACGTCGTCGAGCAGATCGGCATCGTCCGCCGCGCGGCCGCGTACAACCCGGACGCCCTGGTCATCGAGTGCATGGCCGTCATGCCGGCCCTCCAGGAGATCAACCAGTCCAAGCTGATCCGCTCCACGATCGGCGTCCTGTGCAACGTCCGTGAGGACCACCTCGCCGAGATGGGCCCCACCCTCGACGACGTGGCCCGCTCGCTCTCCCGGTCCATGCCGGAGGGCGGCATCTGTGTCACCGCCGAGCAGGAGCGCTTCGAGATCCTCCAGGAGGAGGCCGACTCGCGCGACTGCAAGCTGATCTACGCCGACCCGGAAACGGTCTCGGACGAGGAGCTGCGCGGCTTCAGCTGGTTCACCTTCAAGGAGAACGTGGCGATCGCGCTCACCGTCGCCGAACTCCTCGGCGTGGAGCGGGAGACGGCCCTCCAGGGCATGTACGACGCGCCCCCGGACCCCGGTGTCCTGTCCGTCGAGCGGTATGTCACCGAGGACGGCAAGAAGCTCCGCTTCGCCAACGTCTTCGCGGCCAACGACCCCGAGTCGACGCTGATGAACATCAACCAGCTGCTCGATCTCGGCGCCATCGACCGCCCGCTCAACGTGGTCATCAACTGCCGCCCCGACCGCGTCGAGCGCAACGGCCAGATGGGCGAGATCATCCCCGAGCTGGACCCCGAGAAGGTCTTCGTGATCGGCCACCCGGCCAAGAGCGCCATCGACGCGATGCCCGCGGAGTTCCGCTCCCGCGCGGTCGACCTCGGCGGCGACCGCCGCGATCCCGAGGAGTTCATGCGGGAGCTGCTCGGCGAGCTCGGCGCGGACAGCTCGCTGGTGGCCATCGGCAACATCCACGGCCAGGGCGAGCACCTGCTGGAGCACCTCGCCGAACTCCCCGCGGACGACAGCGTGGACGAGAACGCCGCCGGTGACGCCGAGCGCACCGACCGTCGCGGCGACGCGGCCGATGAGCCCCGTGTGCCGACGGCCGTGCGCGAGCACGTCGAGACCGTGCAGCTGTACGCACCGCGGATCGACCCCTACCAGCCGTACTCGGAGGCGTACGAGACGCGGTACGCACCCCAGACCCACGTCCCCGCACAGCGCACCGCGGACCACCCGTACCCCCAGCAGGGCCGACCGCAGGCGACGCCCGAAGAGCAGGGCCGTCCACGCCGGGGCCGCCCTCAGCAGGGCCAGCCGCAGGCCGGGCATCAGCAGCAGGTTCACCCTCAGCAGGGCCAGCCGCAGGCCGGGCATCAGCAGCAGGTTCACCCTCAGCAGGGCCAGCCGCAGGCCGGGCATCCCCAGCAGGGCCAGCCGCAGGCCGGGCATCCCCAGCAGGGGCACTCCCAGGCCGGGCATTTCCAGCAGGGTCACCCGCAGGCGATGCTCGACCAGCAGGGTCGGTCTCGGCAGGGCCAGCCGCAGGCCGGGCCCGTCCAGCAGGGTCACCCGCAGGCGGCGCCCGAGCAGCAGGGTCAGCCTCAGCGAGGTCACCAGCCGCAGGGCCTGCCGCAGGCGGCGCACCCGCAGATGGACCCTCTGGGTGCGTCCGCGCCGGAGGGCCGGTCGCGGCGGGCGCGTCCCGAATACCCGCAGCAGACACAGCAGCACCAACGGGAGCAGCTGCACCAGCCGGAGCACCCGCACCAGCAGCACCAGTTGGAGCACCGGCACCAGAGCCACCAGCCTGAGCAGGTGTACCGGCCCGAGCAGGCCCGTGAGCCCTGGCCGGACGGGTCGCAGGAACCCGCCGACACGCGGCCCCGGCCGCCCGGGTTCGGTGAACAGCCCGGATCCCGTGGCCTGTTCGAACCCCGCGTACCTCCCACACACCCCGACGACGACCCCCAGCAGTGGCGCAGCCCAGGAGAGCCCCGTTGATCCCCTCCGTCCTCACCCCCGAGATCGCCGCGATCGGCATCGGCCTGGGCCTGATGTTCTCGCTGATCTGCTACCTCACCACCAACCTCTCGCCCGGCGGCATGATCACCCCGGGCTGGCTGGCGCTCACCCTCATCGAGGACCTGCAGCGCGCCGCGCTCGTCCTCGGCGTGACCGTGCTGACGTACGTCACCACCCTGCTGCTCCAGCGCTTCGTGATCCTCTACGGCAAGCGGCTGTTCGCGGCCGTCGTGCTGACCGGCGTACTGATCCAGGCGTCCGTGATCATCGTGCTCCAGATGGAGTTCCCGCTGCTGTACGCCAACCAGACCCTGGGCTTCATCGTCCCCGGTCTCGTCGGCTACCAGCTGGTGCGCCAGCCCAAGGGGGCCACGCTGCTGTCGACCGGCTCGGTCACGCTCGCCACGTATGTCGTGCTGACCGCCGGAATCCTTCTCGGCGCCATGCCGTCCGCCTGAGCCCGTCTCTCTCTTCGGAAACCTCTGGAGCCGTCACCATGCCGAAGCGCAAAGGCCGTCCCGTCCTCCACGCGGCCACGGTCCTCGCGCTGCTCGCGGGCAGCGCCTACTTCACCTTCGAACTCCGCAAGGACGAGGAGGCGAAGGTCCCGGCCGTGCAGGCCGTCACCGACAAGCCCGCCCTGGAGAACTCGGGCAAGGCCACCGGCAAGCAGACCTGGGAGCGCCTGAACAACCCGACCCGCTCCGTGCTGCGCGGCGAGAACGGCGACATCCTCGCCACCTTCACGGACGGCGCCCGCACCGCGACCCTCCGGGGCCCCTCCCGCACCTTCACCGAGCCGGCCAACACCCAGTCCCGTGTGGTGACGCAGGACTGGGTGCGCGTGATGCCGGAGGCCTGGCGCAAGGGTGCCGAGAAGGAGAAGTGGTTCAAGGACTGGTTCAAGGAGTTCTACGGCAGCGAGACCGACGACATCTTCGCGATCGCCTTCCAGTACGTCGCCGGCGCACCGGTGAAGAAGGACGACGAGGGCGTCCCGTACGCGGGCGACGCGGTCTTCGGCCCCTTCAAGGAGGACGGCGTCGACCGCCTCGAACAGAACGACTTCTACGACTACCTGGGCATCAACTACACCTTCCGCGACGGCACCTCGATGGTGGCGCGCAAGGAGCGTTACCGCGCCCTGGACTGCTCCGGGTTCATGCGCATGATCTGGGGCTACCGGGCCCGCTATCCGCTGATGGCGACGAACACCTCCGGCGACGGACTGCCGCGCAGCGCCGACGGCATGGCCCGTTCCAAGACCGGCGTCGACATCCTGAAGCTCTCCGGCCCGGCTCCCTGGTACACGCGCCCCAAGAACATCGACGTGGTCCAGCCCGGTGACCTCCTCTTCTTCAAGATGGACCACCGCACCGGCAACCACCTGGACCACGTCGCCCTGTACCTGGGCGTGGACACGGACGGCCACCGCGTCTTCATCTCCAGTCGCAAGGAGGTCAACGGACCGACCATGGGCGACAAGGGCGGTGCCTCCCGGATCGACGGCAACGGCTTCTACGCCGGACTGCTGCGCAGCGCCAAGCGCCTGTGAGCGATTGACCGGTGCGGGGGCGGGCCTCGGCGAGCGGCCACCCCCGATTAAGGTGAACCGGTGAACGTCGACTGGCTCATACGTGGCCGCGACGGCAGGCTCAGTGCGTACCTGCTGTCGGAGGCCACCGTCCGCTGCCGGGCGGAGCGCGGACCCGGTGGCCCATGGGACCCCGCGCGCACCGTGGGCGGCGCCCAACGCCTGCACCCCGTCATGGCCTTGGGCCAGGGACCCGACCGCTACACCCATCTGGTCTCCTGGCGTCCGACCGTCCGTGACGAGTCGGGCCTCGTCCACTCGACCCACTTCCGGCCGGACCTCTCCGCCCTCGACTGGCACCCGATCGGTCACCCCGACCGCACCGGCGGCCGGACCGGCAACCCCGCCGTCGCGGTCGACGCGGAGGGGCGCGCCCATGTCTTCGTGCGCAACAGGAGCGGCGGAGTGAGCATGGTCGGCCAGAAGCAGAAGGGCGGCTGGGGTCCCTGGCGCGACCTCAAGGGACATGACGTCCAAGGGGACTTGGCGGCCGTGACCGGGATGTCCGGCCGTGTCGAGCTGTACGCGGCCGTCCCGGGCGGCGTTCTGAACTGGCGCCAGGAGGAGGCGGGCTCGGTCCCCGCCCTGGAGGAGGCGCTGGAGGCACCGGTCCGCCCGGACACCCTGCGCGCCCTCGCGACCTCCGCCGGCTCCACGACGCTCTTCTTCACCGACGAATCGGGCGATGTGTGCGCCTGGCGTCCCGGCACCAAGCCCGTTGCCCTGCTGGCCTCGGCCGGCCCGGGTCCCGTCTGCGCCATCCGCTGCGAACTCGACGGCCACGACTGCACGTTGCTCGCCCAGCGCTCGGCGAGCGGACGGGTGGCCTTCGCGGCCTACCCGACCGAGGACGAGTCGGCCGGTGCGTGGTGGACGGAGTCGGGGCCCGAACTCCCCGCCGACGCACTGGTGTCGCTGGCCGAGGACGAGGAGGGCCGAGTGGTCGCCGCGACTCTCTCCCCCGGTACCGGTGAACTCCGCGTCACCCGCCGCAAGGACGAGCCGGGAATCGCCCTGGAGGCTTGGAGGGCGGTCTGACGACGTCGAAAGAGGGCCCCCGCCGAAGCGGAGGCCCTCTTCACTTATGCCGTACGGCCGTTACGCGGGAACCGAAGCCACGCCGGGCTCCAGGAACCGCTTCCCGGTCACTCGCTCGGAGACACCCTCGCGGTCCAGGTACGGCGTGATGCCGCCCAGGTGGAAGGGCCAGCCGGCACCGGTGATCAGGCAGAGGTCGATGTCCTGCGCCTCGGCGACGACACCCTCGTCGAGCATGAGCCCGATCTCCTGGGCGACCGCGTCGAGGACCCGGGCGCGCACCTGCTCCTCCGTCAGGACGACATCGCCCTGCTTGAGGAGCGCGGCGACCTCGGGGTCCAGCTCCGGCTTGCCGGAGTCGTAGACGTAGAAGCCGCGCTTGCCCGCCTTGACGACGGCCGCGAGGTTCGGGGAGACCGTGAAGCGGTCCGGGAAGGCCCGGTTGAGGGTCTCCGAGACGTGCAGACCGATCGCGGGACCGACCAGCTCCAGCAGGACCAGCGGGGACATCGGCAGGCCGAGCGGCTCGATGGCCTTCTCGGCGACCTCGACCGAGGTGCCCTCGTCGATGACGTTCTGGATCTCGCCCATGAAGCGGGTCAGGATGCGGTTCACCACGAACGCCGGGGCGTCCTTGGTGAGGACCGCGGTCTTCCTCAGCTTCTTGGCGACGGCGAACGCCGTGGCCAGCGAGGCGTCGTCCGTCTGCTCGCCGCGCACGATCTCGAGGAGCGGGAGGATCGCGACGGGGTTGAAGAAGTGGAAGCCGACGACCCGCTCGGGGTTCTTCAGCTTCGACGCCATCTCGCTCACCGACAGCGAGGAGGTGTTGGTGGCGAGGATCGCGTGCGCCGGGGCGACCGCCTCGACCTCCGCGAACACCTGCTGCTTGACGCCGATCTCCTCGAAGACGGCCTCGATGATGAAGTCGGCGTCGGAGAAGCCCTCCGCCTTGTCCAGCACACCGGAGACCAGGGCCTTCAGGCGGTTGGCCTTGTCCTGGTTGACGCGGCCCTTGAGCAGCAGCTTGTCGATCTCGGCGTGGACGTAGCCCACACCCTTGTCGACGCGCTCCTGGTCGATGTCGGTCAGCACGACCGGCACCTCGAGGCGGCGCAGGAAGAGCAGGGCCAGCTGCGAGGCCATCAGGCCCGCGCCGACGACGCCCACCTTGGTGACCGGACGCGCGAGCGACTTGTCCGGCGCACCCGCCGGACGCTTGCCCCGCTTCTGGACCAGATTGAAGGCGTAGATGCCGGAGCGCAGTTCGCCACCCATGATCAGGTCGGCGAGCGCCACGTCCTCGGCGTCGTACCCCTTCTGAAGGTCGCCGTCCTTGGCCGCGGCGATGATGTCCAGCGCGCGGTAGGCGGCCGGGGCGGCCCCGTGCACCTTGCTGTCGGCGATGAACCGGCCACGTGCGACGGCCTGGTCCCAGGCCTCGCCGCGGTCGATCGCCGGGCGCTCGACCGCGATCTCGCCCTTGAGGACGGAGGCCGTCCACAGCAGCGACTGCTCCAGGAAGTCCGCGCCCTCGAACAGCGCGTCGGCGATGCCGAGGTCGTAGACCTGACCGCCCTTGAGCTGCTTGTTCTGGTTCAGCGAGTTCTCGATGATCACCGAGACGGCCTTGTCCGCACCGATCAGGTTCGGCAGGATCGTGCAGCCGCCCCAGCCGGGGACCAGACCGAGGAAGACCTCGGGCAGCGAGAAGGCCGGCAGGGCCGCGGAGACGGTCCGGTACGAGCAGTGCAGACCGACCTCGACGCCACCGCCCATCGCCGCGCCGTTGTAGTACGCGAAGGTCGGGACCGCGAGGCCCGACAGGCGCTTGAAGACCTCGTGGCCGCCCTTGCCGATGGCGAGCGCGTCCTCGTGCTTCTTGAGCAGCTCGACACCCTTGAGGTCGGCGCCGACCGCGAAGATGAACGGCTTGCCGGTGACGCCGATACCGACGATCTCGCCGGCCGCGGCCTCCTTCTCGACCTGGTCGATGGCGGTGTTCAGGTTCGCCAGCGACGCGGGACCGAAGGTGGTCGGCTTGGTGTGGTCGAAGCCGTTGTCCAGGGTGATGAGCGCGAAGCGCCCGGCACCGAACGGCAGGTCGAGGTGGCGTACGTTCGCGGACGTCACGACCTCGTCGGGGAACAGCTCGGCTGCGCCCTTCAGGAGTTCAGCGGTGGTCACTTGTCGCCTCCGGCGTCCTTGTGGTGCGGGTTCTCCCAGATCACCGTGGCGCCCATGCCGAAGCCGACGCACATGGTGGTGAGGCCGTAACGGACCTCCGGCTGCTCCTCGAACTGGCGGGCCAGCTGCGTCATCAGACGGACGCCGGAGGAGGCGAGGGGGTGGCCGTAGGCGATCGCGCCGCCGTACTGGTTGACGCGCGCGTCGTCGTCGGCGATGCCGTAGTGCTCGAGGAAGGCGAGCACCTGGACGGCGAAGGCCTCGTTGATCTCGAAGAGGTTGATGTCCTCGATCGAGAGGCCGGCCTTGGCCAGGGCCTTCTCGGTGGCCGGGATCGGGCCGTAGCCCATGACCTCCGGCTCGACGCCCGCGAAGGCGTACGAGACGAGGCGCATCTTGACCGGCAGGTCGTTCTCGCGGGCGAAGTCCTCGGAGGCGAGGATCGACGCGGTCGCACCGTCGTTCAGACCGGCGGCGTTACCGGCGGTGACCCGGCCGTGGACGCGGAACGGGGTCTTCAGGCCGGACAGGTTCTCCAGCGTGGTGCCCGGACGCATCGGCTCGTCGGCGGTGACCAGGCCCCAGCCCGTCTCACCGACCTCCGCGTTGGTGTTGCGCACCGAGATCGGCACCAGGTCCTGCTGGATCTTGCCGTTGGCGTAGGCCTTGGCGGCCTTCTCCTGCGAGCGCACGGCGTACTCGTCGGCGCGCCGCTTGGTGATCGTGGGGTAGCGGTCGTGCAGGTTCTCGGCGGTCATGCCCATGAACAGGGCCGACTCGTCGACCAGCTTCTCGCTGACGAACCGGGGGTTCGGGTCCACGCCCTCGCCCATGGGGTGGCGCCCCATGTGCTCGACACCGCCGGCGATGACGGCGTCGTACGCGCCGAAGGCGATGGAGCCCGCGGTGGCGGTGACGGCGGTCAGCGCGCCCGCGCACATGCGGTCGATGGAGTAGCCGGGGACCGACTGGGGGAGCCCGGCGAGGATGCCGGCCGTGCGGCCCAGGGTCAGACCCTGGTCACCGATCTGCGTGGTCGCCGCGATGGCGACCTCGTCGATCTTCTTGGGGTCAAGACCGGGGTTGCGGCGCAGCAGCTCCCGGATGGCCTTCACGACGAGGTCGTCGGCACGGGTCTCGTGGTAGATGCCCTTCGGGCCCGCCTTGCCGAACGGGGTGCGGACGCCGTCTACGAAGACGACGTCCCTGACGGTACGAGGCACGATGGCTCTCCTCCAGATGCGGGATGGCACTGCTGCGCGGAAACACGCCTGAGCGCGCGCTCAGCACCCATGCTACTTACGAGTAACCAACCTGCCCAGTCCCGAGGCCGGGAGCGGCGAAGGTCACATCCGGAAGGGCTACGTGTTCCCGGCCAAGCCCATCATGTACGGGTGCCCGGCACCGGCGCGCCGCCCCGGGTCGGCCATGCGGGCGACGGGTGCGGACGGTCCGCGTACAACCGCCCCGCCTGCCGCGAGGGCGCTTCGGGGAGGCCCGGAGGCCGGGAATCGGGCGGCGCGGCCGGACGGCCCAGGATCTTGGCGTGATCTCGTCGTCCGTTCGACGTCCCGATTCCGCTTCGAGGGCCCGTTCGGAGCACACGGGGCGCGCGGAGAGGGCGGAAGGCGCGGGGCGCGCGGGCGGTGGTGAAGGCGGGGTAGGCGATCCGGAACGACGGTCCGGGTCGGCTGCCCCCGGCCCGCCCACGCGTCGTACCGCCTTTCCGGCGCCCATCGGCGACCGCTTCCCGACGGATGGACCGGGGAGCGGCCGAGCGGACAGGGGCCGAGGCGGCCGGCCTGCGCCGAACGGGTCCCGGGCGGCCTTCAAGGCGCACAGACCGCAGACCGCCCGACAGTCTTCAGGACCGACAGGCCCCAAGCTGCCCTGCAACCTTCAGGGCCGACAGGTTCCGGGCTCCCCGAAAGCTTCAGGGCGGACAGGCGCCCAGGCCGCCCGGCGGTCGCCAGAGCCCGACGGGCCGCAGGCTGCTCGGCGGCCTTCGGGGCGGACAGGCCGCAGGCTGCTCGGCGGCTTTCAAGGCGGACAGGTCCCGGGCCGCCCGGGATGCCCACAAGGCGGGCGGACAGCTTCTAGGCGGGCTTCAGGGACAGCGCGGTCACCAGCACCGGCGTGACCAGCTCGAC
Source organism: Streptomyces sp. NPDC005141 (assembly GCF_053599975.1). NCBI lineage: Bacteria > Bacillati > Actinomycetota > Actinomycetes > Kitasatosporales > Streptomycetaceae > Streptomyces > Streptomyces sp. NPDC005141. The sequence goes on along the minus strand of NZ_JBSFYW010000001.1, from coordinate 30,247 downwards.
CTGCCAGAGCCGGGCCCCGTAGCCGGTGAGCGCGGTGCCCACGGACTCCGTGTCCGGATCCAAGGGCGGCTCCCAGCACACGCGCCGCACGGTGTCCGGGGTGATCAGGTTCTCCTGCGGCATGTTCAGCCGCTCGGCCAGTTCCGATACGGCGGCCCGCGCGGCGGAGAGCCGGGCCGCGGCGGCCGGGTCCTTGTCGGCCCAGGCCCGCGGCGGGGGAGGTCCGGTCACCGGCTGGCCCGGCTGCGGCAGCTCGGCGTCCGGCAACGCCTTCGCCCGTTCGACCGCGGCCTGCCACTGCTCCAGCTGGCGGCGGCCCATGCGGTGCCCGAAGCCGTTCAGGGCGGCCAGGGCGTGCAGGTTGGCGGGCACGGCCAGTGCCGCCTCCACGATCGCCGCGTCCCCGAGCACCTTGCCCGGCGAGATGTCCCGGCGCTGCGCGACCCCGTCCCGGGTCTCCCACAGCTCACGGACGACCGCCATCTGCCGGCGGCGGCGCACCTTGTGCATCCCGGACGTACGGCGCCAGGGGTCCTTGCGCGGCGGCGCGGGCTCGGCCTGCGCGATCGCGTCGAACTCCTGCCGGGCCCATTCCAGCTTGCCCTGCCGGTCGAGTTCCTTCTCCAGGGCGTCGCGCAGGTCGACGAGGAGTTCCACGTCGAGCGCGGCGTAGCGCAGCCAGGGCTCGGGCAGCGGGCGCGTCGACCAGTCGACGGCGGAGTGCCCCTTCTCCAGGACGAAGCCGAGGACGCTCTCGACCATCGCGCCGAGGCCCACCCGGGGGAACCCGGCCAGTCGTCCGGCCAGCTCGGTGTCGAAGAGGCTGGTGGGGATCATGCCTATCTCGCGGAGACAGGGCAGGTCCTGGGTGGCGGCGTGCAGTACCCACTCGGCCCCGGAGATCGCCTCGCCCAGACCCGACAGGTCGGGACAGGCGACAGGGTCGATCAGCGCGCTGCCGGCGCCCTCGCGGCGCAGCTGCACCAGATAGGCGCGCTGGCCGTATCGGTATCCGGACGCGCGTTCGGCGTCGACGGCCACCGGGCCGGATCCGGCGGCGAAGGCGGCGATCATCTCGGCGAGCGAGACGTCGTCGGCGATCACGGGCGGAATGCCTTCTCGGGGCTCAAGCAAAGGGATCGGCGCCGATTCGACGTCGTCCGGAGGGCCGCCTCCGGTGGTTCGCAGTGAGCTGTCTGCTGCGGTCTCTTGGGCGTCGGTCACCTGTCAAGGGTATCTGTGTATGGACAACGCCCGTCGACGGAACGTTCCGTCGACGGGCGTCTGAGGGTCGCAAACCAGTCAGGCAAGTGAAAGATCCGGTTCACGCGCGAGGAAGATGCCAGGGGCAGGGGAGGAGAGGGCGGTGTCGGGGAGGGGTCAGTGGATGATTCCGGTCCGCAGGGCAACCGCGACCATTCCGGCGCGGTCGCCCGTGCCGAGCTTGCGTGCGATGCGGGCGAGGTGGCTCTTGACGGTCAGCGCGGACAGGCCCATGGAGACGCCGATGGCCTTGTTCGACTGGCCCTCCGCGACCAGGCGCAGGACCTCGACCTCACGTCCGGACAGTTCGCGGTAGCCGCCCGGGTGGCTCGGGGCACCCGGGGGGCGGCGGTGCATACGGGCGGCGGCCGAGCCGATGGGTGCGGCGCCGGGCCGGGTGGGGAGCCCGACGTTCGTACGGGTGCCGGTGACGACGTAGCCCTTGACGCCGCCCGCGAGGGCGTTGCGCACGGCGCCGATGTCGTCGGCGGCGGAGAGGGCGAGGCCGTTGGGCCAGCCCGCGGCTCGGGTTTCGGAAAGGAGGGTGAGGCCGGAACCATCCGGCAGGTGGACATCGGCGACACAGATGTCGCGCGGGTTGCCGATGCGGGGACGGGCCTCCGCGACGGACGACGCCTCGATGACGTCGCGCACTCCGAGCGCCCACAGATGGCGGGTGACGGTGGAGCGGACCCGGGGGTCGGCCACGACCACCATGGCGGTCGGCTTGTTCGGGCGGTAGGCGACCAGGCTTGCGGGCTGCTCGAGGAGAACGGACACCAGGCCTCCTGGGGTGCGGGGACGGGGACCGGCTCTGGGGGGCGAGCCAGGACGAACCGTGCTTTCAAGGTCACAGACGTCTTCGGCATCAAACCCATCGACCTTTAGAGAATGATCACGATATGGTGAGTAACAATCCGTGCAATTCGGACACGTGATCGATCATCCGAAGATCGAACCGAGTCGTTCCGCGTCGATACGCGGCCGAAAGTGGTCGTATCGACAAAGGGCCCGGTAAGAAAACGGAAAGGGCGCGCGCGTCGGCGCGCGCCCTCCGGGGGGTCAGCGGGACTGTGGTCCCCGGCGCTGCGGGAGGGTGACCACCGAGGCGTCACCCGGGGGCACCGGCGGCAGCCCGGCGATCTGGCACAGCAGATCGCACCAGCCCGCGAGGTGCGCGGCCGTGTCAGGGACGCCGCCGAGGCCCTCCCGGGGTGTCCACGACGCGCGGATCTCGATCTGCGAGGCGGCCGGGCGCTCCGCGAGCCCGCCGAAATAGTGCGAGCTCGCGCGCGTGACGGTGCCGCTCGCCTCGCCGTACGACAGACCGCGGGCCTGGAGCGCGCCGGTCAGCCACGACCAGCAGACCTCGGGGAGCAGCGGGTCGGCGGCCATCTCCGGCTCCAGTTCCGCGCGGACGAGGGTCACCAGACGGAAGGAGCCCTGCCAGGCGTCGTGCCCGGCCGGGTCGTGCAGCAGGACGAGGCGGCCGTCGGCCAGATCCTCGTCGTCGGCGACGACCGCGGCCTCCAGCGCGTACGAGTACGGAGCCAGGCGTTGCGGTGGTCGCGTCGGGTCGATCTCGATGTCCGGCCGCAGCCGCGCGGCCCTCAAGGCGTCGACGGCCGCCCGGAAGGGCAACGGGGCCGTCTCCGCCGCATTCCTGTCCTCCTCCTTCGCGTCGTCCATTCCGCCAGCGCCGTCCGACAGTCGTCCCTGAGCCGCAGCCATGCGGGGAAGATTAAGGGGAACGGAGCCCGCGTGCAGGGAGAGACACCCGTGCGTGGGACCCCTGTCCGGATCACGCCACGCGAACACGGTCGTCCGGGCGGGTGCTCCGGCTGCCGGAGCGGGGGCGGGCGGCGGCCCGGAGCCCGGGACGGTGATGTCCGTGAGCCGTGGGAGACTTTCCGTCGTGAGCGCCAACCACAGCCCCGCCGGGCAGCAGCCGACAGCCACGTACGAGTCCGCCTTCCTCAAGGCGTGCAGGCGCGAGCCCGTGCCGCACACGCCCGTGTGGTTCATGCGGCAGGCCGGTCGCTCACTGCCCGAGTACCTCAAGGTGCGCGAGGGCATCCCCATGCTGGAGTCCTGCATGCGGCCCGACCTGGTCGCCGAGATCACGCTCCAGCCGGTCCGCCGGCACGGCGTGGACGCGGCGATCTACTTCAGCGACATCGTCGTCCCGCTGAAGGCCATCGGTGTCGACCTGGACATCAAGCCGGGCGTCGGCCCCGTCGTCCAGAACCCGATCCGCACCCGCGCCGACCTGGCCCAGCTGCGCGATCTGACCCCCGAGGACGTCTGGTACGTCACCGAGGCGATCCAGCTTCTGATGGCCGAACTCGGCGAGACCCCCCTCATCGGTTTCGCGGGCGCGCCGTTCACCCTCGCGAGTTACCTCGTGGAGGGCGGTCCGTCCAAGAACCACGAACACACCAAGGCGCTCATGTACGGCGACCCGCAGCTGTGGGCCGACCTGCTCGACCGTCTCGCCGAGATCACCTCCGCCTTCCTCAAGGTGCAGATCGAGGCCGGCGCCGGCGCCGTCCAGCTCTTCGACTCCTGGGTCGGCGCCCTGGCTCCCACCGACTACCGCCGCTCGGTGATGCCCGCGTCCACCAAGGTCTTCGACGCCGTCGCCTCGTACGGCGTCCCGCGCATCCACTTCGGCGTCGGCACCGGTGAGCTGCTCGGCCTCATGGGCGAGGCGGGAGCGGACGTGGTCGGCGTCGACTGGCGCGTCCCGCTCGACGAGGCCGCCCGCCGAGTCGGTCCCGGCAAGGCCCTCCAGGGCAACCTCGACCCCGCGGTCCTGTTCGCCCCCACCGAGGCCGTCGAGGCCAAGACCCGCGAGGTGCTCGACGCCGCCGCCGGTCTGGAGGGCCATGTCTTCAACCTCGGCCACGGCGTCCTGCCCAGCATGGACCCGGACGCGTTGACCCGCCTCGTGGAGTACGTGCACACGCAGACGGCTCGCTAGAGCCCGTCCGCGGACCGTTCCGCGGGGCGCGGCCCCCGGTTCACCAGCCGTGCCGCGCCCGTCTGCCCCACAGCAGGCGGCGCGGTTCGGGCGGTGGCGGGGTGCCGGGGCGCAGCGGCCAGGCCAGGAGCATGCCGGCGAGGAAGCCGACGACATGCGCCGCGTAGGCCACGGTGCCCGCGGCGGGCACGGCGGCGCCGGACGAGTACGCCGCCTGGAGCACGAACCAGAAGCCCAGCACGAGCCACGCGGGCAGCCGGAGCGGCAGGAACACCAGGAACGGGACGAGAACCCAGACCCTGGCCTTCGGGTACAGCACCAGGTAGGCGCCGAGGACCCCGGCGATGGCCCCCGAGGCGCCTATCAGCGGGTCGCCCGAGTCGGCGTTCACCAGGGCGAAGCCGTACGCCGCCGCGAAACCGCACGCGACGTAGAACAGCGTGAACCGCACATGCCCGAGCCGGTCCTCGATGTTGTTGCCGAAGATCAGCAGGAAGAGCATGTTGCCCAGCAGGTGCAGCCAGCTCCCGTGCAGGAACATCGCCGTGACCACCGACAGCGGCGGCGACTTGTCGTAGTCCGGCGGGCCCACCACGCAGCCCGACCCGTGCGGCCCGGCACCGACGTCGCCGGTCGGCACCAGACGGGGCATGTGATGGTGGATCAGTTCCTGCGGCACGGCGGCGTAGTGGTCCAGGAACGCGTGCAGATGACACAGCTGCGACAGCGCGCTGTCCCCCGCCACCGATCCGGCGAGACCGGGGGTGTAGAGGAACACGAGGACATTGGCGGCGATCAGCGCGTACGTCACATAGGGCGTGCGCCGCACCGGGTTCACGTCATGGACGGGTATGACCACGAGGAAGTACTGCCCCCGATGTGCCGGGCGAATCCGCACTCCACCGGGCACGGGGCGGTGCCCGGCAGGCCCGGCGGCCGATGCGGATTCCCTCTGAACACACCCGCCCCCGCAGCCGTATGTCTCCTCAACCGCCCGCGCCGCGACGAAGACGCGACGCGGGTTCGACGCGACGACGTGAAGACGTGAGGACTCAGGCGATGAGCGACCGAATAACTCCTCCGATGCATGCCCTTCCCGACGGCGAGGCGGAAATCGCCCTGGTGCTGCACCTTCCCTGGGAGGACGTCGCCGCGCTCGGCCAGGAGGCGGGACGGCTCGCCGCCCGGATGCAGCGGCCCGTGACCCTGGACGAGGCCGTCAGCCACCGCCTGAGGTCCTCCCGGTCGGCGGCGCACGCGAAGCCGGCCCAGACACCGCCCGCGGTCACGCCGCCCGCCTCCGTCTCCTCGCTGCCGGCCCGGCCGCCCGCCGAGCAGGCCCGGCAGGCGATAGACCGGATCAACGGCACGGCGGGGCACGAGTCCGCGTAGCCGGACGGGTGGGCCGTCGCGGGCCGTCGACCGGGCGCCGTGACCGCCCGGCACGGCAGCCGGCGCATCCTCCCGCGCCCGTCGCCCGTCACCGGCCGCCGTGCCGCACCTTCGCCACCGCTTTGCGGGCCGCCACCAGGACGGGGTCCCAGACCGGTGAGAAGGGCGGCGCGTAGCCGAGATCCAGCATCGTCATCTGCTCGACTGTCATGCCCGCGGTCAGTGCCACGGCCGCGATGTCCACGCGCTTCGCCGCGCCCTCCCGGCCGACGATCTGCACGCCGAGCAGCCGCCCCGTGCGGCGCTCCGCGAGCATCTTCACCGTCATGGGGGCGGCGTCCGGGTAGTAGCCCGCGCGACTCGTCGACTCGATGGTGACGGTCTCGAACTGCAGGCCCGCGCGGTGCGCGTCCTTCTCGCGCAGCCCGGTGCGGGCGATCTCCAGGTCGCAGACCTTGCTGACCGCCGTGCCGACGACACCGGGGAAGGTGGCGTATCCGCCGGCCACGTTGGAGCCGATCACCTGCCCGTGCTTGTTCGCGTGGGTGCCCAGCGCGATGTGCCGCTCGCGGCCCGAGACCAGGTCGAGCACCTCGACGCAGTCGCCGCCCGCCCAGATGTTCTGGTGCCCGCGCACCCGCATCGCGAGGTCGGTGAGCAGCCCGCCGTGCTCGCCGAGGGGCAGCCCCGCCGCCCGGGCGAGCGTCGTCTCGGGACGTACGCCGATGCCCAGCACCACCACGTCCGCCGGGTACGTGGCGTCCTTCGTGACGACCGCGCGGACCCGCCCGACCCCAGGCTCTCGGCCTCCCCCGAGCGGGGAGGTGCTCCCGTCGCCGGTGAGGATCTCGGTGACCTCGGCGTCGTCGACCATGGTGATCCCGAGGTCCTCCATGGCGGTGTGCACCAGGCGGCCCATGTCCGGGTCGAGCGTGGACATGGGTTCCCTGCCGCGGTTGACGACCGTCACCTCGTACCCGCGATGGATGAGCGCCTCGGCCATCTCCACGCCGATGTAGCCCGCGCCGACGACCACGGCGCGGCGGCCCTCGGCCGACGCCAGCGCGTCGAGCAGGGCCTGTCCGTCGTCCAGGGTCTGCACGCCGTGCACGCCCGGCGCGTCGGCTCCCGGCAGGTCGGGACGGATCGGACGCGCGCCGGTCGCGATCACGAGCCTGTCGTACGACGTCCACTCCTCGGCCCCGGTCCCGAGGTCCCGGGAGCGCACCCGGGCGCCCGCGACGTCGATCTCCGTGACCTCCGTGCGCATCCGCAGGTCGATGGAGCGCTTGCGGTGTTCCTCGGGCGTCCGCGCGATCAGCCGGTCGCGATCGGAGACGTCGCCGCCCACCCAGTACGGGATGCCGCACGCCGAGTACGACGAGAAGTGGCCCCGCTCGAACGCCACGATCTCCAGCTCGTCGGGACCGCGCAACCGGCGCGCCTGTGACGCGGCGGACATGCCCGCCGCGTCACCGCCGATCACGACCAGTCGTTCCCGGGCCCCACCACTACCGCTCGTACCGTTCACGCTCATACGAACACGCTACGGGGGCCCGGCATTTCAGTCCTGCTCGCCGCCTTCCGCGGCTCCGCCGCGTGCGGGCGGGGCGGTCTGCGGCGCGTTCTGCGGCGCGGCCTCGCCCGCCGAAACCGGGCCGGAAACCGGGCCGGATGCCGGGCGGGAGGCCGGAACCGGGACCGCCGACGGACGCGCGGCGGAACCCGGGGCCATGGCCGACGGCGGACCCGAAGGCACCGCGGGGGCCGGGCGGCGGGGCAGCCGGGGACGCACGACACGCATCCACACGAGGACGATCAGCGCCAGCACCGCCGCGAAGGGGAGCAGCGCCCCGATCGCCAGGGCCAGCCAGCGCACCATGGTGACCAGCACGTCCCAGCCGCCCTGGAGCGCGTCGAGGAAGCCCGGGTCCTCGTCCTTCTTCTCGGCCTTCTTCACGGGGGTCTCGGAAAGCGAGAGAGTGATCGTGGCCAGGCTCGTGCGGTCCTTCAGCGACGCCTGCTGGGCGAGCAGCGCCTCCAGGTCGGCCTGCCGGCTGCTCAACTCCCCTTCCAGGGCGACGACATCACTGAGTTTGGTCGCCTGGTCCATCAGCTCGCGGACCCGGGCCACGCTGGCACGCTGCGACTTGACGCGGCTCTCCACGTCCACGACCTGATCGGTGACGTCCTGAGCCTTGGCCGTCCGCGCGACGACCTTGCCGGTGCCCTCCAGATCGGCGAGCACCTGGTCGTACCGCTCGGTGGGCACCCGCAGGACGACGCGGGTGCGCTCGTGTCCCCTGCCGTCACGGGTGGTGGTCTCGTTGCCGACATAGCCGCCGGCGTTCTCGGTCGTGGCCCGGGCGTCGTCCAGAGCCGCGGCCACCTCCTTGACCTCGACGGTCAGGGAAGCGGTGCGGATGATGCGGTTCACCGTCACCTTGGGCGGGGCGGCCTTGCGTCCGCCCGAGCTGTCGCTCCCCGCGGCACCCGAGTCCGCCTGCTCCGCGGGGCCGACCTTCGAGTCTCCGGCGTCCCGTGCGACCGACTTGTCGTTGCTGCTGCCCCCCGAGTCACTGGCGCCGCATCCCGCCAGGGCGAGCGCGGTGACGAGGAACATCCCCGCCAGGACCCGGGCCGGACGGGCGGTGCGTCCGGACGAGGCGGGTGAATCGGACGAGACGGGTGGCACGGGTCGTGCCGGATGTCCGGAGCTGTGTGTGAGCATGCGTGCTACCCCCAGGGCGGTGACGACTGACGATCCTTCGACGCCGGACCGGCACGGGACGTTGGCGGGATCCGGTCCCGATGCGGTCACGGTCCGGACTCGCTCGGGACACCGGGCTCCCTGCCGGACGTGGCGGCGGGGTTTGAGAAGGTGGAGTCATGCGCGAAGAGGACACTCCTACGGGTTCGGGACATGTCGTGGTCGTCGGCGGCGGGATCGCGGGACTGGCCGCCGCCCACCGCCTGCTGGGGCGGGGCGCCCGCGTCACCGTCCTGGAGGCGTCGGACCGCGTCGGCGGCAAGCTGCTGCCCGGCGAGATCGCGGGCGCACGCGTGGACCTCGGCGCCGAGTCGATGCTGGCGCGCCGCCCGGAGGCCGTGGACCTCGCCCGCGAGGCCGGACTCGGCGACCGCCTCCAGCCGCCCGCCACCGCGACGGCCTTCCTGTGGAACCGCGGCGTCCTGCGCCCCATGCCCAAGGGCCACGTCATGGGCGTTCCCGGCAGCGCCGCCGCCCTCGCCGGCGTCCTCTCCGAAGAAGGCCTGCGCCGCATCGAGCGGGACGCCGACCTGCCGCGCACGGAGGTGGGCGACGACATCGCCGTCGGCGCGTACGTGGCGGCACGCCTCGGCCGCGAGGTCGTCGACCGCCTCGTCGAACCCCTCCTCGGCGGCGTGTACGCGGGGGACGCCTACCGCCTGTCCCTGCGCCTCGCCGTCCCCCAGCTCTACGCCGCCGCCCGCACGCACACCTCCCTCACCGAGGCCGTCCGCGAGATCCAGGCCAGAGCGGCCGCCGCCGGGCAGACCGGCCCGGTCTTCATGGGCATCGACGGCGGAGTGGGCCAACTGCCGCTCGCCGTCGCCGGGTCCGTGACGGCACGTGGGGGCGAGATCCTCACCGGGACGCCGGTGACCGAGCTGCGCAGGACCGCGTCGGCCGAGCCCGCCACCGCTGAGCGGCCGCGCGCCGTCTGGCGCGTCGTCGCCGGAGGCCGTGTCCTGCACGCCGACGCGGTCGTCCTCGCACTGCCCGCCCCGGCCGCCGCCGGGCTGCTGCGGGCCGAGGTCCCCGCCGCCGCGGCCGAGCTGGCCGCCGTGGAGTACGCGTCCATGGCCCTGGTGACCCTCGCCTACCGCAGCGGCGACATCACCCTCCCCGAAGGAAGCGGATTTCTGGTGCCGCCGGTCGACGGGCACACCATCAAGGCGTCCACCTTCGCCTCCCGCAAGTGGGGCTGGATCGCCGACCAGGACCCCGGTCTGCTGGTGCTGCGCACCTCCGTCGGACGGTACGGCGAGACGGAGGTGCTCGGCCGGGCGGACGCCGACCTCGTCCAGGTGTCCCGGCACGATCTGCGGGAGGCGATCGGGATCGACGCCGACCCGGTGGCGACCCGGGTGACGCGCTGGGACGACGGACTGCCGCAGTACCCCGTCGGTCACCACGCGCGCGTGGCCCGCGTCCGCGAGCACGTCGGCAAACTGCCGGGCCTCGCGGTCTGCGGCGCGGCGTACGACGGAGTCGGCATCCCCGCCTGCATCGCGTCCGCGTACGCCGCCGTCGATCAGCTCGGCGGTGACGGGGGTGCCCTGGACGCGCTGCGGGCCGACCCGGTGCAGAGCCTGCACGGCGGCGCGGGAGAATAGCCGCATGAGTGACGACGCCCCCACCACCGAGTCCGGCAGGGTCCCGAACAAGGGCAAGCTGGCCAAGGACCTCAACGAGGCCATTCGCTACACCCTGTGGTCGGTCTTCCGGCTGAAGGACGTGCTGCCCGAGGACCGCGCCGGATACGCCGACGAGGTCCAGGAGCTGTTCGACCAGCTCGCCGCGAAGGATGTCACCGTCCGCGGCACCTACGACGTGTCGGGGCTGCGCGCCGACGCCGACGTCATGGTCTGGTGGCACGCCGAGACCAGCGACCAGCTCCAGGAGGCGTACAACCTCTTCCGGCGCACCCGGCTGGGCCGCGCTCTGGAGCCGGTCTGGTCGAACATGGCGCTGCACCGGCCCGCCGAGTTCAACCGCTCGCACATCCCGGCGTTCCTCGCCGACGAGACGCCGCGCGACTACGTCAGCGTCTACCCGTTCGTGCGCTCCTACGACTGGTACCTGCTGGCCGACGAGGACCGCCGCCGCATGCTCGCCGACCACGGCAAGATGGCCCGCGGCTACCCCGACGTGCGAGCGAACACGGTCGCCTCGTTCTCGCTCGGCGACTACGAGTGGATCCTCGCCTTCGAGGCCGACGAGCTCCACCGTATCGTCGACCTCATGCGCCACCTGCGCGCCTCCGAGGCCCGGATGCACGTCCGCGAAGAGGTCCCGTTCTACACCGGCCGCCGCAAGGACATCGCCGAGCTGGTCGCGGGCCTCGCCTGATCCGCGACACAAGAAGGCGGGCGCCCTCAGGAGGACGCCCGCCTTCCGGTGTTCGTGACCGCTGTCAGGGCGCCTGCCGGACTTCCTTCGCCGTCGCGACGCGCGCGGAGGTCTTCGGCGCCGCCGCGCCCTTCGCGCCCACGGTGCCCCGCGCCCGACTGCCCGGTGTCTGCGGCTTCGGCTCCTCGTGCGGAGCGCACGCCGCGCTCCGCTCGGGGAGCCGGCCCTCCAGCAGGTAGGAGTTCAGATAGCCGTTGACGCACTTGTTGGGGCCGCCGCCGATGCCATGCGTACCGGCGCCGTTCTCGGTCACCAGCACCGAGCCCCACAGCCGTCGCTGCAACTCCTTGGCACCCTCGTACGGCGTCGCCGCGTCCCGCTCTGCGGCCAGGATCAGCGTGGGCGGCAGCTCCCCGGGCAGTGTCCGCACGTCGAGCGGCTTCTGCCGCGGCAAGGACCAGTACGCGCACGGCAGATTCACCCACACGTTGTCCCAGGTCTCGAACGGCGCGACCTGGGCGAGACGCGTGTTGTCGCGGTCCCAGACTCTCCAGTCGGTCGGCCAGGAAGCGTCGTTGCACTCCACGGCGGTGTAGACCGCGCTGCCGTTCTCCTGCTCGGCGGCCGCCTCCGGATGCGGTCCCGCCACCTGGATCAGCTGCTTCGGGTCACCCTTCAGATAGGCGGACAGCGCCAGCGCGCGCTGCGGCCAGTAGTCGTCGTAGTACCCGGCCTGCAGGAACGCGCCCTGCAGCTGCGCGGGCCCCACCTTGCCGCCCGCGGGCTTGGCGGCGAGCTGCGCCCGCGCCTTCTCGTAGGAACGCAGCACTTCCTCGGGCGTCCCGCCCAGCCCGTACACCTTGTCGTGCCGGGCCATCCACCCGCGGAAGTCCGCCCAGCGGACCTCGAACGCGGCCGACTGGTCGAGGTTGTTCCGGTACCAGATCTGCTCGGGGTCGGGGTTCACCGCCGAGTCGAAGACCATCCGGCGTACGTGCGAGGGGAAGAGCGTCGCGTACAGGGAGCCGAAGTACGTCCCGTACGAGGCACCCATGAAGGTCAGCTTCCGCTCGCCGAGCGCGGCGCGCAGCACGTCCAGGTCGCGGGCGTTGTTGAGCGAGGTGTAGTGGCGCAGGCCGGCGCCCGAACGGAGGGCACAGCCGCGGGCGTACGCCTTCGCCTCCGCGATCCGTTCCTTCTTGTACGACTCCGAGGGGAACGTCGGGGACTCCAGGGGCGCCTTCAGCAGGCGCTTCGGGTCCCGGCAGGACAGCGGCGCGGAGCGGTTCACCCCGCGCGGGGCGTAGCCGACGAGGTCGTACGCCGCCCCGATCGGCTTCCACTCGGGGAGGAAGCCGATCAGCGGGAAGTACATGCCGGAGGCCCCGGGACCGCCGGGGTTGTAGACCAGGGCGCCCTGGCGCGGCACCCTGTGCTTCGAGTTGCGCGGGTCCTTGGCGGTGGCCTTGACGCGGCTGACGGTCAGTTTGATCCGCTTGCCGTCGGGGAGGGCGTAGTCGAGGGGCACCGTCACCGTGCCGCACTGGAGATTGCCCGGCAGACGCTCTTCCTTGGCGCACTTGCCGAAGCGGATGCCCGCGGCCGCGGCGCGCTGGGCGGCGACGGCGGTACCTCGCGCCTCGGCGGAGCCGGCCGGGGCGGGCCAGGCCGGTGCGCCACCCGCCGGAGCGGCGACGAGACCGGTCAGGAGCAAGGACCCTGCGGTTCCGTGGAGGACGGCAGCTCTCATCGCGAATCCCTTCAGCGCACGGCAGCGACAAAAAGGATGTTTCGTTCGACGGTTGGCGAAGTAAAGCACCGGCCGCCGGTGTCGGCGTCAATGACCCCGATGCGCCCCCCTGAGCGCCCGTCAGCCCCCTTCGCGAGCCCCCTGCGGCCGGCCGCCGAGGCCGGCGTCGCGGTCCCGGTGCGCCAGCGCCGCCCGCACCTCCGGTTCAACGATGGCCCGGGCGCCGCGTACGGCGACGGACGTGAGGTACGTACGGTCGTCGCCGGATTCGTCGGAGTGCCGGGCGAGCGTGCCGAGCAGCCGCTGGCCGGCCGGGGAGGCCCAGCGGGTGTAGGGGTGCACCTCGATCCGGGCGATGGTGAGACAGCTCACCGTCAGAATGAGCGGGAGCGCGAACCAGACCGCCACCGGGACCTCGTTCCCGGTGGTCTGGGCCGGCAGCAGCAGGGCCGCGACGGCCAGAGCGAGGACCGCGGCCGCGGCGGCCCGGACCTGGCGGACCGCCTCCGCGACGGTGGTGCGGGCGCCGTCGGGTACCGCCAGGCCCGCCGCGACCAGGCGGTCCGCGAGACGGCGTACCGAGTCCGCGCCGGCCGCGGCCGTCCGCACCGGCGCTATCCGGGACTGGCCCTCCGGGCCGATGGCTCCGATGACCGAGCGCTCCATGTCGTCTCGCCCGCGCGGGTCCACCACGGTCGCCCAGCCGGTGTGCGCGAGCAGCAGCCGACGCTGCCGGGCCATCGACACCAGGGTCAGATCGGCCACCCGGGCCGGCCCCCCGGACAGGAAGGCCGCCTCGTACAGCGTGAGGTCGTGCCCGCGCGTCGCGTCGGCGTCGACCGCCGCGGCGCGGACGGCGGCCAGGCACAGCCGGGTGCAGGAGATACCGGCAGCCGCCCAGGCCAGGAGCAGGAGAAGGACCCAGAACATGGCGTTTTTCTATGCGAAGGGCCGGGCGGGCGCCATGGTCTATTCACTATGTGGGACGGAGCGTTGTGGGTATGTGACGTTCCGCTTTCCGGGCGTCACGGGACGGTCGGGACCTTGCGGAGATGTCCTAGGGGGTCGAGGTCGGGTTGGGGCGTGCGGCGGCCGGTGGCAGCGGATAGCCCGGGGACGGGGTCACCGGGACCGGCGACTGCGGGGACCGCGTCGGGCCGGGCGGCGCCGGGGAGACGGTGAGCGGTGGCGGGCTCGCGGTCGCCGCGTCCTCCGCCAGCGCGTCGAAGTCCACATATCCGGTCGCCTCCAGGACCTTGATGTGGTCGAGCACGGTGGTGTTCGCGTCGTCGGCGAGATCGCGTACGAGCGAGTTGCGGGTGTTCGCGCGGACCTGGGCGACCACGGAGAAGACCTTGCCGTGCGCCTTGCGCAGGATGTTCGCGAAGTCCCGGTCGTACTCCGTGCCGTGCGCCGCGCTCAGTGTGGCCAGCCACTCGCGCTGCTGCGGATTGGGCTGGTTGGGCAGCTCCAGGCCGAGCCGGGCGGCGACACTGCGGACACGGGAGTCCAGGAACGTGTGCCCCTCGATGAGGTGTTCACCGGCCGTGCGTACGGCCTGGGTGGTGCCGCGCTCCTGGGCCTGCTGGCCCGCCGGCAGTTCCCAGAGCCCGGCCAGCCGGACCTTGGTGACGAACTCCCTGTCCAGGGCCGACAGCGGACCGAACTGGTTCGGCACGGTCTGTGCGTTCAGGGTGTCCAGGCCGGTGCCGGCGCGGTCCGCGTACGACCAGATCGGAAAGGCCAGCGCGACCAGGGTCGCCAGGAGAGCGGTGATGACGAGCCCTGTTCCACTGACCAATCCGGTGCGGTTGATGGATCGCATGGTGCCTCCTGTTGCGGCACCGCACGCTAATGCGCTTCGGGTGCGGGTTGGCATATTACTGCGGGCGCTACGCCAACTGCCGTACAGGAGGTTTGGATTGAGCGGAGGGTGGAAGGCGCCGGTTGCGGTAGTTCGGGCGTACGCCAGAACGCCCCGAAAACGCAGGAAACGGACGCACACAGCGCCTTCACAGCGAGCGGTGTTACTCCGGGCACACTCTGCGGATGCGGCGCGCCGCGGAGGTGTGGTCAAGGCGGCGCGCCGTGACCGGCGCGAGCGTGGGGGCCCGGCCGGCCCGTGGGGTCAACGGCGCAGCAGCGCCCGTCGGGTGGCACGGGCCAGCCGGGCCACGGGCCGCCGCGACAGCGGGGCCGGACCCGACCGCTCCAGCCACCAGTCGCGCAGCCGCCGCGTCTCCGCGCCCTCCGGGAGCCCCGTCAGCAGCAGATGCTCGGCGAAGTCCAGCGCGTCGCGCCGGTACCCGTCGGTCATCGGATGTCCCTGCGCGTACGCGAGGAACGCCGGCCGGTAGCCGTCCGCGAGGATCTCCGGCAGCTCCGGGGCCACCTTCGCCACGACGTCCGCCCGCTTGGCGGCGAGTGCGCGCGCCTGCACCCCGAGCCGGACGCGGTCGAACCCCTCGGGCACGGGGGTCCCCGCCACGAGCGACGACAGCAGCGCGGCCTGCGCCAGCGCCAGCCGCTGACGCGTGGCGTCCTCGACGCCGGGGCCGGAGTCCGTGCGGGCGGAGCCGTCCACCGGCACGGCCGTGCCCCGCCCGGGTCCTCCGGTCGTGCGTCCCGCCTTCTCCAGCGTCCCCCGGATCGCCGCCAGCTCGCGCTCCAGTTCGGCCGGTTCGGGGAAGTTCTCGTCCCGTTCCAGGAGGACCCCGGGCGGGGTCACCCGGGACGCGAGGTCGGCGAGGATGTCGAGAACGGGCCGGGGAACGGGATGGGCGTGGCTGTCGTGCCACACGCCGTCGCGTTCGAAGCCGCCGGCGACGTGGACGTAGGCGATCGCCTCGACCGGGAGTTCGGCGAGGGCCTTGGCGGGGTCCTCGCCGCGGTTGACGTGGTTCGTGTGCAGGTTCGCCACGTCGATGAGCAGACGGACGCCGGTGCGGTCGACCAGGTCGTAGAGGAACTGTCCCTCGGTCATCTCCTCGCCGGGCCAGGAGATCAGCGCGGCGATGTTCTCCACCGCGAGGGGCACGGGCAGCGCGGCCTGAGCGGCGCGGACGTTCTCGCACAGGACGTCCAGCGCGTCCCGGGTGCGCGGAACCGGCAGCAGGTGCCCGGCCTCCAGAAGCGGTGAGGCGGTGAGCGGGCCGCCCGCCCGTACGAACGCGATGTGTTCCGTGACGAGCGGTGAGCCCAGCGCCTCGGCGCGTTCGGCGAGCGCGATGAGCCGGGACTCGTCGGGACGCTCGGCGCCGCCGAGTCCCAGGGAGACCCCGTGCGGCACCACCGTGACACCCCGCTCGCGCAGCCGCAGCAGCGACTCGGGGACATGGCCGGGGCACACGTTCTCCGCCACGGCCTCGACCCAGTCGATGCCGGGCATGCGCTCCACGGCCTCGGCGATCTCCGGCCGCCACCCGATTCCCGTACCCAGCCGCGTCGGCTGCCGCATGTCCCCTCCTCCGTCACGACCTCGACCGGGCCTGCTTGCGTGTCGTCCCCTCACGACGGCCCGAGTTCCGGCGTGACGGAGTCATGGCCCCGGGAGCCGGCGCCGAACCCCCCGGAGCGGACCTTCAGAGCAACATTTGAGGTTCCGGGCCGGCTACTGGAGCACCTTGTCAGGGTCCGACGGCTCCGGCCGGGCGGTGTTCACCGTGCCGGGCGGCTGTGCCGACGGGCTCGACGAGACGTCGACACCACTGTCCGGCTGGACCGGCGGGGCGGAGGCCACCGGCGTGCCGATGGTCGGCGGCGGGGGACCGGTGGGGCTGGCGGTCGACGCGGCGGCCGTGTCGTTGGCGATGGCGTCGAAGTCGACCTCTCCCGTCTTCTCCAGCACGGTGATGTGGTCGAGCACGGTCACGCTGGTGTCGCTGGCCAGCTGCCGCACCAGCGAGTTGCGCGTGGCGTTGCGGACGGCGCCGATGGCCGGGAAGATCTTGCCGTGCGCGGCGCGCAGCAGATTCGCGAACTTCCTCTCGTACTCCTTGCCCGTCGCCGCGCTCAGCTCCTGCAGCCAGCCCTGCTGCTGCTCGTTCGGCTGGTTCGGCAGCTCGACGTTCAGCTGGGCCGCGACGATCCGCACCCGCTTGTCGAGGTCCGTGTGCCCGACGATCAGGTGGTCGCCCGCCTCCTTGATGGCCTTGGTGGGCGCCCGCTGGATGGCCTGCTGTCCTGCGGGCAGCTCCCACAGGCCGGCCAGTCGCACCCGGACGATCAGATCGCGGTCCGAGGCGGACAGCGGCCCCCAGCGGGTGTTCACCGTCCCCGCGGCGAGATTCGCCTGGCCCGTGCCCGCGCGGTCGGCGTACGACCACACGGGAAACGCGAGCGCTCCGAGGGTGGCGGCAAGCGCCGCGATGACGAGGGCGCTGCTGTTGATACGCCGCAAAGGTGCCTCCCGGGGCAAACCAATTGGTCGTTGGAGACCAATATTTGTCCAGTGCTTGGTGGTACGTACGGGATGGCTGTGCTGTTCAAACGTCTCGGCGGAGGAATCCGCGCCATCGGCCGGCGGCCACGGAACACGGTGTGGCCGTGCGGTCGGAGTCCCCGGCCGGGCCGCCGGGCCGCTATCGCCGGTGTGCCGACGGCCCCGCGTCCGGGTCGCGGCCCAGCAGCCGCAGCGCCTCGACCAGGGGATCCGACCCGGAGGGCACGTCCAGTGCGGGCGCGAAGGAGCGAGCCCGGTCCCCTGGGCGCGGGGTCGGCCGGGACGCGGCGGGCGACGGCCGATGCCGCTTCGAGCACGGAGCCGGACGCCCGAGAGCGCGAACGAGCGGAGCGTGAGCAGCTGATCGTGACGGCTGTCCGCGAACTGGCCGAGAACGAGGGCTGGAACGCGGTGACCACGCGCCGGCCGGCCGCCGAGATCGAGTACAGCCGGCCGGTGCTGCTCCGTGACGGGGACAACCGGCGGCTGTCCCTGCTGATCGGCCACTTCACGCCGGCCCGCTGAACGACGGCCGGCGGGCCGCCGGGAGGACCTTTCCCGTGTCCTTCGTTCGGGGACTGGTAACGCCAACTTCCGTTTCTCTAATATGTATTGTCGGTCGGGCCAGTTGGCGCGGCACGGATCTGGGGGAACGATGCAGCCTGACCAGCAACTGTCCACGTCGATCGATGCCACCGTGCCCACGGCCGCACGCATGTACGACCACTACCTGGGTGGCAAGGACAACTACGCCGCCGACCGGGCGGCCTGCGAAGAGCTGGACAAGGTCGTGCCCAGCACCCGCGCGCTGGCGTTGAACAACCGGCGGTTCCTCCAGCGGGTGGTCGGGACGCTGGCGGACGGATACGGAATCAGGCAGTTCCTCGACCACGGATCCGGCCTGCCCACCCAGAACAATGTGCACCAGGTCGCCCAGGGCGTCGACGAGACGTCCCGGGTGGTGTACGTCGACAGCGACCCGATGGTGCTGGTGCACGGCCGGGCCCTGCTGGAGCAGAACGACCGCACGGCCGTCATCCACGCCGACCTGCGGGACACCGAGGAGATCTTCTCCCACTCCGAAACCCAGCGGCTGATCGACTTCTCGCAGCCGGTGGCCGTGCTGTTCAACTCGGTGTTCCACTGCATCCCGGACAGCGAGACCGACGGGCCGCTCTCCGTGATCAGCCGCGTCAGCGAACGGCTGGCTCCCGGCAGCTTCATGGTGATGTGCCAGTTGGTCAGCGAGGATCCCAAGGTCCGGGAGTTCGTCACCGACTTCATGGACACCGCGACGCAGGGCCACTGGGGCCGGGTGCGCCAGGAGAAGGACGTGGCGGAGTACTTCGACGGGATGGACGTCCTCGAGCCCGGACTCGTGGAGGTGTCCACCTGGCGGCCGGACACCGAAGTGGTGGCGCGTCAACTCACCCAGGAGTGGATCGAGTTCGGCGGCGTGGGCCGCATCCGTTAGTACGGCGGCATCCGCTGGTACGGCCCCGTCAGCGCGACGCGCTGTAGCGCTGTTCCACCGTGTCGCGGAGCAGCGCCAGGGACGCGCGGGGGCTGAGGGCCTCGTCGGCGAGGCGGTCCAGTACCACGCGGTACTCCTCCGTCTCGTCGCGGTCCTCCAGGAAGTTGGCGCTCCTGATGTGCTCCAGGTAGACGATGTCGGGCAGTTCGACGCCGCCGAAGCGCAGATAGGTGACGGGGATGGCCGGCGCCGAGGCGTTCGTGACGTCCAGCGGCACGAACTGCACGACGACATGGGGACGCTGAGCCATCTCGATGAGGTGCTCGAGCTGTGCGCGCATCACCTCGCGGCTGCCCAGGACGCGGAGCAGGACGGACTCGTCGACAACGGCCCACAGCTGAGGGGCGTCGGCCCGGTTCAGCAGTTCCCGTCGGCGCATCCGCAGTTCCACCCGGCGCTGCACCTCGGCGCCCGGCGCCGTCGGCAGCCCGCGCTCCACGACGGCCCGGGTGTAGTCGGGAGTCTGGAGCAGGCCAGGAACGTACTGGATCTCGAACGTCCGGATGGTGGTGGCGGCCTCCTGGAGTCCGACCAGCCGGTCGAACCACTCGGGCATCAACCGCTTGTCGTAGCGCTGCCACCACCCCGGCTCACCGGCGCGCTTCAGAAGTCTCAGCAGGACCGACACCTCGTAGTCGTCGGTCCCGTACAGCTCGAGCAGTGCGCGGACGTCGCCCTCGGTGGGTGGCCGCCGGCCCTTGCCCGCCTCGATGCGCGACAGTTTCGCCGCGCTGAACCCGAGTGACCGCGCTGCCTGTTCCTGGGAGAGGCCCGCGTCCTCGCGGGCACCGGCCAGCTGAACGCCGACCAGCATCTTCAGCAGAGTGGGGGCGGGCTCCGCCCGCCTCAGATACGGTTCGAGGCGGGAGACGCGGGGTGACTCGACGGACATCCTGACTCCCAGTCGACCGGCAGAAGACAGCCAAAATTATCGCACTGCGCCGGACTCTGCCGCATGCGGAGACAGAAGTGGACAACTATCCTTCCGCTTCAACGGAGTTCGGAGATGCGGAGCACCGTCTCACAGCAGGTGGTCGAACTCCCCTTCTTTCGCGCCGGCCAGGAAAGCGGCCACCTCCGCCGGGGTGTAGACGAGGGCCGGGCCGTCGGGGTCGCGGGAGTTGCGGACCGCGATACCTCCGTCGCCCAGATCAGCCACTTCGACGCAGTTGCCCTCGGCGTTGCTGTGCCTGCTCCTGATCCAGTAGGCACCCAGCGAGCTCGCCCGCACTCCGTTCGGCACTGATGGCACCACGCACTCTCCTTGCTGACGTTCCACCACGTGTGCTCCGGCCGCCCGTTGCGGGACGTGGCCGGATCACGTGGCCCATGCCTCCCTGTCTTCGTGCAATTTCTCGTGCAATTGCACGAAGGCGCTGTCGAGGTGGATACTAGCGGCGGCGTCAACGTCGTTACCAGCGAACGGTGCTGACGTCATATCAGGGGGCTCCCTCGGGGGCGTGATCGTCCGGGCGGGGGCCGTCGGCCCGCCCGCACACCTGACACTGTCCGATGCCTTCGGAGGGAGCGGAAATGGCAACACCACTCAGGAATCTGGAACACGTGTCGTGGGACGAGATCAAGGACTCCAAGGGGTCGGCGCACGACATCCCGTTCCTGCTCGACAGCGTTGCGCGGGGTGACGCGGCAACGGCCAGTGCCGCGCTCCAGGACCTGAGGGAACGAATCTGCCAGTTCGGATTCGTCGTGGAACAGGCGACAGCCGCCACGGTCCCCTTCCTGTGGCAGCTCGCCGAACTGCCCCAGGTCACCTGCCGCGTGCAGATCATCCAGCTGCTGAAGGACATCGCGGACGCCCGGCAGTGGGAGCGAACGGCCGCCGCCTACCCCAAACTCCTCAACCGCCGCGAGAACTGGGTGGGCTGGGAGCGCGAAGCCCGGCAAGCCGTACGCGCCCACCGCGGCACGCTCCAGCACCTGCTCGCCGAGCCGGACACCGAACTCGTCCGGGCCACCACGGAACTCGCTTCCACGCTGGCCGACTGACGGCCCTGATCCGAGGGCAGAGCGACGGTGCGCACTCGCACCGCTTCCGCCTCACCCGAACGGTTTCAGCCGTACTGCCTCACTGACACCACCGCACCCGCCCCTGGCGAGCGCCTGGGGTCGAGGAGAACTCCTGGGCGTCAGTCATCCGCATGCTGTGTCCGATCCGGCAGAGCGCGGACGCGGTCGTGTCCCTCGACGGCGACCGTCAGTCCGGGCGCGATCTCGGTGAACCCCGCGTCGCGGACCAACGGAAGCCCGGAGGTGGTGAGTTCACGCCAGCGTGCCGGATCCGCCGTGCGTACGGAAAGGGCGAAACCCGCGTCACGCCAGGCGGTCCGCTCCTTCTCCGACAGCTCCCACCAGGCCAGTTGGGCACCATGGCCCGTCTGCGCCATCGTCTTGCCGGCCGACATGTCGATCTCCGGGTTGAGCCACAGGACGGGCGCCGTCGGATCGGCCGGTGCCGGGGGCTCCGGATCGTCGAGATCCGTACCGGACACCTGGAGCCGCGCCAGGTCCTTGGGCCAGCCGTCCAGCGGCACCGGCGGGAAGACACGCACCTCGGCGGACCTCCCGGTCACCGTGATGCCGGGCAGCGTCTCGGCCCGCCGCCACTCCGCCCCGCGCGCCCGCCGTACGACCTTGCGGATCCGGGCGTCCTGCCAGTCCCGCATCGCCTGCGCCCACTCGCCGTCCCCGAGCGACCGCTCGTCGCTCAGGATCGTCAGCACGGCCCGGGCCGAAGTCTCCAGCGCGTCGGTGCGCGCCGGGGGAGCGGCCTTCTCGATGTGCACGACCAGCGGCAGCACGAACTGCACCGCCTTGTCGCGCACGGTGGGCTCGGAGCGGAACGGGCTGTCGTCGGCGGAGGTCGGGTCGCTGGTCACGGCCACCAGTCTGCCAGGCGGAAGATCCGTTCAGAACGGCCGGTTCTCGCGGACGCCTTCCCGCGACACCCGCACCGAACGCCCTCCCCGGTCGTTCTCACCCGGCTCCCGGCTCCCGGCTCCCGGCTCCCGGCTCCCGGCTCCCGGCTCCCGGCTCCCGGGCCGTTCGTCGGCGGTATCTGCCCTGCCCCGGTCCCGACCCGCACCGGTCAGCCGGAACACGCGGTGCGCTGTGCCTCCTGCCACTCGCAGACGGGGCACAGCGTGATCCCCTTGCGCGACTCCGGGTACTCGGTGGGCTCGCGGCACAGCACGCACTCGGCGTACGGCGGCCCGCCGTCCCCCGCCGCGTCGACGGCGTGGAGGGACTCACCGGCAGGCCGGACCGGGCCGGACGCGCAGTAGTCGTCTCTCATGGCTCCAGCTTACGAGCGGCGCCCGGCCGGGGAGCGCGAGGAGTACGCGAGCGGCGCGGATGCTCAGTGCCGTCCGCCCGCGGCGCCGATGAGCTCGGACACCTTCACGAACCGGAAGCCCCTGTGGCGCAGCTCGGGAACGACCGTCCGCAGCGCCCGCTCGGTCGCCGGAGCCGCGCTGCGCGTGCAGTGCATGACGACGACGGACCCGGACCGCACCCCGTCGAGGACCTGTCGCGCCACGGCGTCCGCGTCCGTCGCGAACGCGTCCCCGCTCACCACGTCCCACTGCACGGCGGTGACCCCGGCCGCGCTGAGCGTACGCAGCGACCGCTGGTCGTAACACCCGCCGGGGAAGCGGAAGTACGGCATCGCGTCCCGCACCCCGGCCTTCCTGAAGGCGGCGTACGCCCGCTCCACGTCCGCGCGCATCCTGTTCTCGGGCACGGTCGGCAGCCCGTAGCAGTCCTTCGTGAAGGCGTAGTGGCTGTACGAGTGGTTGGCGATCTCGAACAGCGGGTCCTGGCCGATGTCCCTGGCCTCCCGCGGATACTCGTCGGCCCACCGGCCCGTCATGAAGACGGTCGCGGGCACCTTGAACTCCCGAAGCGTCGCGATCAGCCGGGGATTGTCGAAGTGCTCACCGGCCGCGGCCCGAGCCCCCTGATCCGCGGTCATGTCCGCGTCGAACGTGAGCGCGACGGTCTTGTCCCGCGAACGCGGTCCGTTCTCGAAGACGGGTGTCAGTCCGGCGGGCCCGGGCGCGAGCGTGGGCGGCCGCGTGGTCGCGGCCGGGGTGGCGGACGCGTGGTGCGCCCGGCGGCCGGAGGGTGGCGTCGCCGGACCGCCGCAAGCGGCGAGTGCGGCACCGAGTGCTCCAAGGGCGCAGGTCACGGCGATGCTCCGTACAGAGAGGATCATCATGTGAAGATATGCGGGTAAATCTGACTATTCGCCCATCGTGGAGGTGTGCCGTCCGTGCGCGGCCCCGAAGTCACCCACCTGGGGCTCTATCCGGGGCCACGCTCCGCGCGAGCCGGTGCCCGACGCGCGGGCTCAGGCGGCCCGGTCGAGCAGGTCGGCGCTACGGGATTCGATCAGCTGCCCGATGAGGCTCAGGACCTCGTCGGCCGGCCGGGGGTCGAGGCGGCGCCCGTCGCGCAGGCGCAGGGCGACCAGATCGGCCGCCGCTTCCCGGGGACCGATCACCGCCTGGTACGGGACCAGGCGGGCGGCGCGCACCCGGGCGCCCAGACTGCCCTGGTCCGGGGTGGCGAGCTCGGCCCGCAGGCCCCGGTCGCGGCAGCGGCGTACCAGCCCGAGGGCCCGGTCGGTCTCGGCGTCGGAGACGGGCAGGATCACCAGCTGGGTGGGGGCGAGCCAGGCGGGGAAGGCGCCGCCGTGCACCTCGATGAGATGGGCGACGGCCCGTTCCAGGCTGCCGATCACGCTGCGGTGCACCATGACCGGCCGGTGCTTCCCGCCGTCGGCTCCGATGTAGTGCAGATCGAAGCGCTCCGGCTGGTGGAAGTCGATCTGCACGGTGGAGAGGGTGGACTCGCGGCCCGCCGGGTCGGTGATCTGGACGTCGATCTTGGGCCCGTAGAACGCGGCCTCGCCCTCGACGGCCTCGTACGCCACGCCGGAACCGTCGAGGACCTCGCGCAGCAGCGCGGCGGATCTGCGCCACAGCTCGGGATCGGCGACGTACTTCCCGCCGGGGCCGGGCAGCGACAGCCGGTAGCGGGCCGCGTCGATGCCCATCGCGGCGTACGCCCCGCGGATCAACCCGAGGGCGGCGGAAGCCTCTTCGGCGACCTGGTCCGGGGTGCAGAAGATGTGCGCGTCGTTGAGCTGGATGGCGCGGACGCGGGTCAGGCCGCCGAGTACGCCGGACAGCTCGGAACGGTACATGCCGCCCAACTCGGCCATTCGGAAGGGGAGTTCACGGTAACTGTGCGGGCGGGAGCGGTAGATGAGAGCGTGATGGGGGCACAGGCTCGGCCGCAGCAGCATCTGCTCGCCGCCCAGTTCCATCGGCGGGAACATGTCGTCGCCGTAGTGCGACCAATGCCCCGAGATCTCGTACAGCTCCCGTTTGCCCAACACCGGGGAGTACACGTGCCGATAGCCCGCCCGCCGCTCGGCGTCGCGGACGTACTCCTCCAGGGCGTACCGCACGGCGGCGCCGTCCGGCAGCCAGTACGGCAGTCCGGCGCCCATCAGGGGGTCGGTGTCGAACAGGTCGAGTTCACGGCCGAGTCGGCGGTGGTCGTTCATGGTGGTCTCCTCGCTTGCGGAGGGCGAGCGACCACACGGCGAAGCCCCGGGGCACTCGCCCCGGGGCTTCGACTCACGTCAGCGGTCAGCGCGCCGGGACACTCTCCGGCGTCGTCGTGTTCAGTGCGGCACGCTTCATGGCCCTCACGCTAGCAGCGGCCCCCGGGGCGGGCACGGGATTATTTCGTGGGCTTCTCCGGCTCCGCACCCTTCGTCATCTTCCCGGCCCTGCCCGGTTCCCTGGAGTCCTCCGGACCCCGAGGCTCGCCCGGTTCCCCGGGCTCTCCTGACATCCCGGGCTCTCCTTGCGTCCCGGGCTCATCCAGGATTCCGAACGCATCCGGGATTCCGAACCCGTCCGTGTCCGCGAACGCCTCCGGGAGGCCGAGGGCCTCCGGTACTCCATTGATCCGGTCCGGCGCGGCGGGGGCATCGGCGGGCTCGACCGCCGGCTGCCGCTCCACCACGGGCGGCGCCTTCGGCTGCGGCTCCCGCTGCGACTCGGCCACCACCGGCGGCTGTCCCGACTGGGCCCGTTCCAGGAAGCGCAGCAGTTCCACCGGGAAGGGCAGGACGAGCGTGGAGTTCTTCTCGGCCGCGACGGCCACCACCGTCTGCAGCAGCCGCAGTTGGAGCGCGGCCGGCTGTTCCGACATCACCTCGGCGGCCTGTGCCAGCTTCTTGGACGCCTGCAACTCCGCGTCCGCGTTGATGATGCGGGCCCTGCGTTCACGGTCGGCCTCGGCCTGCCGGGCCATGGACCGTTTCATCGTCTCCGGCAGCGACACGTCCTTGATCTCGACCCGGTCGATCTGCACACCCCAGCCGATCGCCGGGCTGTCGATCATCAACTCCAGTCCCTGGTTGAGCTTTTCGCGGTTGGACAGCAGGTCGTCCAGGTCGCTCTTGCCGATGATCGACCGGAGGGAGGTCTGCGCCATCTGTGAGACCGCGAAGCGGTAGTCCTCGACCTGGATGATCGCGTTCGGCGCGTCCACCACCCGGAAGTAGACGACCGCGTCGACGCGGACCGTGACGTTGTCCCGGGTGATGCCCTCCTGGGCCGGGATGGGCAGCGTGACGATCTGCATGTTGACCTTGCGCAGCCGGTCGACGAAGGGAACGATCATGGTGAAACCGGGGGAGCGGACCTCCCCCGCGAGCCGCCCGAGGCGGAAGACGACCCCGCGTTCGTACTGCTTGACGACCCGGGCACCGGCCGCGACGTAGATCACTGAGGCGGAACAGGCCGCCGTGATCGCCACGATGAGTTCCTGGACCATGACGACCCCCTTCCGAGCCGCCCGATTTGCGCGACATCTCCACTTTACGTCGCGCGGAGTGTCCGAAAAGGGGGCGCCCGGAACAGCGCCCCGAAGGGGGCGGGCCGTTGGCGCGGTGCCGACCTTCGCGAGGAGCGAGGGGGATCCAGGACCTGGCCGGTCGATTCACAGTGGAGACGCGGGGTGTGGTGCTAGGCCCCGTGGCCTTCCACGAGCCCCTTCGCGTCGCGGGCGAGCGCGGTCAGCCGGGAGATCGCGCGGAAGTACTTCTTGCGGTAGCCGCCGTTCAGCATCTCCTCGCTGAACAGCCGGTCGAAGGGCATTCCGGAGGCGAGGACCGGCACCTCACGGTCGTAGAGCCGGTCCGCGAGCACGACGAGCCGCAGCGCGGTCGACTGGTCCGGGACGGGCTGGACGTCGGTGAGGCAGACCGCCTCGAGCCCGTCGGTCAGGGCGCCGTACCGGCTGGGGTGGACGCGGGCGAGATGGTCGAGCAGATGCGGGAAGTCGTCCAGGGACGCGCCCTCCGTGGCGTACGCCGCCTTGGTGACCTGCTCGTCGGAGAACGGGGGCGGCGCTTCGGGCAGCCCGCGGTGGCGGTAGTCCTCACCGTCGATGCGCAGCGGGCGGAAGTGCGCGGAGAGGCCCTGGATCTCGCGCAGGAAGTCGGCGGACGCGAACCGGCCCTCGCCGAGCTTGCCCGGAAGCGTGTTCGAGGTGGCCGCGAGCGCGACGCCCGCGTCGACCAGCTTGCCGAGCAGCGTGGAGACGAGGACGGTGTCGCCCGGGTCGTCCAGTTCGAACTCGTCGATGCACAGGAGGCGGTGCCCGGAGAGGGTCTGCACGGTCTTCTGGAAGCCGAGCGCGCCCACCAGGTTCGTCAGCTCCACGAAGGTGCCGAACGCCTTGAGCGAGGGCTCCGCCGGGGTCGCGTGCCACAGGGAGGCGAGGAGGTGGGTCTTGCCGACGCCGTAGCCGCCGTCCAGGTAGACGCCCCGGGGACCGGCCGGAGCCTTCGGGGCCTTGCCGAAGCCGAAGAGCCTCCGCTTGGGGGCGCCGATGGCGTGAGCCCCGCCGAGCCCGCCGGCGAAGCGTTCGAGGATGCCTACGGCCTCGATCTGGCTCGGCTGGTTCGGGTCCGGGATGTAGGTGGCGAAGCGCACCGAGTCGAAGCGCGGCGGCGGCACCATCTCGGCGACGAGCCGGTCGGCGGGGACGTGCGGCTCGCGGGCGCACAGGGACGAGGGGGCCGCTTCGGCTATCGGGTCGATCCCGGAGGCGGTGGTGGTGGACGACACGGTTCCCCACTCTATGCGCCGTGCCACACTGCACGTCATGCGACGCCTGTTCCCTGTGACCTACGAAACAGCAGCCCAGGCCTCCGCCGAGGCCTCCGAGACGGCTGTGACGGAGCGCGAGTGGGAGCTCGGGGAACTGGCGGAGGCGTACGCCTACCCCGGGGTCCGCGAGCCCTGGCTGCGGGCCAACATGGTGTCCACACTGGACGGCGCCGCCCAGCACGACGGGCGCTCGCAGCCCATCTCCAGCGCCACCGACATGCGGATCTTCGGGGTCCTCAGGGCTCTCGCGGACGTCGTGGTCGTCGGAGCGGAAACGGTACGGCAGGAGGGGTACCGCCCGGCACGCGCGCGTGAGGCCTTCGCGGCCCTCCGCAAGGCCGCCGGGCAGGGCCCCGCGCCCGCGATCGCGGTGGTCACGGCGAGCCTCGACCTGGACTTCTCGCTGCCGCTCTTCACCTCGCCCCTGGTGCCCACGCTGGTGCTGACGGGTGCCGCGGCCGCCCCGGACCGGATCGCGGAGGCCGAGCGGGCGGGCGCGCAGGTGGTGATCGCGGGGGACGGCATGGGCGTCGATCCCGTCCGCGCCGTACGGGCCCTGGGCGACCTCGGGCACACCAGGCTGCTGACCGAGGGCGGGCCCCGTCTGCTGGGGCAGTGGATCGCGGCCGGTGTGCTGGACGAGCTGTGTCTGACGCTGGCCCCGATGCTCGCCGCGGGCGACGCCCAGCGGATCGCCGGAGGACCCCCGATCCCGGTCCCGCACCGGTTCGAACTGGCGTCTTTGCTGGAAGAGGCCGGGTTCCTCTACAGCCGATACCGTCGGCCCGACAGGGCGTCGGAATAGTCGGTTCCGTTTATCTTCCGCCGGGCACACTAAATCGCGCAGTACCCGTGCTGTCACGGGGCAGGATGGTTTCCGCAGGGGGCCGGGACGGCCCACGGACGAGAAGGGCGCCTGTCGTGTTCACAAGCGTATTGATGATCGAGAAGGCCCTGACGTCCGCCGACGTGGAGTTCGTCACCACCTTGCACGGTGACGAGGCGGTCACCTTCCACGTGCTGCTCCAGCCCCGGGGCGACCAGGCGGACCGGCTGCTGCGGGCCATCGACGACGTGGCGCTCGGCGAGATCGACGAGGCGGCCCGTGAGGGCGAGACGCTGGAGGGCGAGGCGGCCGCCGGCCAGGGCGAGCGGGCGCTGGAGGTGTCGCTGGTCGCCCTGCGCGCGTCCGGCAGCGCGGCCGAGGGACGGCTGATCGAGGAGCATCCGCTCGACGCGCTGAAGGTCCTGGTCGACGAGGTCCAGGCCGATGAGGTCATCGTGCTGACCGACCCCCACTACGTGGAGGAGTTCTTCCACCGGGACTGGGCTTCCCGGGCCCGCCACAAGGTGGGCGTGCCGGTGCTGAAGCTGTTCTCGCACAGCAAGGCCTGAGACAGGGATCCGCGTCCCGGCGCCGCCCGAGGCGGTTTCGCGTGGACGCGAGTCCGGTGCGGACCGCCGTGACCGGCTTCGATTCCCGGGGCGCGTCCGTGGAGGGCTCCGCGTCCCCTCGGGGGCGCGCGGTTTCGCGCCCGTCCCCGGGGGTGGGGCGGGTTCGCCGGTGTCCCTTGTGAGGTGCGGTCCACCGCACCCCATAGGCTGGGTGCGCGTTCTCTTCGGGAGAGCGCGCCCACCTTCGTACCGGATCTTGGGGAGATACACGCATGGCACCCGGCCTTCCTACCGCGATGGACCGACCGCACTTCATCGGCATCGGCGGCGCCGGGATGTCGGGCATCGCGAAGATCCTCGCGCAGCGCGGAGCCGAGGTGGCGGGCAGCGACGCGAAGGAGTCCGCCACCGCCGAGGCCCTGCGCGCGCTGGGTGCCACGGTGCACATCGGGCACGCGGCCGACCATCTCGCGACCGACGCCACCTGCGTCGTGGTCTCCTCCGCGATCCGCGCGGACAACCCGGAACTCGCCCGGGCGGCCGAGCTCGGCATCCCGGTGGTCCACCGCTCGGACGCCCTCGCCCGCCTGATGGACGGCCTGCGCCCGATCGCGGTCGCGGGCACCCACGGCAAGACGACCACCACGTCGATGCTGGCCGTGTCCCTGTCCTCGCTCGGTCTCTCCCCGTCGTACGCCATCGGCGGCGACCTCGACGCCCCCGGTTCGAACGCCCTGCACGGCGACGGCGAGATCTTCGTCGCCGAGGCCGACGAGTCGGACCGCAGCTTCCACAAGTACGCGCCCGAGGTCGCGATCATCCTCAACGTCGAGCTCGACCACCACGCCAACTACGCGTCCATGGAAGAGATCTACGAGTCCTTCGAGACGTTCGTGGACCGCGTCACCGAGGGCGGCACGCTGGTGATCTCGGCGGACCACGAGGGCGCCCGCGAGCTGACGCGCCGGGTCGAGGCCCGTGACGTGCGCGTGGTGACGTACGGCGATGCCGCCGACGCGGACGTCCGGGTGCTCTCCGTGGTACCGCAGGGCCTGAAGAGCGAGGTGACGGTCCTGCTGGACGGCGCCGAGCTGACCTTCGCCGTCTCCGTGCCCGGCCGCCACTACGCGCACAACGCGGTGGCGGCGCTGGCGGCGGGTGTCGCCCTGGGCATCCCGGCCGCCGAACTGGCCCCCGCGCTCGCCTCCTACACCGGCGTGAAGCGCCGCCTCCAGCTGAAGGGCGAGGCGGCCGGCGTCCAGGTCATCGACTCCTACGCGCACCACCCGACCGAGATGACGGCCGACCTGGAGGCGATGCGGGCCGGGGCCTCGGGCCGCATCCTCGTGGTCTTCCAGCCGCACCTGTTCTCCCGCACCCAGGAACTGGGCAAGGAGATGGGCGAGGCGCTGTCCCTGGCGGACGCCTCGGTCGTCCTGGACATCTACCCGGCCCGCGAGGACCCGATCCCGGGCGTCACCAGCGAGCTGATCCTGAAGGCCGCACGGGCGGCGGGCGCGGAGGTGACACCGGTCCACGACAAGGCCGAGGTGCCGTCCGTCGTCGCGGGAATGACGAAGCCCGGTGATCTCGTTCTCACCATGGGCGCGGGCGACGTGACGGATCTCGGACCGGAGATCCTCGCCCGGCTGTCCGAGTAGCCGTGGCTCCCAGTGGGCCTTCTTGAACGTGAGGGGTTGAGCTTCATGTCGTACGACATCGAAAAGCCGGACGAGCAGTGGCGTGCGGAGCTGACCCCGGCCGAGTACACGGTGCTCCGTAAGGCGGGCACCGAGCCCGCCTTCACGGGTGAGTACACCGACACCAAGACGACGGGCGTCTACTCCTGTCGCGCCTGCGGCGCCGAACTCTTCACCTCCACGGAGAAGTTCGCGTCGCACTGCGGCTGGCCGTCCTTCTACGACCCGAAGGACACCGACGCCGTCGAGCTGATCCAGGACCGGTCGCACGGCATGGAGCGGACGGAGGTGCGCTGCTCCCGTTGCGGATCGCACCTCGGTCATGTGTTCGAGGGTGAGGGGTATGCGACCCCGACGGACCAGCGGTACTGCATCAACAGCATCTCGCTGCGGCTGACGCCCGACGAGGGCTGAGCGGCGACCGGAGCGCGGGTTCGGGCCCTTCGGGGCTCGAACC